>DBOG01000018.1 GCA_002299915.1 Proteobacteria bacterium UBA652 | reverse complement strand
GTTGATTCACCTTACACCTTGAATTCAGAATTAGATTATTGGGCGGGTAAGCTGGATATTGGTTTGCCGCGGTTTGAAGCGCGGGAGCAGCGAGAAGCCGATTTGTCACATCCTGGCATTGCGGTGAATCTAGATGCCTGTATTCAATGTACACGTTGTGTACGTGCGTGTCGGGATGAACAAAATAATGACGTAATAGGCTTGGCTTTCCGGGGCCGCTATACCAATATCGTGTTTGATCAAGATGATGCGATGGGCGAGAGTTCGTGTGTGGCTTGTGGCGAGTGTGTGGAAGCGTGCCCAACGGGAGCCTTGATGCCTGCTGATGAAGTGGGCTTAGTGGAACCTGATAAGAAAGTAGATTCACTGTGTCCTTTCTGTGGTATCGGTTGTCAGATGACGTATAACGTGAAAGACGACAAAATTATTTATATAGAAGGCCGCGATGGGCCTGCTAATGATGGGCGTTTATGTGTGAAAGGGCGCTATGGCTTTGATTATATTCATCATCCTCATCGTTTAACCAAGCCGTTGATTCGTCGTGATGATGTGCCTAAAACAGCTGATTTTACGGTTGATCCGAATAATTGGAACAGCGTGTTCCGTGAAGCGACATGGGAAGAAGCCTTGGCCGTTGCGGCAGGTGGGTTTGTTAAAATTCGTGATAATGCAGAACAGGGACCCAATACGTTGGCAGGGTTTGGTAGCGCGAAAGGTAGTAATGAAGAAGCATATTTGTTCCAGAAATTGGTACGAACTGGGTTTAGAACTAATAATGTGGATCACTGTACGCGGCTATGTCATGCTTCATCGGTTATTGCGTTGTTGGAAGGATTAGGCTCGGGTGCAGTATCTAACCCCGTGATGGATGTGGATAAGGCCGAGGTGATTATGATCATCGGTGCGAATCCAACGGTGAACCATCCCGTTGGTGCGAGCTGGATTAAGAATGCGGTGCGTAATGGTGCGAAACTAATCTTAATGGATCCACGTGGCACAGAAATGAAACGTGAAGCAACTTATCAGTTGCAATTTAAACCCGGTACCGATGTACCCATGTTAAATGCAATGATGCACACGATTATCGCTGAAAATTTGGTGGATGAGAGTTTTATTGCCGACCGTACGGAAGGGTTCGAGGCTATGCAGAAACACCTCGAAAAATACACACCTGAATTAATGGAACCGATTTGTGGCATCCCAGCAGACACATTGAAAGAAGTAGCGCGTTTATATGCGACTTCAAAAGGTTCGATTATTTTATGGGGCATGGGCGTGTCACAGCATGTGCATGGTACTGATAATGCGCGTTGTTTGATTTCATTGGCGTTAATGACAGGCCAAATTGGCCGGCCGGGTACAGGCTTGCATCCCTTGCGTGGGCAGAATAATGTGCAAGGTGCATCTGATATGGGCTTGATCCCAATGGTATTCCCAGATTACCAACCAGTGACAGATAAAAAAGCCCATGCCTATTTTGAAGCACTATGGGGTTGTGAGGTGGATAATAAGCCAGGGTTAACAGTGGTTGAAATCATGCATGCGATTCATGATGGCAAGCTACATGGCCTCTATGTGGAAGGGGAAAATCCTGCAATGTCTGATCCAGATGCAAATCATGCCCGCTTGGCGATGTCTGAACTAGAGCATATGGTGGTGCAAGATATTTTCTTGACAGAAACAGCCTATTTGGCTGATGTGGTATTACCTGCATCAGGCTTTGCAGAGAAAACGGCTACCTTTACCAATACCGATTGCTTGGTGCAATTAGCACGACAGGCGGTTGAGCCACCAGGTGATGCCAAACAAGATTTATGGATCATCCAAGAGATGGCGCGCGGCTTAGGGTTGGATTGGAATTATAACGACGCATCGGATGTGTTTGCAGAAATGCGACAAGCATTACCGACCATGGCGGGGATGACATGGGAACGGCTGGAAGCAGAAGGGGCGATTGTATATCCTTGCTTAGAAGAAGGCGACCCAGGCGAAGCGATTATTTTCACCGAAGATTTCCCGCGCGATGGCGGCCGAGGTTTATTTGTGCCAGCCGATATTGTGCCGCCTGATGAACGGCCGGATGATGATTATCCATTTGTATTGATTACTGGTCGAATGTTAGAGCATTGGCATACGGGTTCAATGACACGTCGGTCGAATGTATTGGATGCTTTGGAACCAGAAGCAGTGGCAACTATTCACCCCTTTAGCTTGGCGGAAATGGGGATTAAACCGGGTGAATTGATGACCTTATCAACCCGCCGTGGCTCGGTCTCTGTGATTGCGCGGGCTGACGAATCGGTACCAACAGGGGCAGTGTTTATGGCTTTCTGCTATTACGAAGCAGCGGCGAATGAATTATCGAATGCGGCGTTGGATCCAGATGCGAAAATCCCTGAATTTAAATATTGTGCGGTGAAAGTGACTGCAGGCGGCGAGCCGTTACAATTCCATAGCTATGGTGGTGGTCAATCAGATAATAAATTGGTTGAACACTAATCAATGCATATTTTGGTCAGTAATGATGATGGGTATATGGCTGAAGGCATTGAAACCTTAGCTGCAGCCTTATCAGAAATAGCAGATGTCACAGTGGTCGCACCTGATCGGAACCGGAGTGGCGCGAGCAATTCATTAACCTTGGATAATCCTTTGCGTGTAAACCAACTCTCCAATGGCTTTTATCGGGTAGAAGGCACCCCGACAGATTGTGTGCATCTCGCCATTACGGGTTTATTGGATGATGAACCCGATATGGTGGTGGCGGGGATTAATGAAGGGGCTAATTTAGGGGATGATGTACTGTATTCGGGCACTGTCGCCGCTGCGATGGAAGGACGATTTTTAGGGTTACCCGCAATTGCCATCTCCTTGGTTGGTCAGCAGGCCACACATTATGATACGGCCGCGTGGGTGGCGACAAAATTAGTTTCTCAACTACAAACTAGCAGATTACCTGCTAATACGATTCTCAATGTTAATGTGCCTGATTTACCAGTGGGTGAATTAACAGGCTTTGAATCTACCCGGTTGGGGTATCGACATAAAGCGGAGCCTGTAGTGAAAGAAGTTGATCCCCGTGGGAGGCCTTTATATTGGGTAGGGCCCGCTGGAGAGGAGCAAGATGCAGGCCCAGGCACAGATTTTCATGCGATTCGACAAGGTGCAGTGTCGATTACGCCGATCCAGATTGATTTAACCCATTATAAAGCCCTAGATGATGTTGCTTCTTGGGTACAGGAGCTTAGCCTAGATGCTTAAGCAGGATCAGGGCATTGGCATGACCTCGCAGCGTACGCGTGATCGGATGATCACGCGACTAAAAGCGCAAGGGATTACGGATGAGCGGGTGTTAGATGTAATGAAGATGTTGCCACGTCATTTGTTTATGAATGATGATGTATTGGCATCACGTGCCTATGAAGATACGCCATTGGCGATTGGCTACAATCAAACTATTTCGCAACCCTACACGGTGGCGAAGATGACTGAAATTGTGTTGGCTACAAAAATACCAGTACGACGTGTATTAGAGATTGGCACGGGTTCGGGCTATCAAGCAGCGGTGTTATCGATGCTGATTGATCGGGTCTTTAGCGTAGAACGGATTGCACCATTACAAAATCAAGCACGCGAACGATTTTATCAAATGAAGCTTAATAACATCCGTCTTAAACACAGTGATGGCAGTTGGGGTTGGGAAGAGCATGGGCCTTATGATGCTATTATTGTAACGGCGGCCCCCGAAGAGATTCCGCAAAACTTATTAGACCAACTTGCGCCACAAGGCCGGCTAGTGATTCCGGTTGGTGATAAAAATAACCAAACCTTACGGGTGATTGATCGTGCAGATGGACATTATGAAGAAACGGTGATTGAAACCGTCAGTTTTGTACCGCTACTAGCCGGACAGGCATAGCATACACATGTTTGCAGCACTCTATACCAAAGCGATGCAGTGGGCGAAACACCGCTATGCGGTGTATTGGCTGGCATTGGTGAGTTTTACTGAGTCTGCTTTTTTTATTGTACCGCCCGATGTTATGCTCGCCCCAATGAGTTTGGCAAAACCAGATAAAGCATGGCATTATGCAGCATTAACGACGGTAATGTCTGTGTTAGGTGGAGTATTAGGTTATGAAATCGGTGTGTTTGCATTTGATAAAATAGCACCCTGGTTATTGGATTCTCATTATGCGGCTGCTTTTGAGATGACGCAGAGATGGTTCTCAGACTGGGGTTTCTGGGCTATCTTAGTGGCAGGGTTTACCCCCATTCCCTATAAAATATTCACTATTTCAGCAGGCGTGGCCGGGATGGCATTGGTCCCCTTCATCTTAGGTTCCTTAATAGCACGTGGCGCCCGATTTTTCCTAGTGGCGGGTCTTATGCGTTGGGGTGGCGCGCCGTTTGAAGCAAAATTGAAACAATGGATGGATCGTTTAGGTTGGAGTCTTATCGCGGTGATTGTAGTGGTCTTTACTGTGATGAAAGTGTTCTAATGCGCCAGCTTCAATTATATGGATTTATATTACTGATATTATCACTCTCTGCTTGTGGTAACCGACCTTTAGCACCCGTTGGTACACTTAACGGCGATACGGGGCAAACAACAAAATCACAAACAACGCAAGCAAATAAACGCCCCCAAGCGACAGCATCGCAAGGCAAAGGCTATATAGTCAAACCTGGGGATACGCTGTATTCCATCAGCTGGCGTTATCGACAAGATTATAAAAAGCTGGCCAGTTACAATGGCATTAATCCGCCTTACACTATTCATGTTGGCCAGCGGCTACGGATCCCAACAAGTAAAGTGGCTGCTATTCCAAAGCAGCAAAATAAACCCACCTCGACACCCGCTACAGTGACGCATCCATCGGCGAAGCAGATCACTTGGCGTTGGCCGCTTCGTGGCAAGATCATTGAAAGCTATTCGGCAAACGAACCTGGCAATAAAGGAATTGATATTGCGGGGAAACCAGGAGAACTTATTTTTGCAGCAGCGGCAGGGAAAGTGGTTTATAGCGGCAATGGGCTGCCTCGATATGGTAATTTACTCATCGTTAAACATGATGATGTTTATCTCAGCGCCTATGCTCACAACCAAACCTTATTGGTTAAAGAAGGGCAATGGGTTGCCGCGGGGCAGAAAATTGCATTGCTAGGGAAAACAGGCACCCAGCGACATAAACTTCATTTTGAAATCAGATATGATGGTCGGCCCATCAATCCACTACAATTGTTACCAAAACGACAGTAATAAAAAAGGCCGCTTATTTAGCGGCCTTTTTGTTTTTAAAATCGATAAGATCTTGCATGAGATAGATTTTTCGTCATGGCAAGGCATAAATGTTCTAAAAAGCGCAGCGTACGTTTAAGTACGTGATAATTTTTGGGTTATTTATAACGCCGCCATGCCGGAAAAGATGAATCATGCGAGGTCATTATTTAATGAATAGCATTTCTTGATACTTAGGTAAAGGCCACATATCATCTGCCACCAACGTTTCTAATGCATCAGCATGTGCCCGTACTTCATCCATCAAGTCTCGAATGTCATTGGCACAGAATTGCATATGTGCTGTCATTGATTTGAATTTATCTTTCTCTAAGGCAGTGCTCAGTTTATCGACGGCTACCATCATGTCATTGATTTCTGAGGCAACCGTTGCCGCAACAGAATTATCAAGTGGTACGCCCATCTCTGATGCGCTTGCGCTAGTCAGTGCAAGATCAGATAAGTAGCGTGTTGCGGCAGGGTAGATAATGGTTGTCGCCATGTCCACCACTAGTTTGGCTTCTACTTCAATAGACAATACATATTGCTCTGTATACACTTCAAAGCGGCTTTCTAACTCGATAGGAGAGAACACACCCGTACTTTTAAATAGTTTTTTAACAGAAGCTTCTTGTAATGCAGGCAAAGCATCAGCGGTGGTTGGAATGTTTTTCAAACCGCGTTTTTTAACCGCCATTTCATGCCACTCAGAAGAATAACCATCACCGCCAAAGACAGCATTGCCATGGTCAGTCATCAATTCTTTCAACACGGTGACAACGGCATCTGCTTGGCTTGTTTTGCCTTTCAATACCGTTTTTAGTTTACCAGCGATCCACTCTAAAGAATCAGCCAGCATGGTGTTCATTGCAATCAATGGACCCGATACAGATTGGGCTGAACCGACTGCACGGAATTCGAAACGATTACCGGTGAAAGCAAATGGCGACGTTCGGTTACGATCACCTGGGTCGCGCTCAAAATCAAGGATTTGAGCGAGACCTAAATCAGTCATACCGCCGCTTTTTGAGGCTTTAATCTTACCGCTTTTAATATCTTGGAATACTTTTTCAAGCTGGTCACCCAAGTAAACAGATAAGATTGCAGGCGGTGCTTCGTTTGCACCCAAGCGGTGGTCATTACCTGCTGATGCAATGACTGCACGCAATAATGGGCCATGCAAATGCACGCCACGAATAACCGCACCACAGAATAATAAGAAATTAAGGTTTTTCTCAGGGGTATCACCTGGATCGAGCAAGTTACCTTGCGTTGGATTCCCCACAGACCAGTTCACGTGTTTACCAGAACCGTTAATACCTGCAAATGGTTTTTCATGTAATAAACAGGTAAAGCCATGTTTTTTCGCTGTCAGCTTAAGCAAGGTCATCATCATTTGTTGATGATCAGCCGCCACGTTAGCCGCTTCAAAATAAGGGGCAATTTCAAATTGACCAGGCGCCACTTCGTTATGATGTGTTTTCGCAGGGATACCTAAGCGATAAAGACGATCTTCGAAGTCTTGCATAAATACTTGAACACGCTCTGGAATCGCACCAAAGTAATGATCATCAAATTCTTGACCTTTCGCTGGTGGCGCGCCAAATAGCGTACGACCTGCAAGTAATAAATCAGGGCGGCTATTGGCAAAGTTAGTATCCACTAAGAAATATTCTTGTTCAGCACCACAGCTAGAGTTCAATGTGGCGATGTCTGTTTCACCCATTAAAGATAACACTTTCTGACCTGCTTTGTTCATGGCTGCGTTTGAACGCAATAATGGGGTTTTCTTATCGAGTGCTTCGCCAGTCCAAGACATAAAGATACTTGGAATCATTAAGGTCGCGCCGTTATCAGTGTGCATTATATACGCTGGGCTGGTGGGATCCCATGCTGTGTAACCCCGCGCTGCATTAGTTGTGCGAATGCTCCCATTTGGGAAAGAAGAACCATCGGGTTCGCCTTTAATCAATAAGCCACCGGTAAATTCCGTAATTGCGCGACCATCTGGGCTAGAAATGATAAAACCATCGTGCTTTTCAGCAGTGGCATTGGTCATTGGGTAGAAAATATGAGAATAGAACTTAGCACCTTTCGCCATCGCCCAATCTTTCATTGCAGCAGCAACGACATCGGCGGTTGCTTCATCTAAAGCGGCACCAGATTGAACTGTTTTTTGCATTGCTTTAAATGCTTTTTTAGATAAAGCTTCTTCCATTTTAGCCAAGGTAAAGACATCGGTTGCCCAAATCTTTTCTAATGGTTTGGTCATTTTCGTTAGCGTTGGCTCACGGTTTGTTATTTGGTAAATCGCTTGTAGGCGAGATTCATTTCCACTCATTTCTATTGCCCTCTAAAATTGTTAGTAAGATTGGGGTGCATTCTGTATGCGGTGCCAATATCGTCTTTACCATTATTAATGGTGAAGTGTTGATTCAGTATATTATGTGTAAGACATAATATAAAAGCAATAAATGTACCATACTTTGATGCTTACTGGGTAAAGAATGCCATGATGAGTTTGGATAGGAAATAGCACAATCGAAGGAGGTGATTTGTGGAAAAATTATGCACTATTATTGATCAAGCTAGATGGCTTTGAACCAAAATTGTGCGTTATTAGAGATGTTGGCTTTTTATTAGATATCATTTACAATCAAAATATACATTTCAAAATAGTGCCAGATAAAAATGAGCGAGAAAAAAGCAGGCCTGACTTCGGGACAGGCTATCTACCAGCAAGTAGCGACAGCACAAAAACCAGAAGAGCAGGTGGAATATTCTGTTTCAGGCGGTCTAGTTAAACGATTAAGTGATCTGGGGATTTCTTTTGCGTTTGCCTCTTATCAATCTGGTTTGCTGTATTTCATTGGTAGGAATAAAGACGGTGGGATTAATGTGCATCAAGCAGGCTTGCCGCAGCCGATGGGCTTATGCCGCGAAGGTGAACATGGTTTAACGATGACAGGCGGTTTTCAAATCATGCGATTTGAAAACATCTTGGAAGCCGATCAACGGATCAATGAAACCTTTGATGCTTGTTATGTGCCGCGCACGGTGTATGTGACTGGCCATTTAGATGCCCATGATGTGGGTATTGGCGAGGATGGCAATCCTATTTTTGTGAATACCCGGTTTAATTGCTTAGCAACTGTATCGCCTCGGCATAGTTTTGAGCCGCTATGGAAGCCACCCTTTATATCTGCGATTGTGGACGAAGATCGGTGCCATCTAAATGGCCTGGCAATGGCAGATGGCAAGCCACGTTATGTGACGGCGGTATCCCGCTCGAATACAATTGATGGCTGGCGCGATCGGCGGGCTGATGGCGGTATTGTGATGGATGTTGAGAGTAATGAAGTGGTGTGCGCAGGTTTGTCAATGCCACATTCTCCACGATTGCATGATGGCAAGCTATGGGTGCTCAATTCTGGTACGGGTGAATTGGGTATCGTCAATCTTGAAAAAGCAGGCTTAGATCGATTTGAGCCAAAAGTATTCTGCCCGGGCTTTTTACGGGGGCTGGCATTTCATGGCAATTATGCTTTTGTAGGCTTATCTAAACCGCGCTATAAACGCTTTGAAGGCTTGGCGTTGGATCAAAAACTCAAAGATGCCGATTCTGAGCCTTGGTGTGGTATTCAAATTATTGATTTGAATATGGGCACCTGTGTTGATTGGTTTAGAATCGATGGCAAAGTGGGCGAGCTTTATGATTTGGAAGTAATTCCCGGTTATACAACGCCAATGGCAGTGGCACCTGAATCTCAAGAAGCAGCCAGTTTGGTGACCTTGGCTCCCACAGCGGAGTAAGCATAATGGGGTTGGTTTATAATGAATGGTTTTCCCAAAATATCTTGGCTGTGTGGATTACGGTCTAATTTAAAGAGATATCCCATATATTCAAACTGCCGGCAGGTGTGCTGAGGCGGTCGAGTTTGGTGTTTTTTATTAGCATGCGTCATGGAAAGCACGTGCTTTCAATTTCATTTGATCTTTATACAAAACCAGAGTAGCATCGAGAGGTTTTATTATATCTAATATCTGCCATATGTTGAAGGAATGACAATGACTAACACTGCACAAACAAAAAATATTTTTCCCAAACACCTTACCGTGAGCGCGGCAATCGCGGCAGCCCTACTATCTAGCTATGGCTCTCGCGAAGCTTTTGCGGGAGGGTGTGTGGTAGGGTCGGGGGCTACTTATACGTGTTCTGGTCCAGCAGATAACGCGAATGATGTTAGTCAGGATCTGAATAGTAATAGTGGCCTGCTGACGGTGACGACCAGTCCAGAATTTGGCATTGATACGAGCGTTAATCCTGGGACGGCATTTAATTTAACTAGCGCCTCTAATGAGTATGGTATTAGTTTTACAGATAACAATGCCGCTGCAATTACATCGCAAGGTACGGGAATTTTTGCAAAGAATGAAGGTTTTGGTGGTATTGAGATTACGACGACAGGCATAATCACAACAACATCAAATGGATCTTCCGGGGTGATAGCTAGGAACGACTCAGCCACAACATCTAACATCATAATTGCAGCACAAGGAGATATTTCAAGTGGTAAATATGGCATTTCCACTACCAATAAAGGCGCGGGGGGAACAACCAATATTACGACTACGGGTAAAATAACCTCGCAGATTAGAGGAGGTATTTTCGTTGAGACTGAGACAAATGCAGCTGATGTAATGGTTAATGTGCAAGGTAATATATCGGGTTATAATGGTGGGGTCAGAGTAGTAAATAATGGTGTAGGGGCTGTTGAGATTACGACCACGACCACAAGCACTATCACTGCTATCCATAGACCTGGCATTAATGTTAATTCTAGGGTGGGTGATATTATTATTACAACAGGTGGTAGTGTCTCTGGCTTAACAGGAATTGATGCTGATGGTGATGACATAAGTAATATTGTTATTACGACAAACGGTAGCGTGACGGGCGGTATTAGCACTGAAACGGAGTTGGGAACATCAACGATTACGCTCAACTCAGGCACCGCTATTGTGACGGGTGGCATTAGCAATAATGATGCCCAGTCTGTTGTGACAGTGAATACGGGTGCAAGCGTGCTGGGTGATATTAGATTAGCGGATGGAGGCGATAAACTGTCTTTTAATGGCGGTAATTTTGCGGGAGTGACATTATTTGATGGTGGTGCGGGTGATGATGCGCTTGTTTTTATGAATGATATGGACTCTGTTTCTGGTGTCAGCCAGCTAGTTGGCGGGAATGTGAATAACTGGGAAACCGTAGAAATTGGTGTGGGCAGCATTATTTCTTTTACTGATAATGCGCTTACAACAGGCGAGTTAATTCATAAAGGCACTTTAACAACGCAAGATAATGCGACTGATGACACGCTAGTGGTGACGGGTGATTACAAAGCTAAAGGTGGCACGCTATTATTAGATGTGAAACTGGATGATGGATCCCCGAATACGGGAGATTGGTTGCATGTAACAGAGAACACAATTATTGGCCCCAGTGTTGCCGATAGCACTAAAATCAGTATTAATAATATTGGTGGATTGGGCGGGCAAACAATAGGTGATGGTATTAAAGTGGTGCAAGTGGACGGTGCTTCACAGGGTGTTTTTTATTTAGATCCCCCCATTCAGGCTGGTGAATATGCGTATACATTAGAAAAAGTAGGCAATAACTGGTATCTACAATCTTCTGTAGGCTGCGCTTTGCCGGGTGATGTAGTGGCGCCTTCTGGCGAGGTAAATATCCAAGATGTGATTGCCATTATCAATCATGTCTTGGCAGGCACATCAGCGCCATGTTCTGATATTAATGGCGATGGTACAACGATTACGGATGTTATTGCAGCGATTAATATTGTTTTAGGGAATTAAAATAACCTGAACTCGGATAAGTACAGTTATCCAGCGCCTTATGTTAGCGGCTCTCCGCGTTTTGGAGCCGCTTCCAATAAAATAACTGGTATTGCTACGCAAACCCGCCTTGATGCCCACTAAAATAAAGGTTCTGGCCTAGAGATGCATAGTAAGTTACTGTAAATTAAGCGCTACTAACTATTATGCCTTATCCCGAGTTCAGGTTAAATATAAATTTATGATGTCTCGGTAAAGAGCCATCGCCACACCTCGTGTCCTTGTGGATCTGTGCCTAGATAAGTATATCCCATTCGTTCAAACTGGCGGCGGGTGCCGGGACGAATCAACTTAGAATTTTCATTGATATTCATCATGGAAGTGGGTTTATTGGGCATTGATAATGCATTGAGTAAGGCATAGGTTTGCTTAATCACGGCGACCATCATCCCTGGCATACGATCCTGTGGCTGGATAAACATGCGATACATAAAAGCATGTTCTTTAATCCTCGGGCGAAATTCAATATAAACGGTGCTTACACCAACAACGTTTTGTTCTTTGTCTAAAATCACGACAGCCACTTCTTTGACACGCTGAGTGGGATCGATTCCCGCAGGTAAAACACCATTAGATTGCCAGAGAACGACGATTTTTTGCGTTAATTCTGGTGTGATCTGATCATACACATCAAGTAAATGATAACGACCATACTCAATGGTATTGCTGGTATCAATCATAAGGATTGGGGAGTGATTTTATGTTGGGCAATTAAATAATCAATGATCTGTTGGCCGCAAGTTTCTAAGCTATCCGAACCGGTGTTAACGATAATCTCAGCCTTGTCAGGCGCCTCATAAGGCGATGAGATACCGGTGAATTCTTTAATGTCGCCTTGTCTTGCTTGTTGATAAAGCCCTTTCACATCGCGGCTTTCGCACACCGCTAAATCCGCATTGCAATAGACTTCAATAAAATCACCGTCCGGTACTAAGGTGCGGACTTGATCACGATCTTGTTTGAAGGGGGAGATAAAGGCAGTGATAGCGATAGTGCCTGCTTGGATAAAGAGTTTGCTCATCTCACCAATACGGCGGATATTTTCTTGCCGATCCTGCGGGCTGAATTGCAGATCTTTGCAGAGGCCATGGCGCACATTATCACCATCAAATACAAAGGTATGGCAGCCCAGCTCAAATAGACGTTCCTCAACATAATGCGCAAGGGTCGATTTACCTGCCCCTGATAAACCCGTGAACCAGAGAATAAAGCTGGGATGTTGGTTTTTTGCTGCCCGCCGTGAGCGGGTGACGATGGCTTTATGCCAAGTGAGATTGCTATCTGTCATAGTGGGATAATTATAGCGTTTTAATATGTAAGAATCCATCGCGTTG
>DBOG01000059.1:17008-22027 GCA_002299915.1 Proteobacteria bacterium UBA652 | reverse complement strand
GCCTACATGGATGTAGGTACTTAGGTTTTGTCTGGAACAAAAAATCGAAAATCCGCTTCCAATAGCTCGGTATTGTTGCGCAAATCCGCCTTGATACTCTCTAAGATAAAGATGCTGGGGGGACATAAAATACAAATAGTTAGATTCATCCCTTAGCCCTATATTTACTTGCAAAATACTATAGAGCAAACTGTTTGTGATTATCCTTATCCAAAACTCAGGTAATTAGTAGGACAAATAATTTTTGCCTAACAACAGAATTGACAGCAGCAATATTATTCCATATCATAGATATTAATGATTATCATTAACAATTAAAGGATATTATTGGTGAGTACATATAACCACAGCAAGCTGGACTTTATATTAAAGGCAGTATTAATAACATTACCTCTGGTAATTGTAGAGGCACATGCGCAAGGAGAAAAAATATCTCCTGGCATTGATCGAACAGTGCATCTAGAACGTGTGGTTGTTTCGGCTGGACGGGAGAAAGTTGCTGTTGATACGCCTCAAGCCGTTACAGTATTGGATCAAGCTGAATTGGATCAAGCCCAAGCAACAACAATTGGCGAGGTGTTTGACCAAGTTCCAGGCATAACAGCAATAGGGAGTGACCGTATTGCGGGGCAATCTTTTAATATTCGCGGAGTGGGTGGCTTTGCCTCTGCTGACGAGTCTAAGATCATTGTTACAGTTGACGGTGCAACCAAGTTTTACGAGCAATATCGTATGGGTTCGTTGTTTACCGATCCCGAATTATATAAACAAATTGAAATTTTGCGAGGTCCAGCATCATCGACTCTTTATGGTTCAGGTGCATATGGTGGTGTGATTAACCTTACAACAAAAGATGCTTCTGATTTTATAGCAGAAGATGAGAAGGGTATGGTTCGTCTGAAAGGGGCTTATGATTCAAATAATGCCAATTATTTGGGCTCCTTAATATTGGCTACCAAATTTGATCAAAATACCGATTTGTTAATAACCGGTAATTATCGCGAATCAGATGATTACGAAGATGGTGATGGGGATGAAATACAAGGCTCAAATTTTGATTCTTGGTCTGGCTTAATCAAAGGAACACATTGGTTTGGTGTGGATAAGGAACAGTCTATACGTCTTTCGTTTCAACGCTGGGAAAGCGATCTGAATGATACTGATTATTCACAAACAGGAAGTCTAGAATCTTTTGGTACGATTGATCGGAAAACCACCGATGATAATCTTGTGTTCTCGTATGAGAATCCAGCAAGTAATAACCCATGGTTAGATATGGCATTCAATCTTTCGTATTCTAAGACTAAAGTTATTCAGGATGATTCCAAAGCGCCGTTCCCTTTTTCGATTTTTCTTGATAGTGAATACGGTTATAAAACAATCAGTGGTAAATTGGAAAATACGTTTGAAATGGTAGGAGATAATTTTGATAACTTCCTGACGGTTGGTGTGCAAGCTAGCCATCAAACCCGAACTGCAGTGGTTGAACCTGCAGGTATGTTCACTAGCCCTTCGCTAGGTTTCCATCCTGAAGGTGTCGATAAAAAAGTGGGCGTTTATGCTCAAAATGAATTTATTGTTAATGATGTGCTGACGCTTATTCCTGGTGTTCGTGTTGATTTTGTTAAATTAGAACCAGACTCTTCTATTGCCAGTGCGTCAGACACTAATGAGACCTTATTCTCACCTAAACTAGCTGCTTTGTACCAAGTTAATGATGTTTTTTCTGTATTTGGATCCTATGCTCATACGGAACGAACACCAACACTAGATGAAATGTTTTCTAGCTCCGGCCCAGGAAGAAACTCATACCCCGGTGGTCGCAATGCCAGTCTCGATCTGTCTAATGAAACATCTAATAATTATGAGCTTGGCTTTGCAATTAAAAAAGATAATCTATTTGCCTCTGATAATGTTTTCCGTCTGAAAACAACACTCTTTTATAATGATCTAAAAGATCTTATTGGCAGTAATATTGATAGGGCTAATGCACTGCCCGTGTCTTACTATATAAATGTGAATAAAGCATTTATAAAAGGGGCCGAAGTCGAGGCTGCATATTATGCAGAACGGCATTTTGCCCGCGTTGCCTATAGTCATCTCCGAGGAGAAGATAAAACGACAGGTGAGACGCTCACATCAATACCTTCGGATAATATTTATCTTACGCTAGGCGGCAGAATGCCAGAAAAAAACCTAGAATTCGGTTGGACAACAATGCTAGTTAAAGCCATTGATACGGGTTCAAGCAGAGGGCGTGATTATTCAGGTTATGGTATTAATGGTATTTATATGAGCTGGCAACCAGAGCAAAGGGCATTTGCAGGATTTGAACTCCGCGCTTCCGTCAATAATCTATTTGATAAGGACTATCGTCACAATCTTTCTGGAGATGATGGCAAAGGCCGTGCTGTGAGGTTGACTCTGGCTAAAAGCTTAAATTTTTAGAAGTTTTCATAATTAAGTAGTTTTGACAGTACGCAATATTATTTATTTGTTGCCTACTGCCATTTAAATTTAAGCTTGATCTAACGGCATAAAAGCATTAGAATGCTCTGTCTTGTTATGGGGCCTGGTTATTGAGTAGGCCACATACAAACGAATAGTTTTAACCTATAAGCCGCATTGAAGTAGCGTAGGTATTGATTGGGGTAAGAGAAATGGCACATAAGAAAGCAGGTGGTAGTACGCGGAACGGGCGCGATTCGGAGTCGAAACGACTTGGCGTAAAACGATATGGTGGTGAAGCGGTATTAGCGGGTAATATACTAATACGTCAACGTGGTACGCGTGTTCATGCAGGTCTTAATGTTCAAGTAGGTCGTGACCATACTTTGTTTGCAACTTCAGATGGAAAAGTTAAATTTGAAGTTAAAGGCCCTAAAAACCGTCAGTTTGTGAGCGTTGTCGCTGCCTAAATTCGGTTGCTAAATTAACCCAGTAAATGGGTATAATGAAAGCCCTGCATTAGCGGGGCTTTTTTGTTTCTATGGTGAGGCTCTTATACCAGTCGTCTTTTTCGCCTTATCCTGACGAAAAATACTTATCGTATAAATATCTCATTAAGAGTTATTAGGTAATAATGAAATTTGTTGATGAAGTAAAAATTCAAGTACATGCAGGTAGTGGTGGCAATGGCTGCCTAAGCTTTCGGCGTGAAAAAAACATCCCGTTTGGTGGCCCCGATGGTGGCGATGGCGGTGATGGTGGCGATGTCTATCTGCAAGTGGATGATGCCGTTAACACACTGATTGATTTTCGTTATAAGCGTAATTTTCATGCGGAGAAAGGCGAGCATGGTCAAGGGCGCTTATGTAGTGGTGCGAAGGGCGAAGATTTGTATATCCCTGTGCCACAAGGCACGGAAGTGTGGGATGATGATACCGATGAATTGATTGGTGATTTATTGGTGAAGGGCAATACCTTGCTGGTGGCGAAAGGTGGCTGGCATGGTTTGGGCAATACCCGCTATAAATCAAGCGTGAACCGCGCACCACGCAAAACATCGGATGGCACGCCTGGCGAAAGCCGTACCTTACGGATGGAAATGAAGGTGTTGGCAGATATCGGTCTATTAGGCTTACCCAATGCAGGTAAATCGACCTTTATTCGACAAGTCTCAGCAGCGCAACCCAAAGTGGCGAATTATCCTTTTACCACATTGCATCCGAATTTGGGCGTGGTGACGCTGAAAGATGTACGTAGCTTTGTGATTGCAGATATTCCAGGCTTGGTAGAGGGCGCAGCGGATGGTGCTGGATTAGGTATTCAGTTTTTACGCCATTTAACCCGGACGAAATTATTACTGCATATGGTCGATATGGCACCCGCGGATGTAAAACAGGATCCGATTGAAAGTGTACGAATTATTAATAAAGAATTAGAGCAATATAGCGAAGCGTTAGGTAAACAAGATCAATGGTTGGTGCTGAATAAATTAGATTTGGTGCCAGAAGATATTCGAGATGAATTATGTCAAGAAGTGATAGATGGATTAGAGTGGCAGGGTAAAGTTTATTATGCGAGCGGGATCACGGGTGAAGGCTGTGATACGCTGTGTGATGATATTATGGACTATTTAGATGATGCCAAAGAAGCCGAAGCGGCAGCATTAATTGCAGAACAGGCACAAGCAGAAGATTAGGAATATGGCGGAGAATACAACACACCAACATTTAACCGACAAGAAACGCTGGGTAATTAAGATAGGCAGTGCTTTGCTAACGAAAGACGGTGAAGGGCTAGATCGTGAGCGAGTGCGCTGGTTAAGTGATGAAATTGCGTGGCTAAAATCGCAAGGCAAAGAAGTGGTGTTAGTGACGTCAGGTTCGGTTGCCGCGGGGATGCAGGAATTGGGTTGGATAGAACGACCACAGGAATTATATCAATTACAAGCTGCCGCCAGTGTCGGCCAAATGGATTTAATTCAGGCTTATGCAGCGGCATTTAAAGCACATGGAATTCACACCGCACAGATTCTACTCACGCATGCTGATCTCACAGATACGGAACGTTATGCTAATGCGCAGACGGTGATGATGAATCTGATCAAGATGGGTGTAGTGCCGGTTGTGAATGAAAATGATACGATTGCGACAGAAGAAATTCGGTTTGGTGATAATGATACCTTGGCTGCGATGACAGCAGGGTTAGTCGATGCGGATTTATTGGTTATTCTCACCGATCAAGATGGTTTATTTGATTCAGACCCGCGTGAGAATACTAAGGCAAGGTTAATTGCGGGGGCGCCTGCTGATGATCCTGCGTTGGATGCCATGGCCAGTAAGGGTTCAGGAAAGCTAGGTCGAGGTGGGATGGCAACTAAGTTGTTGGCTGCTCGTCGCGCTTCGGTGTCAGGTGTCGATACGATTATTATGTCAGGTAAGCAAGCGGATAATATCCGCATATTGTTTGCAGGTGAGCAAGTGGGGACGTTACTTTGGGCGGGGCCTCAGCCAGGTGATAGCTTAAATTGAGATATAAATAGCAGATATAAAAAAACCGGCAATTGCCGGTTTT
>DBOG01000059.1:0-16692 GCA_002299915.1 Proteobacteria bacterium UBA652 | reverse complement strand
GGCAATTGCCGGTTTTTTTATAATCGTATGATTGTATTTTCTTACAATGCGCGAATTGCAGTGTTCAAACGGCTTTTCTTACGTGCTGCATTATTCATATGGAGAATGCCTTTACGCGCTAAACGGTCAACGTGTGGGACAGCTGCTTTCAATGCTTCAGTCGCCGCTTTTTTATCACCTGCTTCAATCGCAACATCAACTGCTTTAAGCTTTGTACGCATTGCGCTCCGTAGATCTACGTTGTGCACACGGTGTTTTTCCGCTTGACGTGCGCGTTTAAGTGCTTGTGCTGAATTGGCCAAATTTATCCCCTAAAAATAAGATATGTGTTTAACAGAACCAACTATTATCCCTAATTTTTAACAATATGTAAATGGTAAAGTGCAAAAAAATTAAGCAGGTGACAGATAGCTTGCTATCTTAACTACATATATACCCGCTATAAAATGGGGAAGGGTGTGATAAAATTCTAGCTACATTATACCTGTATAAAATCTTAGGATCGGAGCAACTTGAAACCACCTACACACTATTACTGGCAGGCGACAAAAGACACGGTCGCCGCCTTTATCAAAGCGCGGGTTTGGTTTGATTGCACGCCCTCTTTGGAGCCGGGCTTGACTATTTCAGCTGATTTCTTTGGGATTAATATTGCGCCCTCTCGTGATCCACAGGTAGACGACTATATTATTTCGCGACTTAAAGAGCTAGGTTTGCGCCATGTACGGATGAATTTTTCATATGAATCGTTGGAGGGTGATGCGGAACGATTACTGAAAAAAATATTGCAGGCTGATTTTCAGGTGATGTTAGATATTTTACCGCCGAAAGAAGACGCAGCGATCTTAGATAATGATGTGGCAGCACAGCAACGCTGGCGAGATTTTGTAAATGCCGTGGTCTCTCGGTATGGCGATCAGCTCGCCTACATTGAGATAGGCACGACACCTAATCGAGGGCAATGGTCTGGCTTTGAACCACAAAGTTATTTGGCAGTATGGCAGATAGCCTACCAAGCGGTAATGGCAGCGGACAAAAATATATCCTTGGCAGGGCCTAATGTATCGGATTTTGAACCGATTATTAATATAAGTTTATTAGCCGCTATCCAGCGGCAAGGTATGGCGCCAGTAGTACACACGGATAATTTGTTTGTTGAGCGGGTGATTGAACCAGAAGCTTACGATCATCGGGTATTTGGCCGCTTACTGGAGCCACTGTTTAAATTAAACTTAGTTAAAAAAGCCCGTATTTTTGCCGCCATTTCACATCGCTATGGTGCAATGCAAACCATGTGTACATACACTTGTTGGACCAGCAAACGCTTAAGCCGCTGGACAGTGTTTCCAGAGCAGAAAAAGGTCGATTATCTGGTTCGCTATTTGGTTACGGTTGCGGTAAGTGGTGCACTAGAGCGTGTATATTGGGGGCCACTAATTTGTAGCCGAGATGGCTTAATTGATGATAGTGCAGAGGGCTATCCCGAGATTGATAATGTGAGCTTTTATAAAGCAGTGCGCGGTGAGTATGATGCATTGCAGCCTGAGCCCGCTTTTTATGCCTTAAAACAGCTGATTGAGACATTGCAGGGTGCACGTTGTGTGCAAGCGGTGAATGCGGATAATGGGCTGAACCATTTTATTTTTGATACAGCAGATAAACAGCAATTACATATTGCCTGGATGCAAGATCGATTGATATTGCCTCTCTCAACGCTTTATTTAGATAAGCAGCTGGCAGGTGCACAGATATTCACGGCACAAGGTATACGACAAGATGCCATTATGAGCATCACTGAGCATCCTATTTTTATCGTGTTTGATCAAAATCAGTCAGCACTCTTAACCGCCGCACAGATGAAAGCATGGGATATTGCGCCTAAGGGCGCGATATTTACCAGTGTGGAAGGAATTGATTTCTTGCCATGGGCGGAGGGAGATTGGCAGGGAACAGTTGCCGTTAAAGCGGGCGAAGACCCAGCAGAGAAAGCAGCAGCCATGCTGCCAGCAAGCTTATTAAGCTTGCCACAATTAGGTGTGCATCGTGATCAGCGTAATAAAGTATGGAGTGTAAACAATCCATTGGATCCCAATGAAATCTTAGTGGTGAAACAGAATCGGGCAACCGGCGTTAAGAAATTTACCTATCGTTTCCGCTCAAGTAAAGGCCAGCGACATTGGAATAATGCTTCCGAAATGATCCGCCGAGGGGTCAATAGCCCCATGCCAATTGCCTATTTTGAACGGATCAAAGCGTCAGGAGTTAGGCACAATTATTATGTGTGTGAATGGGTAGCCGATGCTTTCTCGGCACGCGCGGCCTTCACCGCCTTCGCACAAGGCGATATAGCGTTTGCAGGCTTTAGACGTGAGGATATTTATCAAGCATTAGCCATTTATATTTGCACTATGCATGATAAAGGTATTATTCACAATGATTTGTCTGGTGGTAATTTACTGATGACGAAAAATGTTGAAATAGGCATTGAGGTTACTGCGATTGACATTGGGCGTGCGCGTATATTGCAACAAGGAAAACAGTTGAGCCAAAAACAACGCCTAACAGACTTGGCGCGCGCATGTTATAAGCTAGATTGGCCAAACCGCAGGCTGTTTATGCAATCCTATTTTGATGCGTATGGTAAATTGTTTGCAGCTGGCTGGGAAAAGCCGCTGGATAATTACGATAAAAAACAAGTGATGAAGCGAAAATTAAAGCGCTTGATTAAACGGAATAAAAAATCATGAAAATAATAACCGCCAATGTAAATGGGATCCGTGCGGCAGGTCGAAAAGGATTTTTTGATTGGCTGGCACAAGAACAAGCAGATGTGGTTGCCATTCAAGAAACCAAGGCACAAATCGGCCAATTATCTGATGCCTTGTATCAACCTGAGGGCTATCATTGTTTCTATCATGATGCAGAAAAAAAGGGTTATAGCGGGGTGGCATTGTATTGTCGACAGGAGCCTGATGAGATTATTGTTGGCATGGGTAATACGGAGTTCGACTCAGAAGGCCGCTATATCGAAGCAACATTTGGCAATTTAAGCGTTATTTCACTGTATATGCCTTCTGGATCAGCGAAAGAAGAACGGCAATTACTCAAATATCGCTGTATGGATCATATGATGGCAAAGATGCTGGAAATGAAAGCCTCGGGTCGGGATTATATCGTCACGGGTGATTGGAATATCGCGCATAAAAATGAAGATATTCGTAATTGGCGAGGCAATCTAAAAAATTCAGGGTTCTTACCAGAAGAACGGGCTTGGCTAGATACCTTATTCGATGATGTCGGTTTTATTGATGCCTTTCGGCAATTAGAACAGCCTGAACATCAATACACTTGGTGGTCAAATCGCGGGCAGGCGAGAGCCAATAATGTGGGCTGGCGGATTGATTATCATATTCTATCGCCCAGCTTAAAAGGCACGGTATTATCAACGGATATTTATCGGGCTGAAAGCTTTTCAGATCATGCACCACTAATTATTAACTATGATTATAACTTGTTAAAATCATGAGTGAACATTCACTAACTGATCGCAATATGGGCTGGTTAACAGTCTTAAAAGCATTTACGGATCCACGTGTGATCAGGATGCTATTTCTGGGGTTCTCGGCGGGTATTCCGCTGCTATTGATCTTCTCATCACTTAGCCTCTGGCTGCTAGAAGCAGGTGTTGCACGGGCGACGGTCACCTATTTCAGCTGGGCAGCATTGGGCTATTCGTTCAAATTTATCTGGGCGCCATTGGTGGATAGTTTACCAATCCCTTGGCTGACACACTACTTCGGCAAACGCCGTAGTTGGTTATTAGTATCGCAATGTATGATTATGTTGGCGATTGTGATGATGGCGATGACAAACCCTGCTGCCAGTGATACCAGTTTAGCCATGATGGCATTTGCGGCCGTTTTATTGGGTTTTTCATCAGCAACACAGGATATTGTGATCGATGCTTATCGTATTGAATCGGCAGAGCGAGAATTACAGGCCTTGATGTCGGCCACCTATGTGGCGGGCTATCGTATAGGGATGATTGTGGCGGGCGCAGGTGCACTTTTTTTGGCCGCAGGACTAGGATCTTCCGAGAAAAGTTATAGCTACAGCGCATGGCAAGAGACCTATTTTATAATGGCTGCGGTAATGCTGGTGGGTGTGATCACTACATTATTGATGCCAGAACCTACACATAAACAGAACAATTATCACTATTCCAGTATGGATTATGGTCGGTTTTTTGTCCTATTCTTGGCTGGTATCATGGGTTTAATTATTACCTATTACCTGAGTGGTAATATTGCAGCGATTCTTCAATTAAAACTGACCGATATTTTTGCAAATAGTACATTAGCTCGTATATCTGTTGAATTATTACGCCTCTCTATTGCAGTAATAGTGGCGGGATCGGCGGCAAGCCTCTTAGTACGAATAGGATTGGTTAAGCGTCAGATGGTGATGGAAACGTATGTGACGCCAGTGCACGATTTCTTGCAGCGTTATGGAAAATCAATGTCATGGTTACTCTTGGCATTAATTTGTTTATATCGGATATCTGATATTGTATTGGGTGTAATTTCTAATGTATTTTATCAAGATTTAGGGTTTACGAAGGTTGAGATTGGCATGGTAGTGAAAAGCTTTGGTCTGTTTATGACTATCCTAGGCGGTTTTTTAGGTGGCATATTGGCAATGCGGTTTGGTGTGATGCGGATTTTATTTTTAGGGGCAGTGTTATCTGCCTTAACTAATTTATTATTTATGTTATTAGCACAGGCGGGGAATGATATGACCCTGTTTTATATCGTTGTCTCTGCCGATAATTTAGCGGCTGGATTGGCGAGTGCGGCATTTATTGCTTTTCTCTCTAGCTTGGTCAATGTGTCATTCACTGCCATGCAATATGCGATTTTCGGCTCATTGATGACCTTATTTCCTAAAGTATTAGGTGGCTATTCTGGAGGCATGGTAGATGCGATGGGCTATCCGCAATTCTTTATGCTGACAGCATTAATGGGGCTCCCTGTATTGGTGGTTATTGTGGTAGCAGGGAAACGATTTGAGATTAATTAGCCATTTATAAAACCGGCAGATTATGTAGTCTGGTTAATTTCAAGAAGTAGTTGCTCGGCTTGATAACTATCAGCTTGGTTTAAGAGGCCTAGTGTGTTGTCCGGTAACTTAGCGAGATCGGTTTCATTGATGATTTGTTTGACTTCTAATAGCGCATTGGGATGCATACTGAAGTGTTCTAGACCCATGGCGAGTAGCAGGCGGGTATAGCGCGGATCGCTGGCCATTTCGCCACACATAGAGACGGGAATATGATGTTTTTTCCCCGCACTGAGGGTGGTTTGGATTAGGCGTAGTACAGCAGGATGTAAGGGATCGTAGAGGTAATTTACGTGGTCATCAATACGGTCAACCGCAAGGGTGTATTGGATCAGATCGTTGGTGCCGATAGAGAGAAAATCAACTTTTTCGGCAAATATTTCGGCACAGATAGCAGCGGCGGGGACTTCAATCATAATGCCAATGTCAATATCACGATCATAGTCCAACCCTTCTTCGTCAAGTTCAGATTTACAATGATCAAGTAGGATCTGGGTTTGCGCGAGTTCCTGCAAGCTGGAAACCATGGGGAAGAGAATTTTAATGTTGCCATAAGCTGAGGCGCGGAGGATAGCGCGAAGCTGGGCAATGAACATGGTGGGTTGATTGAGCGAGAGGCGAATCGCACGCAGACCTAATGCGGGATTGATTGCCATAATACTACTACGGCCGCCGTCTACGGTCTTATCTGCACCGAGATCAAAGGTGCGAATGGTGACGGGCGCGCCGTGCATAGATTCCACAATATTGCGATAGACGGTAAGCTGCTCTTCTTCCTCGGGTGGGTCGCTGCGGTTCATATAGAGAAATTCAGTACGGTAGAGCCCAATTCCTGCGGCACCTGCTTCAGTGATGGCCGTAATATCTTCAGGAAGTTCGGCATTGGCTAGCAGGGTGATGGCTTTACCATCAAGTGTTTGCGTCGGTTCTGTTTTATAACGGCTGAGTGAGTAGAGATGGCTACGATGCATCAATAACCGTTCTTTATAAGCATTCGATATTTCTAACGTGGCGCCTGCGATCAGGGTACCACTGGTGCCATCAATAATCAGGGGTTCATTGTCTTGAATGTAGCGCCGTGCAGAGGGTAGGCTGACAATCGCAGGGATGCCGAGGCTACGGGCTAAAATAGTGGTGTGGGAGGTGATGCCACCATGTTCAATTACAAAGCCGGCAATCCCTTTATTTTGCATGAGAACAGTATCAGCAGGGGAGAGATCATCGGCCACGATAATGGCACCCTTGGGATTGCCCGGTAAGATTTCCTCGATACTGGTTTCTTCATCACTGAGGATCCGATGAATACGATTAATAACATGATCAATATCATCTTTACGGGTGCGAAGATAAGGATCATCGATTTCTTCAAATACACTCACCAGAGAATCGCGCTGTAATTGTAAGGCCCATTCTGCATTGCAACCACGCTTGCGGATCATATTGGCGGGTATTTTGGTGAGTGTAGAATCCTTGAGCATCAGTAGATGCGTGTCAATAAAAGCAGACACATCGGCAGGCGCATCACCCGGAATTTTTTTACGAATAGCTTTCAGTTGTTTGCGGGCGATCTTGGTGGCTGTTTTGAGCCGTTTAACTTCTTTGTCAATATGTTCAGGGGGAATACAATATTCAGGGGTATCAGGTTGATCCCGAAATAGGATATGCGCGCGGCCCATTGCAATACCGCGTGATACGCCTATACCTTGGAGCTCTAAGCTCACTGTAGGTACCGCCGCATTATTCGCCTTCCTCGAAGTAATCGTTAATCAGCAGGCCAATTTTTTCAAGCGCGGCTTCCGCATCCTCACCATTGGCAGAGACGATAATCTGACTGTCTTTTGCCGCTGCGAGCATCATCATGCCCATAATACTTTTACCACTGACTTGGTGTTCAGGTTTATCTTCGCGTGCGACTTGAATATCGCTATCAAATTCAGCGGCTGTTGCCACAAATTTGGCCGCTGCGCGGGCATGTAGGCCTAATTTATTGATAATAGTGAAGGTGCGCGCTATCATGAATCATAGCCTGTTAGAGAGCAACGTGCGACGCCTTCCTTGCCGCCCGTGATGGCTTTTTGTTCGAGTTTATCGAGCGACAGATCGGGATAGTTGAGAACACGGATCAGCATGGGTAAGTTGAGCCCAGAGACGATGCAGATATTATCCTGTTCAGACACAGCACAGGCAATATTGCTAGGTGTCGAGCCAAACATATCAGTGAGAATAAGAATACCATTGCCTTGATCTAGCCCCGTCAGACGATCTTGTAATCGTGCTCGAATGTCTTCTGCGGTATCGGTAATACGAATATCTAATACTTTGGTCGGCAGTGGGCAGTGCGCCAGCATTTGCCGTGCAGTATTGAGCATTTCGATCCCGATATGGTTATGGGAAACCAGTAAGAGGCCAACAGTCATGAGCGTTCTCGGTGTCTAATTAAAAGGGCTTGTTCGCCAGCGGATTGTAAGCGTTTTGCAATGGCTTCAACGAGATAAACAGAGCGATGTTGACCACCCGTACAGCCAATGGCAATAGTGAGGTAGCTACGATTATTATCGCGAAAATGGGGCAGCCAATTAAGAATAAAGTCACCAATTTGTTGCCGCATATCGATCACCGCTTGTTCTTGCTCCAGAAAGGTGATGACGTCCTCATCAAATCCTGTTTTATCTCGTAATTCGGGCACCCAATGAGGATTTGGCAAACAGCGCACATCAAACACAAAGTCTGCACCCGGCGGTGTGCCATGCTTGAAGCCAAAAGAAACAAGGGCGAGAGACATGGGCGTAGCCGCATTGCGCGAGACCCGCTCGATCACCATACGGCGCAGCTCGTGGACATTGGTATGGGTGGTATTGATCCGTAAATCAGCCTGATGGTGTAAGGGCGCGAGTAGTTGACGTTCTTGTTCAATGGCTTCGGATAGTGGGATTTGTTGGCTACTAAGTGGATGTTTACGGCGGGTTTCACTAAACCGTTTGAGCAGAATATCATCATCGGCATCAAGAAATATAATTTCACACTGAATATTATTGTGGGTGAAGGTGTCGAGAAAAGCAGAAAAATCCTTGAAGGAAGCGGGTGCATTGCGACCGTCAATCCCAACGGCACATTGTTGATAATGTGGATCTTCCTTCATTTGTTGGGCCAAAGCAGGCAGCAAAGTGAGCGGCAGGTTATCAATGCAAAGATAATTCTGATCTTCTAAGGTGTTTAAGGCAACACTTTTCCCTGAGCCAGAAACGCCACTAATAATAATCAGCTTCATGATGCTTGCTGCCGTTGGAGGAGATTTGCTTGTTGCTGGCAAAAGTGGTCTGCAGTATGCTGATTTTGCATGGCAAGCCAACTAGTGAGTCGATAGCTGAGTTGGGCCGGATTATTGGGATTGAGCGTCAGTAGTGGGAGCTGTTGGCCCAGTAGTGTTGTGTATTTGGGCATAGGCTGCAAGGTGGCAGCGGGTCGATGCATGGGGTCAAGTTGTAATACGAGATCAAGCGGTGCATGGCTACGTACCGCCGTTTTTCCAAACAGCATGGCAACATCAATTAAACCAATTTCTCGTTGATGTAGCATACCTTTAAGCAGTGGCGGACATATACCAATAATATGCTCTCCCTGTTGTTGGAATTCAACACAATCATCGGCAATCAGTTGATGGCCTTGATGCAATAATGCTAGGGCGAGGCTGCTTTTCCCACTGCCCGCGACCCCGATAATGAAGACACCGACATGATTTATGCGCATAAACACACCATGAGCTGTTTCAGTAATATGTTGTTTTAATGGGGAATTCACGCCTAATCGTCATCAACTGCCAGCAGAATATCAAACACCTGATCAGCATCTTTGGCATCCCGAATTTGCTGGCAAATACTGGTTTGTCGGAATACGCTAACGAGGCGAGACAGCTCTTTGAGATGATGATCGTTATCATCTTCTGGTACCAATAAACCAAAAACGATATCCACCCCTTTGCCATCGCTTTCCCCAAAGTCCAACGGTTTTGGTAGGGTGATCATGGCAGCGATGGTATGTTTGAGATGCGGCATCCGTGCGTGGGGAATGGCAATTCCATCGCCTAACCCTGTGCTACCAAGGTGTTCACGCTCAAATAATGCATCAAAAATATTATTAGCATCATTTTCAGGTGTATTGGTTGCGAGCAGGGTGGCGAGGCTTTCAATCAGGCGCTTTTTACTGCTTGCGGCATCATGAAAGTTAATGTTGCCGGAGCGGATAAGTAGAGCTGCAATATGCATAGTTTAAAACCGATAAGTAAGGATGTTCGTTAGCCCGCATTCTGTTTCATATTATGACCATCCGCACGATGATGATCTTTCATTTTATCTTTGTGTTTGATTATTTGGCGGTCGAGTTTATGGGCCATGGCATCAATTGCAGCATACATATCTTCATTTTCATCAGATGCAAACAGATCAGCACCGCTCACATGAACGGTTGCTTCTGCTTTTTGACGATCTTTTTCAATGCTAAGGATAACGTGTACATTTGTCATATGATCAAAATGGCGGGTAATGCGTTCAAATTTGCTGGTGACATGGTCATGTAGGCTATCCGTAATTTCAATATGTTGTCCTGTGATGTTCATTTGCATGGCATAACTCCTAAATTACTATTAGTTAGAATAAACGTTTCCGTTCACTTGATGAGGGGATGTTAAGTGCTTCACGGTATTTTGCAACGGTGCGGCGAGCAACTTGGATCCCTTGTGCTTGTAGCATATCAGTAATTTTATTATCACTGAGGGGTTTTTTTACATTTTCTGCTTCAATCAGCGTCTTAATCATAGACCGAATTGCCGTTGCAGAACAGCCTGCGCCATCATCCGTCCCCACATGGCTGGAGAAAAAATATTTGAGTTCAAAAATACCGCGTGGCGTGTGTAAATATTTTCGTGTTGTCACGCGGGAAATAGTAGATTCATGCATATCGACCTCATCAGCAATCTCATGCAAAACGAGTGGCTGCATCGCTTCTTCACCTTCCTCTAAAAATTTAGATTGGCGTTGGATAATAGCGGCGCTTACTTTAAGTAAGGTGTCATTGCGGCTTTCTAAACTTTTTAAGAAAAAGCGTGCTTCTTGTAAATTGGTTTTAAGATAATTGTTCTCTTCGGTGTTCTTACCGCGGGTGATCAACTGAGCATAATGTTCTGCGATGGTGAGTTTAGGGGCAAATTCTGAATTGAGCTGGAGTTGCCATTCTCCCTCTGATTTGGAGACATAAATATCAGGGATAATATATTCCGTACGCGTGGTTTCAATTTGGCTGCCGGGACGCGGGTTGAGCAGCTGAATCATGGTAACAATGTCTGCTAAGGTGTCATCATCGACTTTGAGATTACGTTTGATCAACGGCAGTTCATGTTTGGCAAGATGTTCGAGGTGATGCTCGGCTAAGGCACGCGCTTGTTCCAAATGAGGCGTGTCTTCAGGGTAGAGCTGTAATTGAATGAGTAGGCATTCGCTTAGATTACGTGCGCCGATACCAATAGGGTCAAAATGTTGAATACGATGTAGCACCGCTTCAATTTCATCTAATTCGGTTGGCTCATCACCATTCGGCGGCAAACCTTGTTGGATATCCGAGAGTTCAGTGGTCAGATAGCCGCCTTCATCAATGGAATCAATGAGGGCGGTGGCAATATGGCGTTCGTGGAGTGTAAACGGGGTGAGCTCCATTTGCCAGATAAGGTGGGCTTGCAGAGAATCGTCAGTTTCGTCTTTGTCATCAAATTGAAATGACTGATCAGTGGGCGCAGCGGTGCTCATATTTTGAGGTAGGCTAGTGAAGGTATCTTCCCATTGGCTATCAGTGGGCATATCAGCGGGAAGATTGCCGCTATCAATATCACTAAGTTCGGTGGCGCTAACGTGAGCCGGTTCATTTTCTTGTGTTGAATTATTGGTATCGTTAGCGTGATTAGGCTCTTCAGGCAGGCTTTCATTTTCTTCACGTTCAAGCAGCGGATTGCTTTCAAGCGCCTGTTGGATTTCAGTATGCAGCTCTAGGGTGGAGAGTTGCAATAGCCGAATCGCTTGCTGCAATTGCGGGGTCATCGCAAGGCTTTGACCCATTTTGAGTTGTAGCGCGGCTTTCATTATATGATGTTAAATATCCGTTTGAACATAGTGGAATAGTACTCCAGCAAGTGCGTGCTGACTAGATCAGAAATCTTAAAAGCATTGCACGGCATTCGATTTAAAGCTAAGCCACAGTTCCTTGCCGACCGATAAATCAAGTGATTCAAGGGATTGCGGGCTGATAAGGACGTGGAAATTTTCACCACAATCGACGGTGAGATGGATAACATTATTTTCTTCGGCAATTAAAATCAGTCGTCCTAGGAAATGATTGCGCATACTGGAGTGTAGAGCTTGTTTTGAGATGACAATTTGTTTGGGGTCAATGGCAATATAATTCGTTTTTTGCGGGCCTTGTGGAATTTCAATTTTAAGCTTGCCCGTATCAAAAACATGCTGCTGTTGGCTGCCGTGGAAAAGGTTGAGGCGGGGGGCGGGTGCAAGCTTGCCTTGGTTAAGATAGATAACGTCATCAGTAAGAGAAAGTGCCTGTAGATGGTCATGTGTGCTGAAAATAACGGTATGTTCTGGTTGGCTGGCATAGTGCTGGATGATCTGGGTCAATTGTTTGCGGCTGGTGGTGTCAAGATGGGAGAAGGGTTCATCGAGCAATAGGATTTTTGGCTGGTGGGCGATAGCGCGGGCAATGGCGGCGCGTTTGCGTTCTCCACCCGATAGGCTGGCGGCAGATTGATTGGCCAGCTGCGTGAGGCCGACTTGCTCTAATGCACTCTGAACCAGGGCGGCATTGTGTTCGCGTGGGCTACCTTGTAGTTTGAGTGCCAGTTGGATATTATTTTCGACACTGCCATGGAACAAATAAGGTTGCTGCGCGACATAGCCAAGTTGGCGTTGCATCTGTTTGCTGGTGGTTGGCGTGAAGGGTTGTGCTGCTAAAGTGAATTCACCTTGTGAAGGCTGTGTGGTCAGGGCCAATAGATTAAGCAGCGTAGATTTTCCTGCGCCATTATCACCGAGCAGGGCAATGAGTTTACCTGCGGGAATATCAAGTTTTGGCAGATCGAGAATACACTGTGAACCCGCATGGACTTGGATGTGTTGTAATTGATAAGCAAACGTCATGATCGGCTCCGTTGCAGCCATGAGAGGCTGAAAGTGAGGATGAAAGTCACCAGCAATAACAGCATGCCCAGTGCCAGACCTGTTTCAAATTCTCCTTTACTGGTTTCTAGCGCAATGGCAGTGGTCATCGTGCGGGTGAAGCCTTCAATATTGCCACCGAGCATCATCGCGGCGCCAATTTCACCAATGGCACGCCCAAATCCTGCGATAACGGCGGCAATAATGGCAAACCGCATTTCAATCGCCGTGTGCCACGCAATTTGCCAGCCACGCGCGCCGAGGCTACGCAGTGTCGGCACCAGTCGGCTGTCGGCAGCGTTGACGGCGGCAATAGTAAGATTCATGATAATCGGGAAAATGAGAATCGTCTCGGCGATAATCACCGCTGTACGGGTATATAGTAGATCCCAATGACCGAGTGGGCCATAGCGACTCAACATACCATAAAGTAATAGGCCAATCACCACGGTCGGCATGGCCATCAAGGTGTTTAGCAAATGTTGCAAAATACCTTTACCCCAAAAATGATTTAAGGCGGTGACGATCCCTGCAGGCACGGCCAAGCTAGCAGCAATCAGCGTTGCAATGATCGAGATAAACAGAGAGGTGCTGACAATCTGGTAGGTTTCAGGATCAAACTGTGTGATCAGTGAGGTCGCTCCTGCCAAGGCATCAACAAAGTAACTCATAATCGCTGGTTTAAGTCACCAGACCCAAGTTTTTGCAAATAGTCAGGGTCGGATCAGTGCGATTCATCGCATAAAAATGTAATCCCGGCGCACCTGCATCAATCAGTTGTTGGCAGAAATAAGTCAGGAATTCGGTCACAAATTCCTGCGTTGCCTTGTCATCATCGCCAAAGCTTTCTAATTGTTTACGTAACCAACGCGGTATTTCTGCCCCGCAAGCATCAGAGAAGCGCGCAAGCTGAGTATAATTATTGATCGGCATAATGCCTGGCACAATCGGAATATCAATCCCATTACGCTGGCAGCGATCAACAAAAACGGTATAGGCATCAATGTTATAAAAATATTGGGTGATGGCGCTATTAGCACCCGCATCAACCTTGCGTTTGAAATTGGTAAGATCGATATCTGCATTCTCTGCTTGCGGATGTACTTCAGGATAGCAGGCCACTTCAATATGAAAATGATCACCCGTTTCTTGACGGATAAATTCAACTAACTCATTGGCATAGCGAAAATCACCGGGATCACGCATGCCCGACGGCAAATCGCCTCGCAAAGCCACTAGCCGATGAATGCCGTGTTGTTTGAATGTTTGTAAATGTGCACGAATCACATCCGCTGTCGAGCCAACACAAGACAGATGTGGCGTCGCATCTATCCCTGTATCAGCATAAGCTTGTTGAATATCAAGCACCGCATTCAATGTGTTATCTTGGGTCGATCCTCCCGCCCCAAAAGTAACGGAATAAAATTCAGGGCGCAATACGGCTAGCTCTTTACGAACTTGTTGTAATATCGCAATACCTTTTTCCGTTTTAGGCGGAAAAAATTCGCAGCTAAGGGTTAATTCTTGTGTCATCTTAGTATCTATAATGCGCTGGTTTATAGGGGCCATTTTTATGCATATTGAGGTAGCTTGCTTGTTCGTCTGTCAATTCGGTTAGATTAGCACCAATTCTGCCTAAATGCAGGCGCGCTACTTTTTCATCTAATGATTTAGGGAGTACATACACCTCATTTTTATAGGTATCACTATTTTCCCATAGCTCAATTTGTGCCATGACCTGATTGGTGAATGAAGCCGACATCACAAAGCTAGGATGGCCAGTGGCGCAGCCTAAATTCACCAAACGTCCTTCCGCTAGCAAAGTGATCCGTTTACCACCAGGGAAGATAATATGATCGACTTGGTCTTTGATGTTCACCCACTCATATTGGCGTAAAGATGCGACATCGATTTCAGAATCAAAATGCCCAATATTACACACGATAGCCTCATTCTGCATCGCTTTCATATGATCATGATTAATCACGTTGACATTACCGGTGGTAGTGACAAAAATATCGCCCAGGCTAGCCACTTCATCCATATTGACTACACGATAACCTTCCATCGACGCTTGTAAGGCACAAATCGGATCGATTTCGGTCACCATTACGGTGGCGCCCATCCCTTTAAATGCTTGCGCACAACCTTTACCGACATCCCCATACCCCAGCACCACACAAACTTTACCGGCAATCATCACATCCGTTGCACGTTTAATCCCATCCAGCAAAGATTCACGACAACCATATAAATTATCGAATTTAGACTTCGTCACCGAATCATTGACGTTAATGGCAGGCACTTTCAAGCTGCCGTCTTTCATCATCTCGTATAAACGGTGTACGCCGGTGGTGGTTTCTTCTGATAAGCCTTTTATATCAGCCAATAATTCAGGATACTCATCATGCATGATTTGAGTCAGATCACCGCCATCATCCAAAATTAAATTTGGTCGCCAATTATCAGGGCCAAAAATGGTTTGTTTGATACACCAAATCGCTTCCTCATCGGTTTCGCCTTTCCAAGCAAACACAGGAATAGATTGCGCTGCAATCGCTGCCGCCGCTTGATCTTGCGTGGAGAAAATATTACAAGAAGACCAACGCACTTCAGCACCTAAATCAATCAAAGTTTCGATCAATACCGCGGTTTGAATCGTCATATGCAAACAACCGGCAATACGGGCGCCTGCGAGAGGATCCTTGCCCGCATATTCCTCACGGATCGCCATCAAACCCGGCATTTCCGTTTCTGCAATTTTAATTTCTTTTGCACCCCATTCGGCAAGGCTAATATCCGCGACTTTATAGTCCGGTGTTACGTTGTCAATTGTCATATTATGTCCTTAAAATTTTAGTATATCTTGAAGCCCTCTCCTTTAGGGAGCGGGTTTGGGTGAGGGGATACATTAGAAATAGCATCTTATTCTCCCCACCCAACCCTCCCCAGCAGGGGAGGGCTATATATTTTTTAAACGCCAGCCTCAATCCGTAAAATTTCTGCTTTATCCGTGCGTTCCCACGTGAAATCAGCTTGTTCGCGGCCAAAGTGACCATAAGCCGCAGTTTGTTGATAAATTGGCCGAATAAGATCCAGCATCTTAATTAAGCCTACTGGGCGTAAATCAAACTGTTCGCGCACCAGTGTTTCTAGCTTATCGGCGGGTAATTTCCCCGTCCCAAACGTTTCAACGCTAATGGAAGTTGGTTCAGCCACCCCAATTGCATAGGAAATTTGAATTTCACAGCGATCGGCCAACCCCGCAGCGACAATGTTTTTAGCCACATAACGACCGGCATAAGCAGCTGAGCGATCGACTTTTGAAGGATCTTTTCCTGAAAATGCGCCGCCGCCATGTCGTGCCATACCGCCATAGGTATCGACAATAATTTTACGACCCGTTAAGCCAGCATCCCCCACTGGGCCGCCAATAATGAATTGGCCTGTTGGGTTAATATGGAAAGCTGTTTTATTGGAGAGCCATTTTTCAGGCAAGGTCGGTTTAATAATCAGCTCCATTACTGCTTCATGCAAATCAGCTTGCGATACTTCAGGATGATGTTGAGTAGACAGCACAACGGCATCAATCCCAACAGGCTTGCCATCTTTATAGACAAACGTCACCTGACTTTTAGCGTCGGGGCGTAACCATGCCAACTCACCACTTTTACGCACTTCCGATTGTCGCTTCACCAAGCGATGGGCATAGGTAATTGGTGCAGGCATCAACACGTCCGTCTCATTGCTGGCATAGCCAAACATCAATCCTTGGTCACCCGCGCCTTGTTCTTCGGCTGTTTGGCGGTCAACGCCTTGCGCAATATCACTAGATTGTTTTCCAATCAAAGACATCACCGCACAGGTTTGGCCATCAAACCCAACCTCTGAGCTATTGTAGCCAATATCAGTGATGGTGGCGCGCACGATATCTTCCAGATCGACCCAAGCCGATGTGGTTATTTCACCAGCAATAATCGCAGCACCAGTTTTGATCAGCGTTTCACACGCCACCCGAGCCTGCGGATCTTGCCGCAGAATTTCATCCAGGATCGCATCAGAGATCTGATCAGCCACCTTATCAGGATGCCCTTCAGAAACAGATTCAGAGGTAAAAACAGAAAGTTTACTCATAATTAAATGCCTCATTCATAAAAATGATAACAAGCGGCAGAGTGGAGGTGAAAATAATACAACACTCATTATGCCCGTTATCGGTCAATAATGAGCGCAGTTAAATAATGTTGTTGAATAAGCCTAGCAGGGAAGATCCTGTCGCAGCGCTCCTTATTCAAATTACGTCCATTTTAGCCCAATTTTAAAAAAAAACAAGTTATTAAAGGAGCGCTATTTGCTATTATTAATT
>DBOG01000067.1 GCA_002299915.1 Proteobacteria bacterium UBA652 | reverse complement strand
ATTGTGGTTTCATCCACGATATTCATTCCGTTGTTACCGATATATCGTGGTCGTTGTCTAATGCGGCATGAACCGTATGCCATGATAAGGTGGCGCATTTCACTCGCGCAGGAAATTCTCGTACACCGATTAATACTTCAAGCTTACCTAAACTCGCCGTATTACCGGCTGATTTATCCGTCATCTGTTGATGAAATAAATCGTATGTTTTTTGTGCTTCTGTAATTGTTTTCCCTTTTAGCATTTCAGTCATCAAAGATGCTGATGCCACAGAAATAGCACAACCACTACCTTGGAAACTCACATCTTCAATAATATCACCAGACAATTTTACATAGACCACCAAAGCATCGCCACACAGTGGATTGTTACCATGAGCAAGATGATCTGCTTCCGGCATGTCTCTAAAATTCCGGGGCTTTTTATTATGGTCCATGATCACTTCTTGGTATAAATCGCGTAAATCACTCAAGCAAACATCTCCTGCACTTTCTCAATGCTTGCCACTAAGGCGTCTACATCAGATAATTTATTGTAAAACGCAAATGATGCTCGCGCTGTTGCAGGGATCTCGTAAAACTGCATCACGGGCTGGGCGCAATGGTGACCTGTTCTAATCGCCACGCCTTGTTGATCGAAAATTGTCCCCACATCATGCGGATGCACACCTTCAATCATGAAGGATAACACGCTGGCTTTTTCTGCTGCTGTGCCAATAATATTCACGCCTTCCATTACTTCAAGTCGTTCTGTCGCGGCTACCAGTAAATTATGCTCATGCGCAGCGATATTATCAATGCCAACCTCTTGCATATAATCAATTGCCATACCTAAGCCAATCGTGCCCGCAATATTTGGCGTACCTGCTTCAAATTTATAGGGTAGATCATTATATTGCGTATGCTCAAAACTCACCGATAAGATCATATCACCACCCCCTTGCCATGGCGGCATCTGTTCTAAAATAGACCGCTTACCATAAAGCGCACCAATGCCTGTCGGTGCAAACATTTTATGGCCTGAAAACACATAAAAATCACAGTCTAAGTCCTGCACATCCACCGCCATATGTGGCACAGCTTGTGCGCCATCAATCAGCACAGGGATCCCCTTGTCATGGGCTTTTGCAATCAAGCCTTTAATCGGATTTACCGTGCCCAAGGCATTAGAAACATGGCCTATTGCTAATATTTTAGCGCTGCCCGTCAATAATTCATCAATCCCACTCAAATCAAGTTCACCTGATTGTGTCATTGGAATCACTTGTAATGTTGCACCCGTTTGTTCACACACCATTTGCCAAGGCACAATATTCGCGTGATGTTCAAGTTGGCTGACCAATACCGTATCACCTGCCGATAATTGGGGGCGTACAAAACTCTGTGCTACCAAATTAATGGCTTCTGTTGCACCACGCACAAACACAATTTCTTTTACAACGGCCGCATTTACAAACCCCCGTACTTTTTCCCGTGCGCCTTCATAAGCATCCGTTGCTCGTTGGCTGAGTTGATGGACACCACGATGAATATTGGCATTATCTTCACGATAATAATCGGCTACGGCATCGATTACACAACGGGGTTTTTGGCTGCTGGCTGCACTATCTAAATACACCAGTGGATGACCATTTACCTGTTGATTCAGAATGGGAAAATCGCGCCATCTTTCCACAATATTAAGCTCAATTGTCATGTCGTTGCAGCTACTGCCGGCATGCTTTTCTCCACCAGCGTTGTTAATGATTGGCGTAATTCAGGTATCGTCACTTGGTCAATTACTTCGGATACAAAGGCATAGGTCAATAAATTCCTTGCTTCTAACTCAGTTAGGCCACGCGCCCGTAAGAAGAACAACTGCGCCTCATCAAGTTGTCCCACCGTGCTGCCGTGTGCACATTTTACATCATCGGCATAAATTTCCATTTGTGGTTTGGTATCAATTTCACAACGACGGGATAATAATAAATTCGCATTCTGCTGCTTGGCATCTGTTTTTTGGGCATCTTGGTGCACCACAACTTTACCATTGAACACTGCCCGACCTTTTTCATCCAACACACCCTTGTATAATTCTTCACTGGTCGTATTTGGCACTGCATGATCAACGCGCGTATGGTTATCAATATGCTGCTCACCTCGAGGCAGATATAAACCATCCATCACACAATGTGCCGCCTCGCCTAATAATTGAGTATGCAAGTCTTGGCGTGCTAATTTGCCACCTAATGCCACACTATGCGTTTGCCAAATACTATTCTTGGCTTGTTTACCACTGAGGTGAGTTATGTGAAATGCTGCTTTTGAAGCTTGCTGCACAACATAATGCTTTAAATAACTATCCGCAGCTAACACCACTTCGGTTATTTGATTCGCAAAATAAGCGGCATCGGTCAAACCAATATGCGTCTCTACAATATCCACCGCACTGCCTTCACCCAACACCACTACATTATGTAAATGCGTCGCTAAATCACTAGTGTTACCCGTATTGATAAATACTAACTCAATGGGCTTATCTATAGCCACATTATCATCCAAGATAATCACCGCCCCCTCACTCACCAACATAATATTCAAGGCGGTAAGCCCCGGGGAATCAATGATCGCTTGCTGACCAAAATGTGTTGACACCTCAACACGATCAAGTGATTCGGATAAAGGCAATGCTATTACACCCGCCGGTAAACTCGCCACCTCAGAATATACATCGGAATACACACCATCAATAAACACTAAATGATAGGCATCATCGAGCTGTTTCACAGCTTCAACATCAGCGGCTAATATAGTGCTATCTTTAGATGTGTGTTCCCACACAACCTGCCCTAAACGCTGCAAACTGGTGTATTTCCAATCTTCCTCTTTTTTTGCCGGCAATCCGTGTTGTTTAAAATAGGTGCTGGCCTCTTTACGTAGGGATGTCAGCCAACCAACATCTTGGCCAAGGCTAGTGCTCAGCGTAGAAAATGGCGTAGCAAATTCCATCATACGACTCATGCGGGTGCGACCTCTGCCACCCAGCTATAGCCTTTTGATTCTAATTCTAATGCCAATGATTTATCACCAGATTTCACTATCTGGCCATCAGCAAGCACATGCACAAAATCAGGCACAATATAATCTAATAACCGCTGATAATGGGTAATCATCACAATCGCTCGATCTTCCGAACGCAGAGCATTTACACCCTCCGACACAATTTTTAACGCGTCAATATCTAAGCCTGAATCTGTTTCATCCAAAATAGCCAGAGCGGGTTCAAGTAACGCCATTTGCAAGATCTCATTGCGCTTTTTCTCACCACCAGAAAAGCCTTCATTCACCCCGCGATGCAAAAACTCCTCATCCATTTGCACAAGATCCATTTTACTCCTCACTAAGGTGAGAAAATCAATCGCATCCAATACATCTAAGCCCTGATATTTGCGTACCGCATTCAATGCGGCTTTTAATAAGTAGATATTACTCACGCCGGGGATTTCAACCGGATATTGAAAGGCTAAAAACACCCCCCGTTGGGCGCGTTCTTCAGGTTCAAAATCAAGTAAGTTTTCGCCTTTATACAAGACCTCACCTTGGGTAATATCATATTCGCTACGCCCCGCCAAAATATTTGACAAAGTGCTCTTTCCCGCCCCATTGGGACCCATAATGGCATGCACCTCGCCTGCATTAACCGTTAAGTTAATCCCACGCAAAATTTCATTACCCTCAATGCTGGCATGGAGATTTTTAATTTCTAACATTTTCATTTGTTTTTTTATTCTCTAAATATTTAACTTCTTTTACTGCATAAATATATAAACACCTATTCAGCAGGATTTTTGTTTGAGTGAAAATCATCCAACGCTGCAATCGGACAAAAAGACAATGAATTATCCAACACTACCTTCAAGTGATAAGCCAAGTAAATTCTGTGCTTCCACCGCAAACTCCATCGGCAACTCGCGCATCACCTGCTTACAAAAGCCATTCACAATCATCGATACCGCATCTTCAACATCCAAACCGCGTTGCCGACAATAAAATAACTGGTCTTCGCTAATTTTAGAGGTCGAGGCTTCATGCTCAACCTGTGCTGTTGGGTTTTTTACTTCAATATAAGGGAAAGTATGTGCCGCACACCTATCCCCCATTAGCAATGAATCACACTCGCTATAATTCCGTGCATTCTCCGCCTTCGGGCCTATTTTCACTAAGCCACGATACGCATTTTGCGATCGCCCTGCCGAGATCCCTTTTGAGATAATCGTAGAGCTGGTATTTTTGCCCAAATGAATCATTTTGGTGCCCGTATCGGCTTGCTGCCTATTATTGGTGACCGCAACCGAGTAAAACTCGCCAATCGAATTATCGCCCTGCAACACCACGCTCGGGTATTTCCAAGTAATCGCTGAACCCGTTTCCACCTGTGTCCATGATACTTTTGAAGATTCGCCCTTACACATCGCCCGTTTGGTCACAAAATTAAAGATCCCCCCCACGCCATTTTCATCGCCGGGATACCAATTTTGTACCGTTGAATATTTAATTTGTGCCCGATCATGTGCCACCAATTCCACCACTGCCGCATGTAATTGATTTTCGTCTCGCATCGGTGCCGTACAGCCTTCTAAATAACTTACATATGAATCATCGTCCGCAATAATCAAGGTCCGCTCGAATTGCCCTGTGTTTGACGCATTAATTCGGAAATAAGTGGATAATTCCATCGGGCAACGCACCCCTTTTGGAATATATACAAAAGAACCATCACTGAATACTGCTGAATTTAATGCCGCATAAAAATTATCGCGATAAGACACAACCGACCCTAAATATTGCTTAATTAATTCAGGATGTGCATGCACCGCTTTTGAAAAGGGCATAAAAATAATCCCCCTTTCTGCCAATGTATCCTGAAACGTATTCGCCACTGACACACTATCAAACACCGCATCTACAGCCACGCCCGCTAATCGCGCCCGTTCATCTAGGGGCACGCCTAATTTCTCATACGTGCGTAATAACTCTGGATCGACCTCATCTAAACTCTTTGGGCCATCTGTTTTCTGTTTGGGTGCCGAATAATAGCTAATCTCCTGATAATCGATTTCGGGGCAATCCACATGTGCCCATTCCGGGGTCTCCAGCGTCAACCAATGTCGGTAGGCTTTTAGCCGCCATTCCAACAAGAATTCAGGCTCGCCCTTAATGGCAGAAATTTGGCGCACCGTCTCTTCGCTCAAGCCCGGTGGCAAGCTTTCTGATTCAATATCCGTTACAAACCCTGCGCTATATTCGCTAGGAACAAATTCTTCTATTTGTTGTGTCATACTATCCACTTGATCACCCATGTAACACCTTTCCTTCTGCCGCTTCGCGTGAATCATAAAACTGCACTGTGCTTTCACGCTGTGGAATCAACATATCTGACAGTTTCACTTCATCTAATGCCTGAAACACCGCATTATTAATCTTAGTCCAGCTATCTTGCACATTGCAATGAGACTCCTGCTCACAATGGCTATCGTTCCCCACACACTCCATCAGCGCAATGGGGCCTTCCAGCGCAGTAATAATTTCTGCCACAGAAATAGTCGATGCGGCACGCGATAAACTATAGCCGCCCTGTACGCCCCGTTCTGAGGTCAGCAAACCTGCATGAGACAAGCTTTTCAACACCTTGCGGACGGTTGGCAACGGCACCTCAACTGCAGCAGATAATATCTGTGCGTTATACTGCGCAAGCGGGTCTAATGCCAAATGACGCATCAGTACAATACTATAATCAGTTAATTTCCCCATTCGCAGCATTAGCCACCTCCTAAATAAGACCATTATAGTCCTATTTAACAAAATATCCAAGTAAAACAGGAAAATATCCTAGATAACATTTCCCTCAAAACCAATTATTAGGCTAGCTAAATAATGAAAATACCGCTATATTATTAACGTAAAAGAATAATATTGTACGGCCTAGCTCCTTCCCCCTTAATTTTAAGCCTATAAAACATGAAATATATCGCTCTTCTCCTATTTTCCTGCGCAAACTTTTCACTTCACGCCGCCGTTATAGAAGATCCCTACCAAAATATACAATACATACAGCTCGATAATGGCCTACAAGTCTATCTGCTTAATAATGACACAGCCGTTAATACAAAAATCGAACTGACTGTCGCAGTCGGAACGGATATTGAAACGAAGGAAACCTACGGCTTATCTCACCTTGTCGAACATATGGTATTTCGTGATAAAAGAATCCCCCACCGTGACTTTGTAGATTACATTAAAGAAGAAGGCGCCAGCTATATGAATGGCTACACTACACGGTATGAAACAGGATATATAGCGACTATTGAGAATAATAAGTCTTTCTGGATCGTTGAACAGTTTGCACAAATGTTGTTTGATAAGGAAGTAGCGCTTGAAGATCTCACCAGTGAAAAAGGCGCCGTACAAACTGAAATAGGTGCATATCAATGGACGGATAAACCTATTGCATCGCTAGCGTCATTTATAGCAATGCTTACACCTCCTCAACCAGACATTTTTATAGATGATTTTTCTTTATCTGAAATAACAGAGCAACCCGCTTATTTTAACCAAAAAATTAATAACCAGAAATTCACTTTATCCCAGGTTATGGCACATTATGAGACCTATTATTATCCTGCTAATATGGTTTTAAAAATCGCAGGTAATTTTGATATGGTGAAAATGCAAGCACATGTGCAGGATCATTATGGCTCTATTCAGAAAACAGGCATTGAAAAAGCGGCCGCACCCATAGAAAGTCCACGCCTAAATTCAAGGCCATATCAAATGTTCGTAGAAGGAGCATATGAAAATCATGGCTATCTTGGCGTAAAATACATCCTTGATGACTACAAGAAACACCTTGTCATTAGTGCATATCTTGATAATCTTGCTATTCGATTGCAGCAAAAACTGCGTAATGACTTAGGCCACACTTATTCATTATCAGCCGCTAATTTCAATCGTAATAAAGCACATATTGCATATATCTACTTTGATGGCTTACATAATGAATTTGAAACCAATATTGTCGCCGTACGGGATGCCATTAAACATGATTTAACGACCTTATCCAATGAAACAATTGACGATGCCTTGAGAGAATACAAAAAATACTATACTGCCATAGAGCATGATAGCAATTCACTCATGGAGCTTATCACCACAGCACAGTATTTACAGGAGGAATTTGATACTGCAAACTCCTCTTACCATATTTTTAACACTATCAATCATCAAGATTTCCGATCAACACTAAACGAAATCTTTATCGATAACCACCACTATTCATATATTAACCGTGAATATTATTTTTTCCCCCATGACATTATGGTAATGGGTGTGCTTTCACTTATTGCTATGGTCATTGCCTACTTAAAACTACCTTTTCTTGATAAAAATACAGCTTGTTCAGCTAGGAAAATAACTATGAGCAGGAGGATCAGCAACCGGTTTCTTGGTTTTATTTATATTGTTGCAATATACTTATTTTCGGCCTTTATCTGGTCGTGGTTCAAACACTTCTTTTTTACCTATATCATTGGTAACAATGCCTATCTCTTCAGCATGGATATGCCTTATAGTTATATCTGGTCAGTGAGTGATATTATTATTGGCATCTTTTTATTCTTATTTTTCTGTCGCTACGTATTCTCTTACACAGCACGTTTAGCCGTTACAAAAGAAGGGTTCTGTCTGATTGGACATCGTATTAAAACGTTCTCCAAAACAGATATTTCTAACATCCAAACAACACCATGGAAAATGACTAAGGCATTTAAGACTTTTGGCAATGCTATTTTATTCTGGAAACCACTGTTAAAAATAACATTGAATGATGGTGAAGAAATTTATATTAGACATAAACATGCCCGACATCTCAAAGAAGATTTAGAAGGTCATTTTAGTTAAATTAGGAATTATCTTATAAATATGTGAGAATGGTCCGCTGATTATGTTGGCATGAACTTTATACCCGCTTTCATTGACTAATCGTCGTAAACCTTAAATTACTAACAACCAAGAGAACCCAATAATGAAATTAAAAACACTCGCACTTATTCCTGCTCTAATGATGGGAAGCCAAATTGTATTCGCAGATGGACACGAGTCGGCGGCAGACGAAGCCAAACCGACGGCAACAACACTCGCTAATGACCAACAAAAACTCAGCTATATCTTTGGGATCCAAGTAGGTAAAAATATGATGGCTGAGGGCATTAAGCTTGATATGGAAGCCTTTTCTGCTGGTGTGAAAGATATGTTTGACAAAAAACAGCCTCAAATTGAAGAATCAGAAGCAGAACGCGTCATTGGTGAATTTCAACAACGTAAAGCCACAGAAATGGCTGAGTTAATGAATAAGAAACAAGAAGAAGCCAAAGTATATATGGCCGAAAATGCCAAAAAAGAAGGCGTTATCACCACAGCAAGTGGTCTGCAATATAAAATAATTAAAGCAGGTGATGGTGCAACACCTAAACCCGAAGATAAGGTTATCGCGCATTATAAAGGCACATTATTAGATGGCACTACCTTCGATAGTTCTTATGATCGCGGTGAACCTGCTACCTTCCCAGTGCAAGGTGTAATCAAAGGCTGGCAAGAAGCGCTCGTTCTCATGAAAGAAGGCGCAAAATGGGAACTCGTTATCCCCGCTAACCTCGCCTATGGCCCCCGTGGCACTGGCCAATTAATCGGTCCAAATGAAACCTTAAAATTCGACATCGAATTGGTCGCGATTACAGCAGCAACTGAAAAAGAACCTGCTGCTGCACCAGCAGAATAAGCACCACGCCCCACGGGCGTAGCTGATAATATGAATCCCCGTTACCATTATTGGTGACGGGGATTTTTAATTTACTACGCTTAAGAATTACGAATTACCCCTAAAATAAATCACCCATGAAATTCTATTTTCATTAAGGAACACCCTTGAGCCAAACAGACTTTACATCGCTTAATCTGCAGCCTGGTTTACTTGAAAACTTAGCCTCGCTAAACTATCAAGAAATGACACCGATCCAAGCCCAGAGCTTACCGCCTATTTTGGCGGGAAAAGATGTCATTGGTCAGGGAAAAACAGGCTCAGGTAAAACAGCTGCCTTTGGCTTGGGCTTACTTCATAAACTCGATGTGAAACGCTTCCGCGTACAATCCTTAGTGCTCTGCCCTACCCGTGAATTAGCCGACCAAGTCGCCATAGAAATCCGCCGCTTAGGGCGCGGCATTCATAATATTAAAGTGCTCACCTTATGTGGTGGTAAAGCCTTTGGTCCTCAAATTGGTTCGCTGGAGCATGGCGCGCATATTATAGTTGGCACACCTGGGCGGATTGAAGAACATCTCCGTAAAGGTAGCCTAAACCTAGATAATCTAACCACACTGGTATTAGATGAAGCCGACCGCATGCTTGATATGGGTTTCCAAGACACCTTAGATGCTATTATTGCCTATGCGCCCAAAGAACGCCAAACGCTGTTATTTAGCGCCACCTTTCCTAAGCAAATAGAATCTATTTCAAAACGTATCATGCAAAAACCGATGATGATACAAGTCGCCGCCACCCATGATAGCAACAGCATCCAACAGCATTTATATAAAATAGACTATGAACCACAACGCCTCACCGCACTGCGACTCCTTCTACTTAATAACCGAGCGGAGTCTACCGTCATCTTTTGCAATACCAAAATAGAGGCCAAAGAAGTGGCTAATTCACTTTATCAATACGACTTTAGCGCCATTGCCCTGCATGGTGATTTAGAGCAACGCGATCGCGATCAAGCGCTGATTCGATTTTCGAATAAAAGCGTGTCCATCCTAGTCGCCACTGATGTTGCCGCGCGTGGCTTAGATATTGATAGTCTCGACATGGTGATTAACTATCATATTCCACGCGATATCGAGGTGTATGTGCATCGCATTGGCAGAACGGGTCGCGCTGGGAGTAAAGGCATCGCCTGTACGCTGTATGGCGATAAAGAAAGCTATAAAGTTGAGCGGCTAGAAGATTATCTCGGCCATAAAATTGATACTGCGCCCTTACCACCTAACAAGCTACTCGATAAACCCACCTACAAGCCGCCGATGGCTACTTTGCAGATTGGCGGTGGTAAAAAACAAAAAGTCCGTGCTGGCGACATTCTCGGCGCGCTCACAGGTGAAAATGGTATTGCAGGCAGCGAAGTGGGTAAGATCAATCTACTTGATAATGCGGCTTATGTGGCAGTAAATCGTTCTGTCGCTGAAGAAGCCTTGAGAAAGCTGGAACAAGGCAAACTTAAAGGGCGTTCGTTTCGGGTGAGAAGGATTTAATAAATAGTTTACCGACACAAATAATACTGAAATAAAAGATCAGCCTAAATCATAAACTGCACTAGACCGATCACAGCTAATGTAAATTACATCATGCTTTTACACTGACTTAGCTTGCCGCAACACCCGGCTGGCTGCCACCATCGTTTCTAAAGCAGGCTTCACTTCTGCCCATTGTCTCGTTTTCAAACCACAATCTGGATTCACCCATAGGCGCTCGGCAGGGACCCGCTGGGCGGCTTTTTCCATTAACGATACGATGGCATCTACGGTTGGGATATTCGGCGAATGAATATCATAGACACCGGGGCCAATTTCATTGGGATAATTGAAGTCATTAAACACATCCAGTAATTCCATATCTGACCGCGAAGTTTCAATCGTAATCACATCGGCATCCATCTCGGCTATTGCAGCAATAATATCGTTAAATTCGGAATAACACATATGGGTATGGATCTGTGTTTTGTCCTGCACCCCATTGGCTGATACTTTGAAGCTATAAATCGCCCAATCAAGATATGCTTGCCATTGTGATTGTCTTAACGGTAAGCCTTCTCGCAATGCCGCTTCATCAATCTGAATAATATTAATACCATGTTTTTCAAGATCCAACACTTCATCCCGAATAGCTAGCGCTAATTGTAGACACGTTTCTGAACGCGGCTGATCATCACGCACAAATGACCAATTCAAAATAGTCACTGGACCTGTTAGCATGCCTTTTACAGGCTTATCGCTGCACGATTGTGCATAGATTGCCCAGTCAACCGTCATCGGTGCAGGCCGCGATATATCGCCATAAAGAATCGGTGGCTTCACACAGCGAGAGCCATAAGACTGCACCCAAGAAAATTGACTAAAGGCATAGCCTTCGAGCTGCTGGCCAAAATATTCCACCATATCATTACGCTCTGGCTCACCATGCACCAAGACATCTAAACCGATTTCTTCTTGCACCGAAATCGCTAATTTGATTTCATTTTTAATAAAATCATCATATCCAGCTTGATCGAGTTCGCCCTGCCGAAAGCGTTTTCTTGCTTGGCGAATTTCCTTTGTTTGTGGGAACGATCCAATCGTGGTGGTCGGATACAATGGCAGGTTAAAAATATCCCGCTGAATCTCGGCGCGATTTTGATAGACACTGTTTCGATTCACAATCTCGCTGTCTATTCCTGCAACGCGTATTTTCACTGCAGGATTATGTACCCGTTTCGATTGTTGGCGAGATAAAATAGCGGCTGCATTGTCTTGCAACTGTTCTGACACGCTAAGAACTCCTTGGTTAAGCGCGGTGGCTAACACTTCCAATTCTGCCAACTTTTGCACCGCAAAGGCCAACCATGATCTAATTTCTTCATCCAGATCCGTTTCGCTATTCAGATCGACGGGAACATGCAATAAAGAACACGATGGTGCCAACCAAAGTCGAGCTTGTAACCTTTCAGCCAAAGGTTCTAGCCAATCTAAACAGGCATTCAGATCTGTTTTCCAAATATTACGCCCATCAATCACGCCCAATGAGAGTATTTTATGGCTTGGCAACCAATCAACCACCTTCTCTATTTCACTAAAGGCATTGATCGTATCAATATGCAATCCTGCAATGGGTAATTCACAAGCAAAATGGAGATTTTCTTTTAACTCACCAAAATAGCTGGTGAGTAATAATTTTACTGGTGCCTTGCTTAGCGAAAAGTAAGCTTGTTTTAAACCATGCTGCCATGCTGAATCCAATTCGGTTACCAAAATTGGCTCATCGACTTGCACCCATTCAATCTCTTCCTCGGCTAAGCGTAATAATAGCTGTTCATATACGGCTACTACGTTATCTAGCAATGACAACTTCTCCGTATGATCTTTTGATTTACCCAGCCATAAATAACTGACAGGCCCAAGCAAGACGGGTTTTATCTGCTGATTGTGCTGTTTTGCTTCTTTGATTTGGCTGATCAGGACATCTGCATGCAGACTAAATTCTGTATTTTCATCAAATTCTGGCACGATATAGTGATAGTTGGTATCAAACCATTTGGTCATTTCCCCTGCCGCTATTTGATGACAGCAATCACTCGCTGCGGATCGCCCGCGCGCCACTTGAAAATAACGATCAAGCGTATTGCCTTCCTGACTAGCACGCGCAGGCAGGTTACCCAATAAAGCACTGGTATCTAATACATGATCATAAAAAGAAAAATCACCCACCGGCAAATAATCCAAGTTGGCTTGCTGTTGCCAATGTGTTTTCCGCAATAATTCACCTTGTTGCTGCAATGTATCCTGCGATATGTCTGACCGCCAATATTTTTCTAATGCAAATTTGAGTTCTCGGTTCTTCCCAATACGAGGGAATCCGAGGTTATGTGTTATTGCCATCACCATATCCTAATTTTGTCTATTTGAGAGATTGGCTATTGTAAACAAGATTACTTATGAGTAATAATGATGATTTTTACCATAATCATTAGGAATATTCATATATGATTGAGCGAATACATTTAAAAATCATGCAAGCCTTGGCAGATAACGGCACTTTAACCGCGGCTGCCAATGCCTTATTTCTCACCCAACCCGCCTTATCGCATCAGATCCGCTACCTAGAAAAGAAACTAGGAGTCTCGCTCTGGGAACGAGAGGGTCGACAATTACGCCTAACCCAAGCAGGCGAATTATTGCTGCAAGCCGCGGGACAAGTATTACCGGTATTAGAGCAAACAGAAAAAACCTTATCTGCTTATGGTGAAGGCCGAGAAGGTGTGTTGCGCTTAGGGGTGGAATGTCACCCTTGTTATGAGTGGCTAAAAGGTATTCTGGCTAATTTCTTATTGACTCTGCCCGATATGGATGTCGATATTGTATCGAAATTCCAATTTTCTGGGCTCGAAGGCTTATTAAATCATCATATTGATTTATTAGTCACCCCCGATATCATCAAAAAACGGGGGATCGCATATGAAGCTTTGTTTGATTATGAATTAGTGTTATTACTCCCCAATAACCATGCTTTAGCACACCATAAATTCATAACACCAGAACAATTGAATACCGATACTTTATTCACTTTCCCTATACCGCATGAGCGGCTTGATGTGTTCACTCAGTTTCTGCTACCCGCGGGTAGCAATCCCAAAACGAAAGCCATTGAATCCTTAGATATTATGGTGCAAATGGTCGGATTAGGCCGCGGTATAACCGTTCTACCTAGCTGGTTGACCCAAGAATATTGTAAAAACCTCCCTGTCTCGACGGTGCGCTTAGGCAAACAAGGTTTATCTAAAACCCTTTATGCTGCGTTGCGTGAAGGTGAACTTGATATTCGCTATATGCAAACATTCATTCGCTTAGGCACGCAAAATCAGCCTTGATCAAGAGAGCGATTGAACCGCAGCCAATCAAAAAAAGGCCCTGGATCTATTTTCCGGCCCGGTGCAATATCGCTATGCCCTGTTATCCGTTCTGTTGATAATGCTGGATAGCTTGTCAATAGCGCCTGAATAGTGGCGGTTAGCTTTGTATATTGTTTGTCTTCAAATGGCTGCTCATCGCAGCCTTCTAATTCGATGCCAATGGTGAAATCATTACAAGCAGTGCGGCCTTCCCAACTCGATTGACCTGCATGCCATGCGCGTTGATGGAATGGGACATATTGTTTAACTGATCCATCACGTTTAATCAGCAAGTGGGCAGACACCCGAATATCGGCAATTTCAGTAAAATAAGGATGCGCCGTGGGATCAAGGCGGTTTAAAAATAAATCAGTTATCCAATCGCCACCAAATTCATTCGGCGGCAAGCTGATATTATGGATCACAATACCATCAGCCACCATGCCCATTGGCCTTTCATCACAGTTTGGCGATAAGCAAAATGTGGCTTGTTGGAGGATGCCTTGTTTGATGGTTAAGTTCATTTTCTCATTGCCTTATTTGGGACTCTCCTCACCCAACTCTCTCTAACAAGCGAGGAGTTTTAAGAATTGTATTTGTCGACGCATATTATTTTCTCACGCCTTCTAATACCATCCTCGTCAAGCTCACTACACCAATTAATTTATCACTTTCAATCACGGGTGCACGTGATAATTTCAGGCGTTCAAATAACCGTGCACAATACCGAATATCCATGTCTGCATCAATAGACACGATTGGCTTACTCATTATTTCATATACATTGGTCCGCTCTGGTGCTTTGTTGCGGGCCAACACATGATAGGCAATATCTGAAATCATCACCATCCCATATTCATCATCATCATGACGTTTATCAATCACCAACATCTTATTTTTTAGATGTTTCATTTCCTTTAAAGCGTCATGCACCGTGGTCATCCCATCCACAACATCAACCCCATGCCGCATCACATCCCGCACCCGTATTATGTCTTTCTTACTCATATCTCATCCTCCACCCTTGCATTTAACTCTTTAATTTGATGCGACACACCCACCGCATCTTCCACATCAATCTGAATCGCAATACCTGTGCCTGGCTTAGCATCAAATTCACCCACCACTTCAATGGTTTCTAGTATCTGTCGGCATAGATGCTCTTCCACCAAAAATAGAATAACATCCCGCTGGGTTTCAAGGCTTAAACCAAAAAAGGTTTTACTTTGCTCTAATCCCTCGCCACGCGCATGATTAATAATAGTCGCACCTGTTGCGCCTGCCTTTCGTGCTGATTTTATTACTGTGTCTGTTTTACTCTCGTCTACAAAACAAATAATTAATTTAAAGTGCATCTTGTTTTCTCCTCTGTTTTTTATGCTCACGCCATTCTGCTAATTGCGCATAAATCATCACGCTTATAATCGGAAATAAGCTGGCAAAAGCAATCAAGCCAAAACCATCTAATACGGGACTACGACCGGGTACTGTTGATGCTAATCCCAATCCTAATGCGGCGACTAAGGGCACGGTAACGGTTGACGTTGTGACCCCACCGGAATCATAAGCCAAGGCAATAATCATCTTCGGTGCAAAAAAAGTTTGTACGATAACAATGGCATAGCCCACCATAATGTAATACTGCAAAGGTGTGCCGGTGATAATACGGAACACACCAAGCGTTAAACCCACCGACACCCCTAATGCCACTGCAATCCGCAAACCCCATACTGAAATAGCGCCACCCGAGACTTCTTGCGCCTTCATTGCCACGGCGATCAACGCTGGCTCGGCAATTGTCGTAGCAAAGCCAATTGCCGCTGCAAAGATATACACCCACATATAATCTTGCCAATGAATCTGATTAGGTATTTCTGCTAAGCCTTTAAATAAGAATTCAGGCGCCGTAAGCTGGGTTGCCATTAACTTACCTAATGGAAAAAGTGCCTGTTCCAAGCCTTGTAAAAATAACACCAAACCAATCAAAACATAGGTGAAACCAATCAATACCTTTTTAAGATTCGGAATCGCACGGCGGATCACTAATAACTGAAAGCCAAAAATGATCACCGCAATCGGAATCACATCTTTCAGCGTATTTAATAGGCCCTGCCCCAGTGAAATTAATAACTCCATTACAACATCACCATGCCATATATCATCACAAAAATCATCGGCGTTAGAGAAGCGAAAGCAATTAAACCAAAGCCATCCAACATCGGATTACGCCCTTTAATACTGGAAGCTAAGCCGACACCTAATGCGGTTACGAGTGGCACTGTAATCGTTGATGTCGTGACACCGCCTGAATCATAGGCAATGCCCACAATTTCAGCAGGGGCAAAAAAAGTTATCACCACCACCGTAATATAACCACCAATAATCACATAATGAATCGGCCAGCCTTTTAAGATCCGCAATACACCCACAACCAGCGCAATACCTACCGATACAGCGACGGTATAACGTAAGCCTGTCGCATAGCTATTCATCGCGGCATCGGTATGCGCGATCATTTCTCCAACCGCTGCAACATTTGCCGCCTCGGCCGCGACCGCAATTAAAGCGGGCTCAGCAATCGTTGTCCCAAAACCCAAGCAAAATGCAAAGGCTAATAGCCAAAACACACTCCCTTTACGCGCAAAAGCATAGGCCATACTCTCACCAATCGGGAATAGACCCATTTCTAAGCCACGAATAAAAAAAGTCAGCCCCAGCATCACGAGCAACACGCCCACTAAAATATCCGCTAAATTTGGGATAGGTTGTTGCAAAATCACCAGCTGGAAAAAAGCAATCACCGCCACAATCGCCGATAGATCACGTGCGCTGGCAATAAAATGCTTAAAAAAACTAGAAAATTGTGATTTCACCCGCTACCCTATCTTAATCATTAACTATTATTGTACTACGAGATGACACTTATTAAACCTGATTTTACGATTGTGAATACTGATGTACGGAATGCCCTAAAAGAAGATATTGGTAGTGGTGATCTCACTGCCAGTTTGATTCCTGAAAAGGCGATAGCTACCGCAACCATTATTAGCCGAGAAGCGGCTACTATTAGTGGTATTCCTTGGGTGAACACGGTATTTGAACAAATCGATTCCAATATTCAATGCGTTTGGCAAGTACAGGATGGCGATAAAGTCACCCCTGATACCCTACTCTGCACATTAACGGGTAATGCGAGAAACCTATTGATTGGCGAACGCACTGCACTCAACTTTTTACAAACGCTTTCAGGTACTGCCACACTGGTACGTCAATATACAGATACTGTAATTGGTATCGACGTGCAAATTTTAGATACGCGCAAAACCATTCCGGGCCTACGCATTGCACAAAAATATGCTGTGCGTTGTGGCGGTGGCGTCAATCATCGTGTCGGGCTTTATGATGGCATCTTAATCAAAGAAAATCATATCCTCGCTGCGGGTAGCATTGCTGCCGCCATTCAAGCCGCACAGCAACTTAATACGGGTATTCCAGTTGAAGTGGAAGTCGAAAATGAAGAGGAATTAAAGCAAACTCTAGCCGCTAAGGCTGATATTATCCTGCTTGATAACTTTGCGGTGCCTGCGCTTAAGAAAGCAGTCGCCCTGACCCAAGGCCAGGCGTTGCTTGAAGCCTCTGGTGGTATTAACCTAAATACCCTTCGCGGTATTGCAGAAACGGGCGTTGATCGTATTTCGATTGGCGCGTTGACCAAAGATATACGCGCGCTTGATCTTTCAATGCGATTTCTATAAACAACGGCCATAAAAAAACCGCGATGCTCATTACGAACATCGCGGTGGAGAAGGCCAATAATCTTGTTGTTATTTAGACCAATAGCTATATGAACAACTTAAAAGTTAGCTTTAACACCTACCCAAGCTGAAAGTGGCGCGCCGACACCTACAAACCGTGCATTTTCATAGCCACGGCCATCATCACCAAATCCTGGCGCTTCATCTGCTTCACCATAAAGACCAAAGTTACTATATTCTTTATCGAATAAGTTATCAATTTTAGCAAACACTTGCACATGCTTCGTTGCTTGGTAACGACCATGTAGATTCACTATCGTATAACCACTGATTTGATCGTTATTGTTGGCTTCATCACCACGATAATATTGCTTAGAACGGTAAGATACATCTGTTCCAATACTAAATTTAGGTGTTGCTTGGTAATCTACGCCAACCTTAACCGTATGCTTAGGAATTCCTGGAATGGTATCGCCTTTTTCAACATCCACTTCCTCTGATGAGAAAGGATTATTTGGATTAGACGTTTCGAATTCTGTTTCAAAAGTCGCATCTATATAAGCATAGTTTGCAAACCATGAAACCGCTTTATTGGTGCCTTGCAAACCAAGTTCAATACCTTGACGCTGTGTTGTGCCCACATTATCAAAGAAACCCAAATTCAGCTGTGCATTATCACCATCGGCCGGCAAAAAGATAATATCATCATCACTTTCTGAGTGGAACACACCCGCATTCCATTTAATACCGCGGACTTCACCTCGTAAACCTGTTTCAAATGTCTTAGAAACAACTTGATCTAACGGTGGATCACTCAAGAAAGAGTTGGGTAAGGCACAAGGTGCATCTTCATTTGCACAGGTTAATTCAGAGGGTGTCGGTGCACGCGAGGACTCGCTATAACTACCATATACGCCCAAGTTCTCATTCACCGTATAGGCAGCACCTACTGATGGGTTAAAACGATGGAAAGTGTGCGTTTTACCCGTGTCATTGAGATCACGCGTACCATTTTCACTGGTGCCTGAGATATCAATTTTTGTACGGTTATAGCGACCTGATAAGGTCAATGCTAAATCCTCTGTCACAGAGAAGGTATCGGTTAAGAATAAACCAACCGAATTACTGTCTACTGCTGCATCTACAATTGTTGAACTATCAAACACGCCTGTGCCATTGGTACCACGGTCTTCCCTGAATAGAGCCACTTCACCCGCTGCATTATATTTCATATCTGCACGATCATAGCTCACACCCACGATCAACTGATTCTCACGGCCCGCAAATTCATTCAAGAATGTGCTTTGCAATGTAAAGCCTTGCGAATCTTGCTCTGTTGAAGAGGTGTTGTTAATCGCTAAATCAACTTCTTCTGGATCACTCACACCTAAATCGGCTGCTGTAATCACTTCTCCTTGGCTGTTTGTAACTCCTTCTTCATCGTCATCATCGTCATCTTCCAATGCCGCCACATTTAGCTCATGATCATCATCATCATCGTCGTCATCACCAACCACTAAGATAAACTCACCATCATCTTCCTCAAAGCCATATTCCGCACCGTCACCATTGAACGTATCACGATCATTTTTACGTGCATAGATATTACCCGATAGCATTACATTATCAGAGATCCAATGTGACGCATTAAGTGACAGCATCCGTAATTCATTTTCCGTATTATCAGGATGGGTGAATACCGCTGCGCGATCCTCGGCTACAAGCTCAATCGGTGAGGCACCATTACCATTCAAATCACTGTCTACCGCTGTTAAACTCAAGTCTAACGAACTAGTTTCATTACGATAGCTCACCGTAGTGAATAATTGCTTCACTTCCGAAGGCGAGAAATTACGCCAGCCATCTTCCTCAGTGAAAGCACCATTGATGAAATAACCCCAGTTACCATTATTGCCACCACTTTCCACACTCAACTTATGACGTTGGAATGAGCCCGTTAATGCTTCAATGCTATGTTCTTCCGCATTAAAGCCATTTTTGGTTTGCACAGAAATTGCCCCACCTAGGGTGTTTAATCCAAATAAAGGATTAGAGCCTGGAATCAAATTCATATTGGCAATTGACCCTTCTGGAATCAATTCCCAGTTCACAGCATCACCAAATGGCTCATTCACGCGCACACCATCTTGGTAAACCGACAGACCTTGCGCCAAACCTAGTAAAGGAGAAGCCGTAAAACCACGGAATTGTAAATCAGGTTGGAATGGATTGTTTTGAGCTGAATTTATCGACACGCTACCCAATGTACGATTCATAAAATCGGTTACATCTAAACTTTGGCTTGCTTCAATCTGTGCTGCTGTAGCAGACTGGATATTAGTAGGGATCTGATCGGCGGGCAATCCCACGCCATGTACGGGAGTTACCCCAATTACTTCAATATCGCTTAATTCCAAGCTACTATCATCGGCGGCAAAAGCCCCCATTGAAAACAGCGTTGGCAAGAGGGCTATAGCTAATTTCTTTTTAATCACGTGAATATTTCCTTAAAAATTTCCAGCCAATGCAGTGGCATGGGTGTGTTGAGGGTGAATTTAGAGCTTAAATACTGCTTTGATCGGCAAGCATTTTATCAGTATCCCTCCCTATTTGGGAGTGATTAACTCCCTAGCTGACTAAGGATTTTCCTGAGTGATTAGCGTCACGTTTTTTATAAATATTTATAATTAAAAGCGATGTCTTCAATTTGCACAGCAAGAAGCCTCAAACAACACTAGCGTAACCGGTTTATCCTGCTTGAAACCATGCTAAAGAATCATGCAATGCCACCACTGACCCAATCACCACCAATGTAGGCGCAACTGGCTGCTCCTGTTCGGCAATGGCGGGCAATTCAGCAATCGTGCTCACCCACACTTTTTGTTGCTCCGTCGTGCCTTGCTGAATCAAGGCGGCGGGCGTATTCCCTGTCAAACCATGTGCTTGTAATTGGGCACTCAACACAGATAAGCCCGCCAAACCCATATATACAACTATCGTTTGGCGTGGCTGCACCAACATAGACCAATTCAAGTCTAATTCACCCTCTTTCAATTGCCCCGTTACAAAAGTACAACTCTGAGCATGATCGCGATGTGTTAACGGGATCCCAGCATAACTGGCGCAGCCCGATGCTGCTGTAATGCCTGGTACCACCTGAAAGGGAATGCCCTTAGCCGCCAAGGTTTCAATTTCCTCACCGCCACGACCAAAGATAAAGGGATCGCCCCCCTTCAACCGCAAAACTCGCATCCCTGCTTGCGCATGTTCAACTAATAATTGATTAATCCCTTCTTGGCGCACACTATGCCAATCGCGTTGCTTCCCTACATACACCTGATCCGCTTCCTTACGCACCAAATCCAAAATAGCCGGGCTTACCAAGCGATCATAAAACACCACATCCGCCTGCTGCATCAGCCGCAAGGCCTTAAACGTTAATAATTCGGGGGCACCCGGCCCTGCACCGACTAAATAGACTTCGCCATGCTGGAGTGTTTCTGCTGTTGTGTTTGCCAACGCTTTATCTAAGGTCGCTTGTGCCAAACCATCACGCCCTGCGTGTATTTGTTCTGCAACTGAGCCCTGTAATACACCATCCCAAAATCGCCGCCGTAAATCTACTGTCGGCAATACTGCTTTCACCTTGTCTCGATAATTCCCTACCAACGTTGCCAAACGGCCATAACTCGGTGGAATTAAGGTTTCCAATCTCGCGCGTAATTGCCGCGCCAAAATTGGAGATTTGCCACCACTCGACACCGCCACCAAAATTGGCGACCGATCTAAAATGGACGGCAAGATAAAATCACATAATTCAGGGCAATCTGCCACATTGATAGGAATATTAACTAATTTAGCCGCATCGTAAACCTGCTGATTCACCTCGCGCTTATCTGTCGCTGCAATCACCAACCGTTGACCCTTCAGGTGCTCAGATAAAAATACCGCTTCAATCCATACGACCGTATCAGCATCCACCAGCTTTTGCGCTGTAGCAGATAATGCCGGAGAAACTAAGGTCACCCGCGCCTGCGCTTTACATAATAACTGCGCCTTCCTTGCCGCAATATCGCCGCCGCCAACCACCAAACAAGGCGCAGCACGTAAATCAAAAAAGAGAGGTAAATAATCCATCTAAGCCATTATAACCTGAACTCGGGATGAGAAATACATAACACATTGAATTTATAGAAACTTATTAATGTATCAGATGAGAAACGAATATAAACCACAGTTAACTTTTGACAAGCAAGAAATATCCCAAATTCAGGTTCTTTACCGTCCACCAAATAACGAGCCCAATATACCGCGTACTAATTTCTTCCCTACGCGGGTTCCCACTGCGCGCATGGCGCTTTTAACGAAGGCTTCTGTGGGTGTTTGCCGGGTGCTGCGTCGGCTGGATTTTTTAACTTCTTTTTCTCGAATTTCTTCTGCTTGTTCGGCCTCTGCTTGTTTGGCTTGCTCTTCTGCCCGAACAGCTAAAATTTCATAGGCTGATTTTCTATCTACTGTTTTCTCATAAATGCCTGCTACCAATGAATCAGCGAGGATCTGTTTGCGTTGCGCTTTGGTGATTGGCCCAATTTGGCTTTTGGGTGGTTTGATCAGAGTTTGCTCCACCATATTGGGTCTGCCCTTTTCATCTAACATCGAGACTAAGGCTTCCCCCACACCCAGCTGGGTCATGATTTCTTCTGTGTCTAACTTTGGATTTTCTCTAAAGGTTTGCGCTGCGGCGCGAATGGCTTTTTTATCCTTGGCAGTGAAGGCACGCAAGGCATGCTGGATCCGGTTACCGAGTTGGCCTAATACGGTATCTGGAATATCTGTCGGATTTTGGGTAACGAAATACACACCCACACCTTTTGAACGGATCAACCGCACGACTTGCTCAATTTTTTCTAGTAAGACTTTCGGTGCATCTTTGAAGATCAAATGGGCTTCATCAAAGAATAAAACGAGTTTAGGCTTATCGGGATTACCCACTTCTGGCAATTGCTCAAATAATTCCGACATCAACCAAAGCAGGAATGTGCCGTATAGCTGCGGTGAATTCATCAATTGGTCAGCCACCAATAAATTGACCATACCTTTGCCATCTTCATCTGTTTGCATCAGATCATCGAGATTAAGCACTGGCTCAGAAAATAATTTGTCGCCGCCTTGATCTTCTAGCTGGATTAAGCGCCGCTGAATCGCGCCGACGCTGGCCGAGGAAACATTGCCATATAGCGTTCTAAATTCAGCTGCATTATCGGACACGAATTTAAGCATGGCGCGTAAATCTTTTAAATCCAGCAATAACCAACCATTATCATCGGATACACGGAAAACTAATGACAATACGCCCTGCTGGGTTTCATTGAGGTTGAGTAACCGTGCAAGTAAGAGCGGCCCCATATCTGAAATAGTGGTTCTAACTGGGTGGCCATCCTTGCCAAACATATCCCAGAAAGTGCCTGGGAAAGCTTGAAAGGCGAAATCATCAAGGCTCATAATCTCGACCCGTTCGGCGACTTTAGGATGTTCTTTCCCCGGTTGAGTAATACCCGATACATCGCCTTTGGCATCGACCAAAAACACCGGCACACCAATATCACTAAAACCTTCCGTGAGGCCTTGCATGCTGATGGTTTTCCCCGTTCCTGTTGCCCCCGCAATTAAGCCATGTCGGTTACCCATTTTTGATAATAAATGAACGGCGTTGCCTTCATTGCTTTGCCCGATGAAGATATTATGTTCCATGCTAAACCCTTTGATGCTTAAATCTGTCTGCCAGCCCACTCTCTCGTTGGTGCTGTGTCGCTATAGTATGCCTAATAGTTGCTTCATCTGCCAATATCGTGAGTTGTTTTTTAGCGCGGGTAACTGCCGTATAAAGTAGTTCACGACTTAATAAGGGGCTAGCCTGCTCTGGCAATAAAATATCCACTCGCTCAAATTCTGCACCTTGCGCTTTATGAACCGTCATCGCAAAAGCGGTTTCATGGGCAGGCAACCTGATGGGTAACACCCATTTTAATTCAGCTTGTTGCATGAAACAGGCTTGCAGATCACCTGTTTCAGGATGATTCAAAATTAACCCGGCATCACCATTAAACAGCTGCAATTGATAATTATTTTGGGTAACCATAATCGCTTGCCCATGATAAAACCGCTCATCACTTCGCCAACCCAATCGTCGCATATATTGCGTAAATAAAGTGTTGGCCGAGGCAACGGATTGCGGCCCTTTTCGCAAAGCAGATAGCAAGCGATAACGCTCAAACTGAGCCAAACAAATTTCTGGCGATTGCTTATGACTGATGGCATCAATATAAGGCTGATAACCTGCAACTAATGCTGCTTCAATTGTGGCAGCCTGCACATCATTATTCCAGCAGTCGGAATAGTCTTTTAGTAAGCCAATGCTGCTATCAGCATCGCCTGCCAATGTCATATTCGCCAGCTTGCCTATCACACTATCCGCAGCAAACCGATAGCTATGCTGCAACATCACTACACTATTTTGTAAGGGTGATTCGACTGCTTGCTGTTTAAGCTCAAGCCCTGTTGCCTTAGTTAGCTGCGCCATAAACTCAGCAGATAACCCCACCCCACTCCGACATAGGCTATCCAATACCGCGCCGGATTCAACAGACGCTAATTGACGACTATCACCTAATAAAATTAACCGCGCAGTGGTCGGTAAGGCTGCTAAAATCTGCGCCATTAAACTAATATCAATCATTGACGCTTCATCAATGATCAAAACATCAAGAGACAAAGGATTCTCTGCGTTATATTTTCCCTGCTCTCGTTTTGGGGTGATGCCTAATAGGCGGTGAATCGTTTTACTTTCTATTGATGACGTATTTTTTTCTGATAAAACTTGCTGCATTCTGGCGGCTGCTTTGCCTGTTGGCGCAGCAAGCATAATGCGACAATCCGATGATTGTGCCTGCAACAAATCCAACACGTGTGCAATCACCGTGGTTTTTCCCGTGCCTGGCCCGCCTGAAATAACGCTAAATTGACGCGTCACCGCCATAAAAGCAGCCACTTTTTGCCAATCCACGCCATCATGATTAAATTGCCAGGTATCAAACCCTGATTTCAACAGCGCCATATCCACGCCATCCATAGGCTGGCAACGCGCCTGAATATCACGCGCCACCGTGCATTCATCTTGCCAATAACGATAGAGATATAGCTGCCCTTCATCGGTTAATAGCATCGGCTTATAGTCACCCTCTTCGCCAACACACACGCTTTGCCGAAGCGCTGCGATCCAGTCATTCATATTTTGTGGGATCCATTCTGCCCATTCAGGGAATAACGACCATGCCTTTGCTAAATCTAAACACACATGCCCACGCTGCACGGCTTCACTCAATAAAGTGGCCGCTATCACGACCTCTGTTTGTTTATCCGCTTCCATTCGCCCAATAAATTTGGCAAATTGCAGCGCTAATTCACTGATGCCCGCTTGTTGTAATTGTCTCACTAGCTGATGCATCAGTTATCGCCTCGCATACAGCCATCCAGCGCGTCTAAAATCGCTTCTGACGGCTTATCGAAGAAAACCCCTGGTCTGAGTGTATCTTGGCCCCGTTCTGGGTGCATACCGCGAATAAACAAGTAATACACGCCTCCAAAATGGTGCGCTGGATCATAATCGGGGATCCGCAGGCGTAAATAACGGTGCAATGCCAAGCTATAAATTGCATATTGCAAAGGATAGCCATGCGAGATCATCGCCTGTTCAAGTGCCTCTGCTTGATAATCAGCAGCCTTATTCCCTAAATGATTGGATTTATAATCCACCACATAAAATCGACCTTCATGCTCATACACCAAATCAATAAAGCCTTTCATAAATCCATCTAGATTGTGGAAGTTTAGACGATTAAGCACCATGGCGAGCGGTGCGTCTTTTTCTAAGATCGGCAATAAAGCTTGTTGCAAACGGCTCACCGTTAAATCAGCCACTGGAAAATAAAATTCTAATTCATCTAAGCGTTTTATTGGCGTTAAATCAGCTAATTTAAAACCCGACTTATCCAATGGTGTCGCCAATACTTCTACTAACCACTGGCATGCTACATCTGTCCATTTTTCCGCATCAAACCCATATTGTAATAAAGTGCGGGCGACTAGGGCTTTCATCGCCACGGAATCATCGCTGGTGAAATCCCAATATTCAAATAAGGCATGTAAACAGGTACCCGCTTGTGCGCCGCGAGGAAAGCTAAACCGATTTCGTTCATCCTGAACGTCAGGAACCGACAAACTCTCCATCATCGGAATGTGTTGATCATAATCTGGTAGCTCAACCTGCTGTGGATGGCTTGAAGATCGCGTTAAACCACTAAAGCTGCCAATCGCCCAGGGCACGGCTATATTCCCTTTAAATTGTCTTGCTGTTAGCGTGGGAGAACTCTCCTCTGCGCCCTTATAGTTAATCTGTTCGTCGAGCATAATCGGCGTAATTGAAATTGTGTCGCGATTGTCTGCTACCAATGCCTCTAAGTCAGCGCGCATGGCATCGTTGTCTACGGTATCTAATGTCGGGTGCAATAAGCTAAATAACGCTGAATCGCTAACATGGCGGCCTTTCTGATATTGTGCGGGCCCCCACACAATCACACACTGCTCTTTGGCTCGCGTGAGCGCGACATAAAGCAACCGCATATCTTCCGCGCGCTCTTCTGCCGTTGCAATCGGCTGTGCTGCCGTTAAATCAGGTTCTGAAAAAGCCACACATGCTGTTTGATCGGCTTCCCCATGAAAGCTAATCACATCATTCTTTGCTGCCCGTAAATGCACATCCCATAGGAAAGGACAAAACACAATGGGATATTCCAATCCCTTGCTTTTATGAATCGTAATGATCTTAACCAGCTGTTCATCGCTCTCCAATCGTAATTGCGCCGCATCATTATTGGCATGATCAGATTGCCTACTTGCAGCTAACCAATGTAATACGGCTTCCATCCCACTTTTTTGTTCGCTGCATTGTGCCTGAATCAACTCTGCTAAATGGTTTAAATTGGTTAAGATCCGTTCACCATTAGGGAGCGTCAATACACGCTGTTGCACTGATAAACGAATCAGCCACTGCCGAAACATGCGGGTAAATCCCTGTTGCTGCCATTGCTGATGCAGTTCATAAAAAACATCTAATGTAGATTGCCACTGAATATCATCCTGCTCAAGTGCATATAATTGCGTCGCCGTGATACCCCATAATTCAGTCACCAATGCCGCCCGCACGCGCCCCGCATTTGCAGGTTGGGCAATCGCCCATAAAATACGTTCTAATTGCTGCGCCTCTCTCGCAGCAAAAATCGTCTCTTTGCCTTGCTGTACGCTATTAATCCCGCGGACTTGCAGTGCGTATTGAATAGCCAATGCCTGTTTATGATTGCGCACCAACACCGCAATATCGCCTCCCACTAAACTTTGTTTTTCCTCACTTTTCCCATCACATAAATGGGCTTTACCCAACGCAGATTGATTCAGCAATGTCGCAATTTCATTTGCCGTGGCATTAACAGCAACCTCGGTCATTTGACCTTTCGATAACTGTGCTTTCCCCTTGTCTTTCCCTGTTTCTTTTAACTTTCCTTTTGCCCATAAAACCTGCAGCGGCACCACCGGTTTATCTTCAAGCACAAAGGTAGGCAACGCTTCGCGGGCGGCCGCAACAGCCTGAAAGGGAATATCATCATGATGAAAAGGCGACATCTGCCGTTCAAATAAAGTATTCACTGCACTTACTAACTTAGGATGAGAACGCCAATTCGTCGCCAAGGTATGTTGCTTATCTGCTGCCGACTTCGCCTCTAAATAAGTGAATATATCCGCGCCGCGAAAACTATAAATCGCTTGTTTGGGATCGCCCACTAAAAAAGTCGGCAAACCGCTATTCGTATAAATTCGACTAAAGCTGGCATATTGAATCGGATCGGTATCTTGGAATTCATCAATTAAAGCTGCAGGATATTGCGCGCGCAGCTGCTCAGCCAACCACTCACCCTGCTCGCCTTTTAATGCGTTGTCTAAATTTAACAATAAATCATCATAGGATTGAACTTGTTGCTGCTGCTTTTGATCGGGCAACGTTGTTCGTAGATAAGTCAGCAAGCGAAGGCGTAATTGTTGCTGCCCACGTTCCATCGCCAATTGTCTTTGTTCACAACGCTCAAGCAATGTTTCGCAAGCTGACCAGAATCGTAACTCTGGTAATGTTTGATCAGGCTTAATGGCATCTTCTAATTTTGCTGGCGTAAAGCGTTCAAAGTCCGCAAATAAAACCAATGGCACCTGTACTTCTACCAATAATGCCGTTAATAACCCTAACCACTTTTCAATGCTCGTCGTGGGATATTTACGGCCATTCAATAGCGTCTTGTTTTGCAATGTCGTCGTAATCGCTTCTTGCTCTTGCTGCCATAATGATTGCACGCGCTCAAATTGCGTTTGTGCAGAAGCGCCACATGCCACAACATCCATTTCTGGCACAGCTAAGAGATTTAAATAGGGCTTGCCAATATAATTCCTAATTGATTTTAATAACGTTTCCGGTGTTTCTTTTTTTGATACTAAATAAGCCACACTCTCACGATCTGCCGTCATCACCTCACGTCGCCAAAAATCATCGGTGGCAGACTGCAATAATGCAACATCATCCCCCATCAACTCAAGCTCAAACGGCAAGGCACTCTCGAATGCAAAATCCCCCAATACGCGTTGGCAAAAACCATGAATGGTGAGAATCGCGGCCTCATCAAAACTTTGGATCGCCAAATTTAGCTGCCGACTGGCTTGCTCTTTTTGTGAATCGTCAATGTGTTTCTGAATATATTCAACCACTTTTCCTGCATCAATAATCCCTAATAAAGTATCGCGGGCATCGACTAAGCGTTGTCGCAGGCGATCTCGTAGTTCTTCGGTGGCGGCTTTGGTATAGGTCACCACCAATATCTGATCAACGGTTAAGCCCTTTTCTAAAATTAGCCGTAGATAAAGCTCGGCGAGCGTATAGGTTTTCCCCGTGCCCGCACTGGCTTCGATCAAGTTGAGTCCCGCGAGGTTCACGGTATTACTACCAAAGGCAGTCATAATTTACCGCCTCGTAAATGGCCGT
>DBOG01000062.1 GCA_002299915.1 Proteobacteria bacterium UBA652 | reverse complement strand
CAACCGTCTCATCATCCGCAGCGTGTGCATCTAAAGCAAGTACACGCCCTAATACACGTTCACCCAGTGGTTCAACCACATCACCACCTTCGATGATTGGCATCATTTCTAACCCTTCCGTTGTACCACAATCTTCTGCAACCACCACCAAATCTTGAGATACATCCACCAAACGACGGGTTAAGTAACCCGAGTTTGCTGTTTTCAATGCCGTATCAGCCAAGCCTTTTCGCGCACCATGTGTCGAGATAAAGTATTGCAATACGTCTAAGCCTTCACGGAAATTCGCCGTGATGGGCGTTTCTATGATAGAGCCATCTGGTTTTGCCATTAAACCACGCATACCCGCTAGCTGACGGATCTGAGCAGCACTACCTCGCGCGCCTGAATCGGCCATCATATAGATGGAGTTAGTAGATTGTTGCTCGACTTCCGCCCCTGAGGCATCTTGCACCGCATCCGTTCCCAAGCCATCCATCATCGCATTCGCGATTTGATCATTGGTACGTGACCAAATATCAATGATTTTATTATAACGTTCACCATCGGTCACTAGACCTTGAGTATATTGGGTCGCGATCTCTTCAACTTCCGCTTCCGCTGCCGCCAAAATAGTCGCCTTCTCTTGTGGAATCTCCATATCGTCAATCCCAACTGACACTCCTGCTTTGGTTGCCTGTGTAAATCCGAGATACATCAGTTGATCTGCAAAAATAACGGTTGATTTCAATCCAAGGCGACGGAAACAGATATTAACCAGCCCTGTGATTGCTTTCTTCGTCATGATTTTGTCAACCACTGAGAAAGGTAGCCCTTCTGGCAAAATACCAAACAACATCGCGCGACCGACTGTGGTCTCAACACGAATTGTTTTTTGCTGTTCTAATTCTGGTAAGGAGATATCACGTTCATCTAATCGCACGGTTACTTTTGCATGAATTGATACAGAACCATTGCCATGGGCACGTTTCAATTCTGCTAAATCTGCAAACCGCATTCCTTCACCTTTAGCGTTCACCAGAGCCAAACTCATGTAATACAGACCCAATACCACGTCTTGCGTTGGTACGATAACTGGCTCACCATTTGCTGGCGATAAAATATTATTGGTCGCCATCATCAAAGAGCGCGCTTCAAGCTGTGCTTCTAAAGATAAGGGGACATGTACGGCCATTTGGTCGCCATCAAAGTCAGCGTTAAACGCACCACAGACCAAAGGATGCAATTGAATTGCTTTGCCTTCAATCAGTACTGGTTCAAATGCTTGGATCCCTAATCTATGTAATGTCGGCGCCCGGTTTAACATGATCGGATGTTCCCGGATCACGTCTTCTAACACATCCCATACTTCAGGGCCTTCACGCTCAACCATTCGTTTCGCTGCTTTAATCGTTGTCGCCAAACCTAAGCGCTCTAATTTACCGTATACAAAGGGTTTGAAGAGCTCTAATGCCATTTTTTTCGGCAAACCACATTGGTGCAATTTTAAATAAGGGCCCACCACGATAACCGACCGACCTGAATAGTCAACACGCTTACCCAATAAGTTTTGACGGAAACGACCTTGTTTACCTTTAATCATATCCGCTAGCGATTTAAGCGGCATCCGATTGGTGCCCGTGATCGCACGGCCACGACGACCATTATCTAATAAGGCATCAACCGATTCTTGTAACATCCGCTTTTCATTGCGTACAATAATATCTGGCGCGCTTAAATCCAATAAACGTTTCAAACGATTATTACGGTTAATCACTCGGCGATATAAGTCATTTAGATCAGAGGTTGCAAAGCGCCCTCCATCCAAAGGAACTAGTGGACGTAAATCAGGCGGTAGAATTGGCAACACTTCCATCACCATATGCTCTGGTTTATTGCCCGACTCTAAAAATGCTTCCATTAGTTTTAAGCGTTTGGTCAGCTTTTTAATTTTTGTTTCTGATTTCGTATCGTCGATATCTGACAAAATTTGTTGTAATTCTTTCTTTAAATCCATTTCACGCAATAAGATTTGTACCGCTTCCGCGCCCATCTTCGCGACAAAATCATCACCATGTTCTTCAATCGCTTGTAAATAGCTCTCATCTGATAATAACTGGCCTTTTTCTAAGGTTGTCATACCAGGGTCTACCACCATAAAGCCTTCAAAATATAACACCCGCTCAATATCACGTAATGTCATATCCATAAATAAAGAGATACGTGATGGCAATGATTTCAAGAACCAAATATGAGCAACAGGGCTTGCCAATTCAATATGTGCCATCCGCTCACGACGTACTTTTGCAATCGTCACTTCAACACCACATTTTTCACAAATCACACCACGATGCTTTAAGCGCTTGTATTTACCACATAAACATTCGTAATCCTTAACAGGGCCAAATATTTTGCAACAAAATAAACCGTCACGTTCAGGTTTAAACGTCCGATAATTAATTGTTTCTGGTTTTTTTACTTCACCATAAGACCACGACCGCACCATTTTAGGGGATGCCAAGCCAATTTGAATTGCATCAAATTCTTCGCCAGTCGATTGCTGTTTTAATAAATTCAGTAAATCTTTCATCTTTTATATCTCCGCTGCCTGCCTAATAATGTAGGCTTGGGTCTAAGCTAAATAGTTGATTATGTATTAGGTTTATCGCCATTATCTTAGTTCTAGATGTTTTAGTCTTGAACTAAATCAATATTGATACCGAGCGATTTAATTTCTCGAGTCAATACACGGAAGGATTCAGGCATACCCGCATCCATCTTATAATCACCATCCACAATATTTTTATACATCCGTGTCCGGCCGGTGGTGTCATCTGATTTCACCGTTAGCATTTCTTGTAAGGTATACGCCGCACCATAAGCTTGCAGTGCCCATACCTCCATCTCACCAAAGCGCTGCCCACCGAATTGTGCTTTACCACCTAATGGTTGTTGTGTCACCAAGCTATAAGGACCTGTTGACCGCGCATGCATCTTGTCATCAACCAAGTGATTCAATTTCAGCATATGCATATAACCGATGGTGACAGGGCGTTCAAATGTATCGCCTGTACGACCGTCAATCAACGTTGCTTGACCGCTACGAGGCAAGCCAGCAAGCTCTAACATATCCTTAATTTCTTCTTCAGCCGCACCATCAAACACAGGGGTTGCCATAGGCACGCCACCTGTCAAATTGCCTGCTAACTCCATGATTTCTGAATCTGATAAAGAATCTAAATCTTCAGATTTGCCACTGGAGTTATACACCTTAGCAAGAAATTCACGAATGTCAGCCACTTTTCGCTGCTCTTCCAACATTGCCTCAATCTTAAAGCCAACGCCTTTTGCCGCCCAACCCAGATGAATTTCAAGCACTTGCCCGATATTCATTCGAGATGGCACACCTAATGGATTCAATACAATATCAACAGGGCGTCCATCTGCCGTATAGGGCATGTCTTCAACCGGTACAATATTCGAAATAACACCTTTGTTACCATGGCGACCCGCCATTTTATCGCCAGGTTGGATCCGACGTTTCACTGCAAGGAACACTTTCACTAACTGCTGTACGCCAGGCGGCAAATCATGGCCTTCTAATATTTTTGTTTTCTTGGTTTCAAAGGCTTCATCAATATCTTTACGATATTGTTTTACTTGCACGCTGGCTGTTTCTAATTGCTTATTCAATGCATCGGCATCCATTTGCAATTCAAACCATTTTGCATGCTCTAATTTGTTTAAATACGCTTTTGTGACTTTATCACCCTTTTTCAAATCAGGGCCTTTTTTCACTGGCTTACCATTCAGCGTTTTCTCAAGTCGCGCATAGACATCCGCCACCATGATCCGGTATTGGTCATCTAAATCAGCACGTACTTTATTTAACTCCGCTGATTCAATTTCCACCGCACGCGCATCTTTATCAACCCCATCACGGGTTAATACTTGCACGTCAATCACCGTACCAAAGGTGCTTGAAGGCACGCGTAATGATGAATCTTTTACATCGGCTGCTTTATCACCAAAGATCGCCCTCAGTAATTTTTCTTCTGGTGTAAGTTGGGTTTCACCTTTTGGTGTTACTTTACCCACCAAAATATCACCCGGATTTACTTCCGCCCCCACAAACACAATGCCTGATTCATCCAATTTAGCCAGCGCACTTTCACTCACATTGGGTATATCACTGGTAATTTCTTCCGTACCTTGTTTGGTATCTCGCGCCGCACAGGTTAATTCTTGGATATGAATCGTCGTGAAACGATCTTCTTCAACGACTCTTTCAGAAACTAATATAGAATCCTCAAAGTTATACCCATTCCACGGCATAAATGCGATCAGCATATTTTGACCTAATGCCAATTCACCCATGTCGGTTGAAGGGCCATCCGCTAAAATATCATCTTTCGCAATCACATCGCCGGGTTTCACTAACGGCCGCTGATTGATACAGGTACTTTGATTTGAACGTGCGTATTTAATCAAGTTATAAATATCGACGCCTGAATCACCATCCGCTGCTTCTTTATCATTCACCCGAACGACAATACGATTGCCATCAACAGAGTCGACTGTACCCCCTCGACGGGCTGATACCATCACACCTGAATCTTTCGCGACCACCCGCTCCATACCCGTACCTACGATTGCTTTTTCAGCGCGTAAGGTTGGTACCGCTTGACGTTGCATATTCGATCCCATCAAGGCTCGGTTGGCATCATCATGCTCAAGGAAAGGAATCAATGATGCCGCCACCGATACCACCTGACGTGGCGACACATCCATATAATCCACATCTGCTGATGGCATTAATGAAAACTCATTTTGATGGCGACAAGGTACCATTGTATCGGTAATATTACCTTTGTTATCCAAATTGATATTGGCCTGTGCAATCTTATGATCACCTTCATCAATCGCTGATAAATAATCAATTTTATCGGTCACCTTGCCATTTTTAACTTTACGATAAGGGGTTTCAATAAAGCCATATTCATTGGTGCGTGCATATACCGCCAAAGAGTTAATCAAACCGATATTCGGCCCCTCTGGTGTTTCAATTGGACACACCCGACCATAATGCGTTGGATGTACGTCACGCACCTCAAAGCCAGCACGTTCTCGCGTCAATCCACCTGGGCCTAATGCAGATACACGGCGTTTATGCGTTACTTCTGATAATGGATTATTTTGATCCATAAACTGCGATAATTGGCTTGAGCCAAAAAATTCTTTTACAGCAGCAGCCACAGGCTTCGCATTGATCAATTGTTGTGGCATCAAGCCTTCTGATTCAGCAATGCTCAAACGTTCTCTAACTGCACGCTCAACTCGTACCAACCCAACACGGAATTGATTTTCTGCCATTTCACCAACACTACGCACACGACGGTTTCCTAAGTGATCGATATCATCCACCACCCCTTTACCATCCCGAATTGAGATCAGCTCTAGCATCACATCAACGATATCTTCTTTAGAAAGCACACCTTCGCCTTCAAAAATATCACGCCTTAAACGACGATTAAACTTCATCCGTCCTACGCCTGATAAATCATAGCGTTCGGTAGTGAAGAATAAATTATTAAACAAATTCTTCGCCGATTCTGGCGTCGGCGGCTCACCCGGGCGCATCATCCGATAAATTTCAACTTTTGCTTCTAATTCAGAAGTGGATTCATCAAGACGCAAGGTGTCAGACACGTAGGGGCCATGATCCAAGTCATTAAAGTAAATCGTTGCAAACTGCTTAATTTTAAAGCGCTCTAAGACTTCTAATTTTTCTTCAGTAATCTCATCATTCGCATTGATCAAGACTTCACCGCTGTCTTTATCAATCAAATCTTTCGCAAACACTTTACCAATTAGGTATTCAGCGGGTACCGTTAATTTTTTCAAACTGGCTTTCTTGAATTGTCTGACATGGCGTGCAGTCACTTGATGTTCTGCTTTCACCACCACAGTGCCATCAGGCAACGCGATATCAAAACTCACTGTTTGACCTAATAGGCGTTCAGGTGTCAATGCTAATTCATAACCACCTTTAACTTGCTTGAACATTTCACGATCGAAAAACATATCCAACATTTCTTCGTTGGTATAACCCAAAGCACGCAATAAAATAGTCGATGGCAATTTACGACGACGATCGATCCGCACAAATAATCCATCTTTAGGATCAAATTCAAAATCTAACCATGAACCACGATAAGGGATCACCCGCGCATTAAATAAAATCTTACCTGAGATATGTGTTTTACCCCGATCACTGTCGAAGAACACGCCTGGGGAGCGATGTAATTGCGATACAATCACGCGCTCAGTACCATTGATGATAAAGTTACCTTTCTCCGTCATCAATGGGATCTCACCCATATATACTTCCTGCTCTTTAATCTCTTTAATCGCACGAGATTTTGCAGGCGCATCACGGTCATAAATGACCAGTTTCATGACCACTAACAAGGGTGCAGCATACGTGACACCACGTAATTGGCATTCTTTTTCATCGAATGCTTCAATACCCAAACGATAGCTAACATATTGTAATTCTGCCATACCCGTATGGCTTTTAATTGGAAATACAGAATCAAAGGCGGCCTGCAGGCCTTTATCAACGCGTTTATTTGCCGCGTCATCTTTTTGTAAGAACTCGCTATACGAATTAACCTGTGTCGCTAATAGGTTAGGTACAGCAAGTACACTTGAACGCTTTCCAAAATCCTTCCGGATCCGTTTCTTCTCAGTAAACGTATAAGCCATGAATCACCTCTTCGATAATATCTCAGTTTCAGCATAAAACTGAGCAATTTCCAATATCACACTGCCCCCATCTTCACGAGGCCAGCAAACGGAAAAAGGCCGGTGGGCAAAACCACCAGCCATTTCCTGTGTTACCCCCGAATAAGTCGGGGATAACGAATCAACGCACTACTTGATTTCAGCAGTTGCACCCGCTTCTTCAAGTTGCTTAGCAACTTCTTCAGCTTCTGCTTTCTCAACGCCTTCTTTGATCGCTGCAGGTGCGCTTTCAACCAAGTCTTTTGCTTCTTTCAAGCCAAGACCTGTGATAGCACGAACGGCTTTGATTGCACTCACTTTGTTCTCGCCAAAGCTCGTCATTACAACATCAAACTCAGTTTGTGCCGCAGCAGCGTCACCACCAGCATCACCGCCAGCAGCCGCAGCAGCAACAGGTGCAGCAGCAGTTACGCCAAATTTTTCTTCCATTGCTTCAATCAAGTCAACGACTTCAACAACAGTCATGTTAGAAATCGCTTCTAACAAATCATCTTTAGATACAGCCATGATATTTTCCTATATTTTTAAAACTACAAAGTTATAAAACCAGCTTAAACTTAAGCTGCTTCTTTTGAATCACGCACAGCCGCAACTGTACGAACTAATTTGCTGGTTGGTGCAACCAAAGTACGAACAAACTTCTCAATAGGTGCTAACATCGTACCCATCAAAATACCAATAGCCTGATCTTTCGTTGGCATCTTAGCTAATTTCGAAATATCACTCGCAGGCAATAATTTGCCACCAATCGAAACCATTTTAATTTCAAGTTTGTCATTTTCTTTGGCGAAGTCATTCATGACCCGTGCAGCAGAACCAGGATCTTCAACTGAAAACCCTAAAACCAAAGGACCCGTTAGCCCTTCTTGCATACACTCAAAATCCGTGCCTTCAACAGCACGGCGTGCCAACGTATTACGTACCACTCGCAAATAAACATTCTCTTCACGAGCTTTAACACGCAGCGCGGTCATATCTGAAACTGACAATCCACGATATTCTGCTGCAATAGCAGCATAAGCCGTAGACGCAACTTCAGCGACTTCAGCAACAACAGCCTTCTTTCCATCTAAATTAAGACTCACCTAAATTACCTCTCTTAGGTTACCCGCCATATACATAACTAAAGCCATGTACATAGCAAAGTAAGTTGCTTTCATTTAGGAAATATTTCTATCCCCTACCAATACGGTTTTCAACAACAATCTTTAACTTTGTAGTTGAACCCCATCTGCGTAGGCCAATTCGACCCATTTTACTAATGGTGCAAATCGATTAAACGTATTACTACGCACCTACGGTCTTAGACGACTTGGTGCTGGTCAAACCACCACCAAGCGGTCCAATTCTTTTGTTCTTTAATCTAAGAACGCCTTGTCGACTAGCACACCGGCACCCATGGTGCTTGATACGCTAATACGCTGAAGGTAAATACCTTTTGCTGAGCTAGGCTTCAGCTTGTTTAAATCTTCAATCAATGCCGCTAAGTTTTGACGCAATGCATCCACTTCAAAACCTGCATTGCCGATTGAGCAATGAATGATGCCTGCTTTATCCGTACGATAGCGTACTTGGCCTGATTTCGCGTTAACCACTGCTTCTGCCACATTCGGCGTTACCGTGCCCACTTTAGGGTTTGGCATTAAACCACGCGGGCCCAATACTTGACCTAATTGACCGACAACCCGCATCGCATCTGGCGAAGCAATCACTACGTCATAATTCATATCACCATTTTTCATTGCTTCCGCAAGATCTTCAAACCCAACTGTATCTGCGCCCGCTTCTTTCGCCGCATCCGCGTTTGCACCTTGTGCAAATACCGCAACCCGTACTGTTTTACCCGTACCATTAGGTAACACGGTCGCACTCCGTACAACTTGGTCTGATTTCTGAGGATCAACACCGAGGTTGACCGCCACATCAATTGATTCAACAAATTTCGCTGTCGCACCTTCTTTAACCAATGCTAACGCGTCATCAACTGCATACAATTTACCGGCTTCTAGTTTTTCACGTAGCGCCTGACTTCTTTTTCCGAACTTAGCCATTATTTAACGCCCTCCGTTTCTAGACCCATGCTGCGTGCAGTGCCTGCAATGGTGCGTACTGCGGCATCCATATCAGCTGCCGTTAAATCGGGCATTTTAGTCGTCGCAATTTCTTCTAACTGCGCACGGTTTACTTTACCCACTTTATCGGTGTTTGGTGTACCACTACCACTTTTCAAGCCAGCCGCTTTTAATAGCAACACTGCTGCTGGCGGTGTTTTAGTGATAAAACTAAAGCTCTTATCATTAAACACCGTGATCACAACAGGAATCGGCAAGCCTGATTCCATACTTTGAGTTTGCGCGTTAAATGCTTTACAAAACTCCATGATATTCAAACCATGCTGACCCAATGCAGGACCAACCGGTGGGCTTGGATTTGCCGATCCTGCTGGCACTTGCAGCTTGATATAGGCATCTATTTTCTTAGCCATCTTTACTTCTCCTAAGCGGGTACAAACGCCTTTCGGCTCCCCAAACTTCCTTTTAGCAACATGCTAAAAGGTGATGAGACCGTTAACCAGCCTCGATATATTAACTAGCCTTTTTCAACCTGACTAAACTCTAGGTCAACAGGAGTAGAACGTCCGAAGATAACCACTTCAACCCGCATTCTACTTTTCTCATAGTTCACTTCTTCAACCACGCCTGTAAAGTCGTTAAACGGTCCGTCAGTAACCCGTACCACTTCACCCGGCTCAAACAAGACTTTCGGCTGTGGACTTTCCACACCCGCTTGCACGCGTTGTAAAATATTTTCTGCTTCCGCATTAGTGATCGGTGCAGGCTTATCGCCTGTGCCACCAATAAACCGCAATACCCGCGGAATATCATTTACCAAATGCCAGGTATCATCGTCCATTTCCATTTGAACCAATACATAGCCTGGGAAAAACTTACGCTCACTACGACGCTGTTGGCCTTCCTTCATTTCCACTACTTCTTCTGTTGGCACCAACACCTCGCCAAATTTATCTTCCATCTTGAAGCGTGTAATACGTTCAAGCAAAGAACGTTGCACTTGCAATTCATAACCCGAAAAGGCTTGGATGACATACCATTGTTTACTCATCGTCACTATCGCCCTTAATTAATGATCGACTGAACAAACTTGCCTAAGGCACTATCAAACAGCCAAAGAATAATCGCCACAATCACCACCATCAACAACACCAATAATGTTGTCTGCACTGTTTCTTGGCGCGTCGGCCAAACAACTTTACGCACTTCCACCCGGGTATCACCGATATAGTCTACGGCATTGCCACCGATACGTGATGTTGAAGCCACAAACAAAGACACACCCACCGCTGCCAATAAGCCTAATACTCTTATCAGGGTAGATGCTTCTTCTCTATATATATAAAACGCCGCCACTGCCGCAATTGCGATAATCAGTGCAACCAGTAATTTAATCGTATCTGCCATTATCTCTTCGCTTAACTAAAGTTCTTAAAAAACTGCCACTAACACAAAGTGGCAGGCCAGGAGGGACTCGAACCCCCAACAATCGGTTTTGGAAACCGCTACTCTACCAATTGGAGCTACTGGCCTAACATAAACAAACAAGCCGAGGGCTCCAACAACCCTCGGCTGAAATTTTAACGTAGCTTACTTATTCAGTAATCTTACTAAC
>DBOG01000014.1:74766-81015 GCA_002299915.1 Proteobacteria bacterium UBA652 | reverse complement strand
GTTAAGAATGGGGGGATTACAGTAGAGGTCAGGTTCTGTACTTTTGCATTTAGCTACAAATAAGCGACTCTCCAGCTTGATTTCTCATACCCGCTTAATATCAAAACTCACTACATCACTGATCTGCTTAGCATCCACCAGCAACATCAACAGACGATCTAAGCCCAATGCCACGCCTGAACACGCGGGGAAGCCATGTTTCATTGCGTCAAGTAAGTTTATATCCAGCGGTATGTCGGGTTTGCCTGCTTGCTTGCGTTGTTGATTATCCGCTTCGAATCGTTGCAATAATATATCGGCATCTTGTAATTCATCATAGCCATTGGCGAGCTCCATACCGCCAGCATAAAGTTCGAAACGTGCGGCAACTTGATTGCCATTTCCATCTTTGATAATCTTGGCGAGTTGGGCTTGTTCGGGTGGGAAATTATAAATCATCAAGGGTGTGTTTAATATTGCTAGCTGGGGTTCGACCAGTTGGCTCATGAGGATTTCTAATAGCGCAGTTTTATCCATTGCATCATCTAGTGGATGATGGGGTATTTTGGTGTTTATTAGTGCTTGCAGGCTTGCTATATCGACTTGTAAGGCATCTATCCCCAGATATTGGTCTATCACCTCCTGATAACTCAATCGTTTAGTAGGTGGGCTTGCAAGCAAGCTTTGCATAAGCATATCCACTTCATCCATTAAGTCCGTTAAGCTAAAATCAGGGCGATACCATTCGAGCATGGTAAATTCGGGGGCATGTTGCTTGCCTTGCTCACCATGGCGGAATACTTTGGCGATTTGATAAATTGCACCGCTGCCAGCGGCTAATAAGCGCTTCATGGCAAATTCTGGGGAGGTGTGGAGATAATAGCCTTGCGTATGTAGATACGTTTTAAAACTATCGACATAAGGCGCTGTAGGTGCTGCTGTCGATAATATGGGCGTTTCCACTTCCATCACATGACGCTGGGCAAAAAACTGGCGAATATCGGCGAGCAGCTTTGCGCGCTGTTTTAGGGTGTCGAGGCTTGCTGAGGGTTGCCAGTTATCCATATAATCGTGATTATGACGAATATTTAGTCGCTGTTATAAAACATTTTCATGAGAAATATTTTTTGTCATGGCAAGGCATAAATATTCTAAAAGCGTAGCTTACACGGAGTAAGTGAGTATTTTTAGCATATTTATAACACCGCCGTGGCGAAAAAGATGAATCATGATAAGGTTTTATTCTTCTTTTGCTCTTTCTACATACTCACCCGTCCGCGTATCCACTCTCAGCAATTCACCAATTTCGATAAATAAGGGTACACGCACAACCGCACCTGTTTCGAGGGTGGCAGGTTTGCCGCCACCACCTGATGTATCACCGCGCAAACCGGGATCGGTTTCTGCTACTTTTAAATTAACAAAGTTAGGGGCAGTCACGCTTAACGGTGTGCTATTCCATAAAGTAACCGTGTAGAGCACTTGTTCACGCAGCCAATTTTTAGCGTCTGCAATGGCCGTAGCATCTGCGGCATGTTGCTCAAACGTTGTCGGATCCATAAAATGCCAAAACTCACCATCGGTGTAAGAATATTCAAGCTCCATTTCCATTACATCGGCACTTTCAATGCTTTCATTGGATTTAATCGTGAGTTCATTGACTCGGCCGGTTCTGAGATTACGATATTTGATCCGGGTAAACGCTTGGCCTTTACCCGGCTTCACAAAATCCAAATCAAGGATATTGCAGGGATCGCCATTCAACATAAATTTTAGGCCATTTTTTAACTGATTAGTGCTGTAACTTGCCATAATATCCTCATAGTTTTTAGTGCTGCAGAGCGTGTACCCTTTATAATGGGAACCATGATACCGCAATCCTTACCTATCAATACAGCTATCAGTTGGCAACGTGAATTAGCCAATGCCATCACCGATCCATTTGTGCTGCTTTCACAGCTCGATCTGATTGGTCAATTAGCAGCCATCGACCCTAAATTAATTGCACAATTTCCGTTGCGTGTGCCACAATCTTATGTGAATAAAATGCGCAAAGGCGATAGGTATGATCCTTTGTTGCGTCAGGTATTGCCACTTATTGATGAGCAAGCAGATGTCGCTGGATTTATCGCCGATCCGGTGGGTGATCTCTCTGCGGTGACCTCCTCAGGTGTATTACAAAAATATCAAGGGCGGGCACTATTGGTCACAACTGGTGCATGTGCCATCCATTGTCGTTATTGTTTTCGTCGTGATTTTCCTTATGGCGACAGTAATCCTTTGGCAAGCCATTGGGCAACAACCTTAGCGGGTTTACACAATGATCTCACCTTAAATGAAGTTATTCTGAGTGGCGGCGACCCGCTCTCGCTTAGCGATAAAAAACTGGCCGATATCATGACAGATCTTGCCGATATACCTCATATTAAAACCTTACGAATTCATACGCGACTGCCAATCGTTTTGCCTCAACGTATCACCGCCAAATTACTTTCTCAGTTGGCGGATACACGGCTAAAAATAGTGATCGTGATTCATGCCAATCATGCGAATGAAATTGATAGTGAGGAGAAAGCGGTGTTAGCTGATTTGCGGATCGCAGGCTGCACCCTGCTCAACCAATCCGTGTTATTGCGTGGGGTCAATGATTCTGTATCTGCACTCCGCCAGCTGAGCGAGGCACTATTTGATGCTGATGTGCTACCTTACTATTTGCATCTGCTCGATCCCGTTGCAGGTGCACATCACTTTGATGTGTCACTTGCAGAAGGCAAGCAATTAATTGACGAACTACGCAAACAAATTGCGGGTTATCTCGTGCCTAAATTAGTCAAAGAGCATGCGGGCGAAGCCAGCAAAACACCTGTTTTTTAACGATCAGCCTTGGCCACGTATATCCGATCTTTTTGACCTGTATAGATCTGCGTTGGCCGATAGATACGATTATTATTAATTTGCTGCCGCCAGTGCGCTAACCAGCCTGCTGAACGTGCCACCGCAAAGATGGCGGTAAACTGATCATTCGGAATACCCATTTCAGCATATAAAATCCCTGAATAAAAGTCGACATTCGGATACACGCCTTTATGTGCCAACCGATCTTCACACACTTCTTCTAGTTTAATCGCGGTATCAAATAACTGATCCAACTCACCACCACGCGATTCGACTAATTCCTTAACCAAACCATTGAGAATTTTAGCCCGCGGATCTTTCACTTTATATTCACGATGCCCCATCCCCCAAATCACTTCTTTTTTAGCTAATTTATCATCCACCCATGCTGCTACTTTATCAGGAGTGCCAATTTCAGCCAGCATACCTGTCACTCGTTGATTCGCACCACCATGCAAGGGGCCAGACAAACAGCCAATCGCCCCAGAAATAACACTATAAGGTGTCGCTAAGGTGGAACCAGATACTAAGGCAGCAAAGGTTGATGCATTCAAGGTATGCTCTGCATGCAAGATCAAACAGACATCCATAATTTTCGCCATCAATGGATCAGGTTCTTTACCCGAAAACATATACAGCAAGTTTTCTGCTACCGATAAATCCTCACGCGGCTTGAGTGGATCATAGCCTGCTCGCATATGCTCCCACATCGCCACTAATGGCGCCATTTGCGCAATGATATTAACGGTCATATCATGCACATATTTTGCTTCTTCCGAAGAATCAGGGTCGGTTAAACATTCTGTGCCTGGATAAAACATACCCAAGCTGGATACCGCCGTTTGCAACATATCCATCGGATCACCCGTTGCAGGGAAATGATGCATCATTTCACGAATATGATATTTTATTCGGTAATGGCTACGCAGTTGGTTTGTAAAGTCATTCAGCTCTGAAATAGTAGGTAATTCACCATTTAATAGCAATAAAGTTGTTTCTTCAAAACTACTATACTTAGCAAGCGTTTCAATCGGATAGCCCCGATAGGATAATAATCCTTTTTCACCATCAATATAAGAAATGGCAGATTGGGTTGCCGCAACACCTTCTAATCCAGGTAGAAAATCACTCATTTACGATCCTTATTCCAAGCAGCTAGTACCGCTACCATATTCATTTAAGAACCGAGGATCATACCAGATTTAAGTAATATCTCGTAAATCAGTGGCTGATTTACTTTCTGGCGACTGTTCTGGATCTGGATCTACGTTAGGTTTTTCTGAATAATAAAATTGCGCTGTTCCATTATTTTCCCAGATTGGCTGATTCAAGATCAACATTGTTTCTTGCTCTTGGCCAAGACAAACAATAGTATCGCCCTGTTGATACTGTGCCTTGGGTAATAACAGTGAGTTCTGCCCTTCATTTTTAAGCAATAAGACTTTAACTGTTTCCGCATTTTTTCCTATCGCTTTGATTTCAATAGATTCTATTTCTGAGCAAAGCAACTCTACACCTAACAAAAATTCTTGCTCATTTTTTAGACGTATCCAACGGATATTTGCTAATATCCACTCCTCTGTTACTATTGATTTTAACAGCAAAAACCGCCCCAAATACAAGCCTGCTCCTTGCACCTCTCGACAACGCAATCGGGCACCCGTCTCACTTTCATCTTGAAGATAGAATTGGTATATTGGCACCTCAATAGGCTCATCAATTTGAACTTGTTGTTCAGCCACTGCCTGTGTTGGAGGTGCATCACTTTTTGAAAACGTGAGCTCTCCTTTCTCTATCTCTTCCCGAACAATCGTTTCCTCTTCAATTTCTACCTTATTAATCTGCTCGAATAATAGATGAATATTCTCCAAACCAACAACAGCATTAATATGCTGATCCCCTCTAGAAACACGTGATGTTACACGGCGTTTAATAGGCTCAAGATGATGGCATAAATGTGTTAATACGGCAATGGACAATCCTTTTTCATGCGCTTCTTTAGGTCGTTCTCCGGTTAATAAGTAATGCGTCAGTTTTCGATGTAAATCGCCGTTCCCAATTCGGTAATAGCTACCCTTTGAGGCTAACGTTGTTTGTAGCGAAGGTGGATAGGATTGCTTTAGGTCAATCATATGCATTACATCATCCGTTTGCTCCATAATAGGCGCTATTTCTAACAGTTCTACAACCACTGATAAACCATTATAAATTTGATCTACTTCTGCATCTCTCAAGCCATAAGGCACAACCATCGCTAATAAAACAATACGCTTATAGACAAGGTCTAGCGATCCTTTTCCACTAGGATAAGCAAAACTATCTTTAATTATTTTTTTATCTATCTTCTCAATAATTGCATAGTGGTAACTAATATTTAACGCTTGCCATACAGCCTCATCCTCGAATGCACATAACATATAGGCTAAACGTAACTGTTCGCCGGAATAAAACAACACCCGTTCCACAAGTAATGCTTTGTCTTTTTTGCTCGCGCCAAACCAACTAGGTGCGGCAACATCCACCAGTAAACGTTGGTAACCTACAGCCATAGTACGCAGAATAATGCTCGCATTATGTTGTCGCGCACTATTTTCTGGGCTTATTTCAACTTCATGCCCACGGGTATCTCTTATCATCTCGGCTATGATTCGTTCAACAATGGGCCGCAATAACTCTAATAATTCAAATCGCTCATCGTCTTTTATTTCGAGACTATTTATTTTCCCTAAATAAGTTGAGATTTCCGATGTCAGTACTTTATTATCGAGCATAGGTAGATCTGCTATCCAATCGGATAATTCATTACTCGTTAGAGGCAGGGTTTGATTAGACTTTACTCGCTGCAGTTTTGGGAAAGTAAATTTAGATAAATAATGTTGTGTCATTAAATGAGCTTACCCTAAAACATCTTGCCAAATATTCTGCGCCCATGCCTTAGCATATTGCCCCTCTTCTGCTGATGCTACCTCAGATAGGTTAACGCCGTCAACCGGTATCATCTCTGCTTTATCAGGCTGGTAACGGTATATTGCGGCGACATGCATTGCTTGCTTATCATCAATAAAACTATAACAAATATTGTTAATTTCTGGCTCGGAAACTGGCGCTTGTCCATCCAATAGCGCTACTACCGCCGCAGCACATACTTTTGCCTGCGCATTTGCCATATGGCCCGATTTTGGCAAGCGTGATGCAATCGCATCACCAATCACATGAACATGGGATTTTACCGTTGATTCATAGCTTAGGAAATCAACTTCACACCAGCGATTATCTACGCTTATAACGCCTGCCATCGCCGCCACTTCACCTGCCTTTTGCGGCGGGATAATATTCAATACATCCACCTGCATATTATCAAACTCCGTTTCCACT
>DBOG01000014.1:0-74404 GCA_002299915.1 Proteobacteria bacterium UBA652 | reverse complement strand
ACCTTTATATTCCTTTTGCCATGCGGTTTCAAATAAGGCCTTTTTTGAGGCAATGTTAGCATTCTCATCTAAGATCAATAGCTTTGCAGTCGGATTGTGTTGTCGCAGATAAAATGCCACTTGGCAAGCACGCTCATAAGGCCCTGGTGGGCATCTAAACGGTGTTCGTGGTATTGCCATGGCAATCACGCCACCCTGTTTCATTGATACCAGCTGATCACGGAGTAATTGTGTTTGCGGCCCCGCTTTCCAGGCATGTGGCACTTTTTGCTTGCCTGCTTCTGTTGCCAATATCGGTAAGTCATCATATATAAAGTCAATGCCAGGCGCAATCACTAAACGATCATAAGAGATAACAACGCCATCATCCAGACTAACACTTTTTTGGTCAGTATCAATTTTGGTAACGGCGGCGTGGACACGTTGCACGCCATGAGCGGATAAATCATCATAGCCTCGAGTTAAATCTTGTAAGGTTAAATTACCACCCAATACCAAATTACTTTGCGGACAAGAAACAAATTTCGCATTACGCTCAATCATAATAACATCAACATCTGTTGCCCATTTTCGAATGTATTTTGCCACTGTGGCCCCAGCAAACCCACCGCCAATCACAACAACTTGCTGCTTATTGGATGTTTTGCTTGAACATCCAATCTGTAAGCTCAGTGGGACGGCTATTCCTGCTTGTAGCCCCGTTTTAATAAATCTTCGGCGGTTAAGTGACATCTACATATTCCTATTACGCTAGCAAACTAACGGTATATTCTCACCTGCTGCCTGCCGATCTGCATGATATGACGATCGTACCATCGGACCACTGGCAACATGGGCAAATCCCATTTTACGCCCTAACTCACCTAATTTCTCAAATTCTTGAGGAGTTACAAATCTTTCTACCGCCAAATGATGACGGCTCGGTTGTAAATATTGGCCTAAAGTGAGCATTTGGCAATTATGCGCGTGCAAATCAGCCATCACCTGCTCGACCTCTTCCAGCGTCTCGCCCAAACCCAACATTAAACCTGATTTCGTGGGTACGGTTGGATGTTGCTCCCTAAAGCGCTGTAATAAAGTCAGTGACCATTGATAATCAGATCCTGGACGTACAGCACGATATAAACGTGGGATACTCTCCAAATTATGATTAAAAACATCGGGGGGACTTTGCGCTAAGACCTCTAATGCGACATCCATTCGACCCCGAAAGTCGGGCACCAACACCTCAATATTGGTCTCTGGTGATTGCAGGCGAACGGCTTCAATACAATCCACAAAATGCTGCGATCCACCATCTCGCAGATCATCACGATCTACCGACGTAATCACCACATGTTTTAATTTCATCGCCGCAATGGTTGAAGCCATATGCGTGGGCTCATTTTTATCCAGTGCATCAGGGCGACCATGTGCAATATCACAAAAAGGACAACGTCGGGTGCAGATATTACCCATAATCAGAAAAGTGGCCGTGCCATGCGAAAAACACTCGCCTAAATTAGGACAAGCAGCCTCTTCACACACTGTATGTAAATTATTCTCGCGTAATAAGGCTTTTAATCGCTGCACCTCTGCACCGCCAGGTGATTTTGCGCGGATCCAACTTGGCTTACGCTTCGGATCGCTGGGGATGATTTTAATGGGGATACGTGAGACCTTGGATTCACCCTTCAATGCCTTAATATCACGTTTCACTGCTATTACGGTTTCGTTCATAATACCCTTAAAATTATTTTTTGAGCTGTGCCAATACGATAGTTGTTAATTGTTCTTTTACCTGCTTAAATGACAATTTTACACCTAAACTAGATAAATCAGTTACCACGAGTCCTGGATAACCACAGGGATTGATCTGATTAAAGGGCTGTAAGTCCATCGCTATATTCAGGCTTAAACCATGATAACAAGCACCTCGCTTCACGCGCAAACCCAATGCCGCTATTTTTTCATCCTTAACATATACACCTGGCGCATCAGATCTCGCCTGTGCTGAAATACCCAGTGGTGCCAATAATTCAATTACACTCTGTTCCAGCAATGTGACCATTTGGCGCACGCCAATGCCCAGCCGTCTTAAATCGATCAAGGCATAAATCACCAGCTGGCCTGGCCCATGGTAGGTTACCTGGCCACCACGATCTGTTTGTATTACAGGGATATCACCCGCCGATAAAATATGTGATGGCTGGCCATTTAAACCTTGGGTAAACACAGGCGCATGTTCAACCAACCATAATTCATCCTCGGTTTCTGCTGTTCTATTGGCCGTAAAATCCTGCATCTTAGCGACAGTTTGTGCATAATCAGCCAGGCCTAAATCTCTTATCTTCATCAGTCTTATAGCATATATTTTATGCTTTCATGCTCATATAAAGCCTGATAAATGGTATCTAGCTGTGCCTTGCTCGTCGCCCAAACAGGTACGGTGATCGAGCTATATTTACCATTCGAACTCTGTTTCATTTTTACGCGTGTTTCATCTAATTCGGCCACATATGGTTTAATTAAATTCAATACCGTCGCCACAAAATCATCATTCGCCAAGCCCATTGCCTTGATCTCAAAGTCACAGGGAAATTCTAGTAAACTTTCTGCTACGCAATCTTCACTTGTTGGTGGCTTATCTTGTTCGCTCATCCTGCGGCTACATTTTGTTTATAGTGTTGATATAAGGCATTCATCTGCTGCCAAACAGCCCCTGGCTTACCTATACCGACAGGCACATCATCCAATATTGTTACGGGTAAAATCTCTTTCGTTGAACTCGTCACCCAAATCTCATCGGCTGACCGCAACGCTGTTTCACTCACTTCTTGCTCGACACACGGCATATCCGCTTGCGCCGCCAATTCAATGACAAGTTCCCGGGTGATCCCTGGCAAGACTTCCGTAGTTTTAGGCGAGGTAAAAATATGCCCTTGTTTTACAATAAAGACATTGCTCACCGCCCCTTCTGTTAGATGGCCGTCACGAATTAAAATAGCTTCTTGTGCGCCTTGATCTTGTGCTTGTTGGCGTAGCATACTATTGGGCAGTAAAGTGATCGCTTTAATATCGCAATTCTGCCAACGAATATCTGGCAAGGTGATCGCTGCAATACCTTCTATTTTATATTTTTCAGGCACTGCTACCAAGGGATTGCTCATCGCAAATGCAGTAGGTGTTACCCCAACTGGGAAAACATGGTCACGCGGTGCAACGCCACGCGTCACTTGCAAATAGATAGACTGATCGCCACCGCCATTTTTATCTACCAAGGCTTCGATCATCTTCTGCCACGCAGCCTGCGACAGTGGGTTATTCATTCTCACCCCAGCCAAGCTTTGCTCGAGCCGCGCTAAATGTCCCGTCAACTGGAAACAATGGCCATTATAAACAGGGATCACTTCATACACGCCATCTCCCAACAAAAATCCGCGATCAAAAACAGATACTTTAGCCTCATCTGCTGGCAAGAATGTTCCATTCAAATAAACTTGTTTCATCGCCTATTCTCTCTATCCGAAGATCTTCATCCAAACATGATCCCACATCCGTCGCCACCAACTGCCTGCCTCAACACTTTTTAAGGCTGCAATGGGATGTTGACTGATCAGAGTATCACCTAATTTCACTTCAATATGGCCAACTGTATCGCCTGTATTGATCGGTGCGACCACGGGTGTTTGAATATGTGTTGTGACTGCAAGAGACTTATATTGACCGCGTGGCACCGTCACCGATAATCCATCCGTTAAGCCCACCACCAATTGTTTTTCTGCCCCTTTCCATATCCGTGTATCCACTAATTTCTCATGCGGTTTATACAACATATGGGTTTCAAAAAATCGGAAACCATGGCCAAACAGTTTTTGGGTTTCTTGGGCACGCGCTTCTTCACTACGTGTACCGAGCACCACAGAAATCAGCCGCATTGGACCTCGCTTAGCAGAGGCAACCAGACAATATCCCGCCTCGTCTGTATGCCCCGTTTTAAGCCCATCAACACTGCTATCCCGCCATAAGAGTTTATTGCGATTATGTTGGGTTATTTCATTGTAGGTATATTCCTTTTCGGCATACCATTTATAGTGTTCTGGGTATTCTTTGATGATTGCTGATGACAAAATTGCAATATCTTTCGCCGTTGTATAGTGGTCAGGATCGGGTAAACCCGTTGAATTGCGATATTGTGTGTCCTCCATATTCAACTGTGTCGCATAATCGTTCATCATGTCGGCAAAACTTTCCTCGCTTCCCGCAATATGCTCAGCAAGCGCCACCGCAGCATCATTGCCTGATTGGATAATCATACCACGCAATAATGCTTCCACCGGCACCTTGGTATTCACCTCAATAAAACTACGCGATCCCACCATCCGCCATGCTTTTTCGCTAATCAACACTTCATCCGCTAAGCTGATCCGTTCTGCCTCTAATTCTTTTGATACCACATAGGCCGTCATCAACTTGGTAATACTGGCAGGAGGTAGGCGTTGATCGGCATTTTCTGCTACTAATACACGGCCACTGTTATGGTCAATCAAGAAATAAGATTTAGCCGCAATTTCAGGTGCTGTAATGGCTGGTTTTACACCCTCTGCCAGTACATTCAGTGATAACCCTAATCCCGTTAGCATTGCTAACATCAATCCAACTATTACCTTTTTCATATACTTCATTCCCACTTTATCTACACCCCTAAATTTGAAATTATTCTATAACAACTTGTGAATCATAACCTTGATTATCCAAACGCATCGACAGCTTTCGTCCCTGATCTGCACTCACTAATGGCCCCACCCATACACGATATAAAGTCCCGCTATGCCTATCCAGTTCTCTGATTGAGACAGGATCTCCCGTTAAATTTTGGATCGCTTGTTTTACACCTCTCGCGCTTTGCAATGACGCATAAGCGCCCACCTGTAAAAATATTAATTGATTATCTACACGGGTCGCGGGTTTAACCACGGCACTACGCTCAGATGTGTGTGCCGTATGCTGATTGCTTTCTCCAACGGACACAGCACGCACTTTTACTCGCGCCGTGCCACTGCTCACCACGCCCAACTTTTTCGCGGCAGCATAGGATAAATCAATCAACCTACCCCCATGAAAAGGGCCACGATCATTTACCCGTAATATAACCTGCCTTTCATTTTCTAAATTTGTCACTTCCACATATGTCGGCAACGGCAATGTTTTATGGGCAGCAGTCATCCCATACATATCATAGATTTCACCACTTGATGTTTTACGACCGTGAAACTTCTTACCATACCATGAGGCCATGCCGGTTTCTTCATAACCCGCACTGCTATCCAAGGTATAGTAACGCTTACCAAACACCTCATAGTGCGAGGCATTGCCATAACGACTTCGCGGCTCCGCTTTGGGTACTGCATCTGGAATATGAGCCACATCACGGTCAATAATAGGCGGCCGATCGCGTTCTGGTAAAGACAGGCTACCACATGCCGTTAACAACATACTCAATATCACCCATAATCCAATCCGCAATCCTCTTATCACTGAATTCACCCCTTATTTCTGATATTTTTGCCGGATCTCGTCACCCAGTTGAGTCACCGCCATCGCATACATCGCACTATGATTATAGCGTGTAATTGCGTAAAAATTCTGGCGTGCTATCCAAAATTCAGGGCCTTGTGTATTTTCCAGTTCAATTACTGATAGCTTATCCTCACCATGAGGTAAATTCGTCAATGATAACCCAGCGGCTGCCACTTGCCCACGGTTTAAACTCGGCTTCAATCCTGCTTCCAGCACGGCAGTAAGCGAGCCTGATGCTGCTGCTGATTTATGCACAATACTTTGGCCACGCACCCAGCCATGTTCCGCCAAATAATTTGCAATACTGCCAATCGCATCGGTTGGGTTTTCCCAGATATCACGCTTTGAATCGCCATCAAAGTCAATTGCATAGTGACGATAGCTACTCGGCATAAATTGCGCTAATCCCATGGCGCCTGCATAAGACCCCACAGGTAATAAGGGAGGCTTACCTTCTTCGCGCGCCAACAATAAAAAGTGTTCTAACTCTGACCGAAAAAACTTACTCCGCTTAGGGTATTGGAAAGCCAATGTCGATAAGGCATCAATCACCCGATAGCCACCCACATTGCCGCCATAACGTGTTTCCACGCCTAAAATCGCCACAATTATTTCCGCGGGAACACCATACTCCGCCTCGGCACGCGCTAAATCAGCGGCATGTTCTCGCCAAAAATCAACTCCGCCATTAATCCGTCTCTGGCCTAAGAATATTTTTCGATAGTCATACCAAGCTTTACTCTTCTCAGCAGGACGCGAAATTGCTTTTAATATTGACTCTTTCACTTTGACAGACGTGAACAATGTCTCCAAAGCTTGCGCATCAAATGCGTGCTCCTGTTCCATTTTATTAATGAATTCGGGCAACTCAGGGAATTGCTCTCCCTGTGCCTGGCTAGCAGTACAGCATAATGCCAAGCTTAATATAGTCAAAATTTTCATGGTCCCATCATCCTCCTGTGGGTATGTATAGACATCAGGATACCGAATCCTGCAAATAAGGTCACCATTGATGTGCCCCCATAACTAATTAATGGCAACGGTATACCCACCACAGGTAATAATCCCGTCACCATTCCAACATTTACAAAAACATAGACCAGAAAAACCAGCGAAATACTCCCCGCCAATAATCGACCAAATCCCGATTGTGCCTGACTCGCAATATATAAGCCACGGCTAGCCACAAAAAAATAGCTTAATAACAATAGACAGGCGCCAATCAAGCCAAATTCTTCCGCAATCACCGCAAACACAAAATCCGTTGAACTTTCAGGCAAAAAGTCTAAATGCGACTGCTTCCCTTGTAACCAACCTAAGCCCATCACCCCGCCAGAACCAATCGCAATTTTCGATTGGATAATATGATAGCCTGAACCAAGTGGATCGCTTTCTGGATTGATAAACGTCAACACCCGCTGACGCTGATAATCATGCATTACATACCAGAGCACAGGCAATGCCGCAGCAGACAGACTGATAAAAGCAAAAATAATCCGCCATGAAATACCCGATAAAAACAGCACAATAATACCCGAGCTAGCAATTAGTAATGCCGTCCCCAGATCAGGTTGTTTTGCAATTAAAAGTGTAGGAATTAATACCATCACCAAACCCAAAAATAGACGACCTGCCGTAGGTGGCAGCGTTTTCTCTGATAAAAAGGTCGCCACTAAAATAGGCACTGCCAGTTTCATTATTTCTGAAGGTTGAAATCGAAAAAAACCCAAATCTAACCATCTTTGCGCACCTTTTCCCATTGTGCCCATCACCAACACGGCAATCAATAAAATCAAGCCAGCCCCATAGAGAATATAAGCCGTATCTCGATAACGGTCTGGATGAATTTGAGCCAATACAAACATCATCCCTACCGCCGCAGCAAGCCGTATTCCATGGCGGATCAATAAATCTATATCTTGATCACTCGCACTATATAACAATAATAAACCAATACCCGATACGGCCAACAATAAAAGCAATAACATCGCATCCAAATGAATACGTGCTAAGAAACCAGTCAAACTCCAACGTGCTGGTTGCTGTCGATCAATTAAGCTCATTCGCTCGTTCCTGCACCATTATTGCTCGTGGTCTGTTCTGATTCAGATTCATCTGGTGTCTCGTCTGTTTCTTCCTTTTCCTCGTCCGCTTCGACTTCCTCTTTCTCTTCATCAAAGCCAAAATAGGCATCAATCATTTTTCGTGCCATAGGGGCAGCTACCTTACTCCCTCCCCCTCCATTTTCTACCACAACCGCCACCACAAACTGTGGATCGTCGGCAGGTGCAATCGCAATAAATAAAGCATGATCATGTAATTTCTTTTCCAAGGTTGCTGCATCATATTTTTCATTCTGCTTGATATTAAATACCTGCGCCGTTCCTGTTTTACCTGCGATTTCAAACGGTAAGTCAATTGCCGATCGCCGCGCTGTGCCTCTTTTTCCATGCATCACTTCAATCATACCATCGATCGCACTTTCCCAATTCTGAGGATCAATAATGGGCACACTTTCACCTAACTCTATGGGTAACGATACAATATCCTGTTCACCTGTATCACGGGTTGCACGCACTACTCGTGGCGGACGAACTTGGCCACGCATTGCCAAGATAGCTGTCGCATGCGCTAGCTGTATCGGTGTCATTTGATTAAAGCCTTGGCCAATACCCGAAATTAAAGTTTCACCTGGAAACCAAACCTGATTCCGGGCAGCGCGCTTCCATTCCCTTGAGGGCGATAATCCCGCACTTTCTCCTGCCACATCCACACCCGTTTTACGACCAAAATTAAATAAATTCAAAAAACCATGTAAACGATCAATACCCAATGTCATCGTTAAATCATAAAAATAAACATCACACGATTGTCCCAAAGCATTTAGTAAGTCCATTTTACCGTGCCCCCGCCGTTTCCAGCAACGATAGCGATGCTCCTTTCCCGGCAATTTATACCAACCAGGGCAAAACACCTTATTGTGTGAGTGAACCAGTCCAGCTTCTAGCCCTGCCAAGGCGACAAAAGGTTTTAATGTGGAACCTGGTGGATAACGTCCTCGCAAGGTACGATCAAATAAAGGCCTGTCAGGTGAATCACGTAATTCACCATAGGCTTTATAACCAATACCTGAAACAAATGCATTCGGGTCAAAATCAGGTTGGCTAACCATCGCAATCACCCCTCCTGTTCGAGGATCCATCGCAACAATGGCGCCATTAAATTCCGCATCACTAAGCGCATCCGCCGCTGTTTGTTGCAGCTTAAGATCTAAGTACAAAAACAAATCTTGACCTGATGTGGCTGGTTCACGGGATAATTGTCGCACCACACGACCGCTGGCATTGGTTTCTACCTGCTGATAGCCCACTTCACCATGTAACGTAGATTCATAATATTTTTCAATACCTGTTTTCCCAATATGTGAGGTCCCTTTGTAGGCCTGCACATCAATCCGCATTAAATCTTTTTCATTGATACGCCCAACATAACCAACAGCATGGGTAAATAAAGCACCTTGTGGATAATTCCGCAACAGCCGTGCGACGACATCTACTCCAGGCAAACGATGGCGATTCACTGAAAAGATGGCCACTTCTTCTTCCGTTAAACGCTGCCTAACCACCACTTGTCGAAAAGATCTCTGCTGCTTTATTTCCTTTCTAATAGCCGCTATTTCTACTGTGTCCAAGGCAAACAAGTCTGCTAATGTTTGTAAGGTAAACTCTAAATTAGCTACTTTTTCAGCGGTGAGCTCCAAGCTAAAGGTGGGGACATTATCTGCCAATAACACGCCATTTCGGTCATAAATTAATCCTCGTTGCGGGCCTATTGCTGTAATATCAATATGATTATTAGCCGATAATTTATCAAAATGATCGTACTTCAGCACTTGCAATACAAGCAACCGTGCCATCAAGCCAAGTAATAATATAAAAGCAAATAACCCAGCGAGTAATAAACGTCGATTAATTAATCGACTTTCATCTCCATGATTTTTAAGGGTTGCTCGAATAGCCATTGAATGTATTGAGTGCGTTAACGAATATGGAAATGTCTACGCAACCAGCGTAAGACCGTGAAGATAAAAGGCCAGACTGCCGCACTCACCAAGGCCGGCCCCCAAACCAGTCTCCCCACAAATTCAGGTGCCATCGTAGCTGCAATTAGTTTTACAAATATCACCAAAAAGAAAACCGGTAGGGTTTGTTGCAGCACAGGGTATTGGCGTAGTTGTAAATAAAATTTAAGCGCTAAATACGTTGCTAAAGCATAAGCAAAGGCTAATAGACCAAGGTGAGCGCCCAATAAAACATCCATCAATAGGCCCATCCACCATCCCCACATCACACCCACACGCTTGGGTAATGCCAATGCCCAATAAACCAATACCAGCATTACCCATTCAGGGCGAAACATCTGCCATGCTTCAGGCAGTTGTAGCAGCATCAATAAAATAGCTAATAAAAAGGTCAGCATGATGATCACAATGTTTCTACTCATCGAGCGTCTCCTCTACTGGCGGCGCTGACGATCCTATTATTGCTGCTTCATCTTCTCCCACAGGCTTCGCTCCAATAGATGAGGTTATCTTTTCTCCAGGCAGCACTAATAATAATTCTCTACTGATATTTAACTTCGCAAGCGGCAACACCTCAATCGCAGCAAACGGTTCGCCTTCTGGGCCGCCAATATTACCTATCGTCCCAACAGGATAGCCTTCTGGAAATCGGCCGCCTAAGCCAGATGTACTCAGTATGTCGCCAATTTCCACATCACTATTTTGTGGCATATGAATTAATTTGAGTGGCTGACCAAGCCCTTGGCCAACGGCAACAGCTCTAAGACCATTTCGATTAACCTGCACTGGGATCGCATGGCTAGGATCGGTTAATAAAACAACGGTACTAGTCCATTCTGATACATCGACCACCTGCCCCATAATACCTTGCGCATCTAACACCGCTTGGTTAATCGTCACACCATCACTCAATCCTTTATCAATCAACACCCACTGCGAAAACGGGTCTAAATCAACGGTGACTAATTCAGCGACCAGTACACGTTCCTGCAAGCGGAAAGAGGAACCTAATAGGGAGCGTAATCTGTTATTTTCAGACTCTAAAGTTTGTAATTTTAGTAATCGGGCGTTATCCAATAACTGTTTTGCAGCGAATATTTCATTATCATGCTGTAATTGTGTCCTACTTTCGAAATAAGCGCTTAGATCTTGTATTATTTTACTGGGTGCTGCCGCTATCACATGAATAGGGTGCAACAATGATGTTACTGCCGAACGTACTGGCACCATATAATGCGTCCGTGCATCCAATAACAGTAATACCGCCGACAAAACACCCACCAACAATAAACGGGTATTTAGTGATGGTGCATGCGTGAATAAGGATTTAATTTCTCACTTCCCTTAAAATAAAATCGCCTCTGTGAGTAACAATATATTCACAAAGGCGAGGAGACGAAATGGCGCGGTGCATCACTCTTTAGATATTCTCATAAGTGAATACATCACTCCCCCGCTCATCCATCATTTCTAGCGCACGGCCACCGCCGCGTACCACACAGGTCAGCGGATCTTCTGCCACAATAGCCGGCAAACCGGTTTCTTCCATAATAAGTTTATCTAAATCCTGCAACAAGGCACCACCACCTGTTAATACAATGCCACGCTCTGCCACATCTGCGCCTAACTCCGGTGGCGTTTGTTCCAACGCCATCTTCACCGCATCAATAATACCTGATAGTGGATCTTGCAATGCTTCTAACACTTCATTGCTCGTGAGCGTAAAGCTCCGCGGGATCCCTTCAGCTAGATTACGGCCACGCACCTCCATCTCTTTCACTTCCGCACCAGGATAAGCAGATCCAATTTCTTTCTTAATCCGCTCAGCGGTTGAGTCACCAATCAAGGTGCCGTAATTACGGCGCACATAGTTAATGATTGCTTCATCCATCAAATCACCACCAATCCGTACGGATGCGGAATATACGATCCCATTCAAGGAAATGACCGCAATTTCACTGGTACCACCACCAATATCCAACACCATCGACCCACTGGCTTCCTCAATGGGCATGCCTGCACCCAATGCGGCTGCAACTGGTTCTTCAATTAAAAACACTTCTCGCGCACCCGCACCTGCTGCTGATTCACGAATTGCGCGACGTTCTACTTGTGTTGAGCCACAAGGCACACAAATCAATACGCGCGGGCTGGGTTTGAAGAAGCGCGTTTCATGCACTTTCCGAATAAAATGTTGCAACATTTTTTCTGTTACGGTGAAGTCGGCAATTACACCATCTTTTAAAGGTCGAATGGCAGTAATATTGCCGGGCGTTCGGCCCAACATTCTTTTTGCTTCTAGCCCCACTGCCGCAATAGTGCGCGGGCCACCAGGACCACGTTCTTGCCGAATCGCGACCACTGAAGGTTCGTCCAAAACAATACCTTGCCCACGGGCATAAATAAGGGTATTTGCGGTTCCTAAATCGATTGATAAATCGTTAGAAAACATGCCCCGTATACTGTCAAACATGCAGTGTCCAGTTCGTTTAATGAAATAAAGACGCTACTTTATCAATGCAAGGGGCTGTTGAGCAAGCGCAGAATCATTTAAACTACCTCTTTTTTCCATTAAATTCCACGGAACCCGTAATGAGTTTAGATAGAACCGATGTAGAAAAGATTGCTCACTTAGCACGTTTAGGCATTAATGGGCAGGATATTCCTGAATATGCGCAAACGCTTAGTAATATTTTCGCCCTTGTCGAGCAAATGAATGAAGTCGACACCCACAATATTATCCCCATGGCACATCCACTCGATGCAGTGCAAAGATTGCGCGAAGATTGCGTAACGGAAACCAATCAGCGCGAATTATTTCAATCTATTGCGCCTAAAACAGAAGCAGGGGTTTATCTCGTCCCTCAAGTTATCGAATAATTATCGCTAACTGACATTAAACAAGCAAAACACACCACAGGCAATAATATGCACACAAAATCACTTTCTGAACTCTCCACCGCACTTCATAACGGCGACATCACCAGCGTTGCGCTCACCCAACACTATCTTGACCGGATCAAACAATATAACGGTGAACTGAATGCCTACATCACCATTTGTGAAGAATCTGCCTTAGCCCAAGCTACCGATGCCGATACACAATTTAAAGCGGGTACAGCAGGGCCACTGACTGGCATTCCACTGGCACACAAAGATATTTTTTGCACCCAAGGCGTACGCACCAGCTGTGGCTCAAAAATGCTCGATAACTTTATCGCGCCTTATAATGCAACAGTGGTTGAAAAGCTCAATACCGCTGGCATGGTCCTGCTTGGCAAAACCAATATGGATGAATTTGCCATGGGCTCCTCCAATGAAACCAGCTTTTATGGCGCAGTGAGCAATCCATGGGATACCGATCGCGTGCCAGGCGGCTCATCTGGCGGTTCTGCTGCAGCAGTTGCCGCACAACTTGCGCCAATTGCAACAGGCACCGATACAGGTGGTTCTATCCGTCAACCTGCCGCATTGTGTAACTTAACTGGCCTCAAACCCACTTATGGTCGCATTTCTCGGTATGGCATGATTGCCTTCGCCTCAAGCCTTGATCAAGCAGGTCCGATGGCACGCAGTGCAGAAGATGCCGCCATGCTCATGCAGGCAATGGCTGGTTTTGATGAACGTGACTCCACCAGCGTTGACCACCCTGTTCCAGATTACACCACCGATTTGAATACGCCACTTGACGGACTAACGATTGGCTTACCCACAGAATATTTTGATGCAGGGCTCGATCCTGCGGTGAATGACACCATTCAAGCCGCCATCAAACAATATGAAACCCTCGGCGCCACCATCAAAGAAATTAGCTTACCCAATACCAAACTCGCCGTACCAACCTATTATGTGGTCGCGCCAGCAGAATGCTCTACTAATCTCTCACGCATGGATGGTGTGCGATTTGGCCATCGTTGTGAAGATCCCGTTGATTTAGAAGATCTCTATACCCGCTCGCGTGGCGAAGGCTTCGGCGAAGAAGTAAAACGCCGCATTATGACGGGCACCTATGCCCTGTCAGCAGGTTACTACGATGCCTATTATCTCAAAGCCCAACAGTGCCGTCGCTTAATTCGTGATGATTTTGTAGCAGCATTCAAACAAGTCGATGTCATCATGGGGCCAACCTCGCCGACCACCGCCTTCAAAGCAGGCGAAAAAACCGACGATCCTGTTGCTATGTATCTCGCCGATATCTACACCATCAGCACTAACCTAGCAGGCCTACCTGGCATGTCAATTCCTGCTGGTTTCGTTGATGGTTTACCCGTCGGATTACAAATCATCGGTAATTATTTTGATGAAGCGCGCCTGCTGAATGTCGCCCATCGCTACCAACAAGTCACCGATTGGCATCAGCAAGCACCCGATGCGTTTGCTGGATAAATAATGGGGGAAGTAATATCCCATTACACAAACACACGAGATAATAACTTTAATCTCCTCCGGTTCCTTGCGGCCGTACTTGTTTTATATGCCCATAGTTATTATCTAACTGCTTCTCAAGGAGATGTTTTTGCCAAATTTCTTGGCATCGATGGTGGGAAAATAGCACTAGACGTGTTTTTCATTACCAGTGGATTTCTCGTTGCGAACAGCCTATTCATCCGCAATAACCCTCTTGCCTTTATTTGGGCCCGCATACTAAGAATATATCCAGCGCTTATCGTTGCTGTCCTCTTCTGTATTGTCGCAGTCGGTTTGTTTTTTACCACCGAAACAACGTCAAACTATCTTTCTGATCCTCAAACACAACGCTTCCTCCTTAAAAACACGACTATGTTCTCAATTTATGTTGAATGGAACTTGCCTGGCGTATTTCTAAATAACCCGCACTCAAGGGCCCTTAATGGATCACTATGGACCCTTCCTGTTGAAATAAGAATGTATGTCTATTTATTTCTGCTTGGCACATCGCTAATTTACCTACAGCGCTGGATAAACAAAAATATCTTCAAATTTATCTTCCTCAGTATTGCTCTCATCGCTATTGCCATCCAAACTTTCAGTTATATTTATGGCTCCATGCCAACCTATGGCACCTGTTTTTTCAATGTGTTTTTTAGGGGGCCGCCACCCAGTGATGCGCTTCGGCTATTCACTAGTTTTTTCATCGGTTCCGCATTTTACATGTGGCGAGACCACATTGTGATCTCATCAAAATTGTTTTTTGCTATTCTTTTTTTATTTTTTTTATTAGTCATATATGACAAAAAATTATTCTTAATTTGCTACAGTATCTTATTACCCTATTTAGTGTTTTATCTCGCCTACATCCCTAAAGGCACTATCCGGCGGTTTAACCATTTTGGTGATTATTCTTACGGTTTATATATCTATGCCTTCCCTGTCCAGCAGTCCATTGCCGCCCTATTTCCCAATATTTCGGTCTCGAAAATGATATTACTCGCTTTTGTAATCAGCTTTATTCTAGCCTTCCTCTCTTGGCATTTAATCGAAAAAAGATGTCTGAAAATGAAAGGAAACTATATTTTATTAGAAAATATTATTCATCGTATTCGACCCTCTAAACGTACACTTTAAAGCATATGTTTGAAAACGCACTGCATCTAAGCTTATTGTTTATCACCATAAGTGTCGCCGCACCACATGTCAGCCAGCATGCAGAAATTGAAGCATCTATGCTTACAATCTGTCTCTCCACCGAATCAGTTAAAAATACACTCTCCGCAGCAGAGATTACGCTAGCCGCCAAACAATGTGCCGACGATAGGCATTATCGCCAAGCGGCAGAATTGCTGGTTATCGCCAACGCCTATGAGTTTTATGATCGGCAACGCATTATTGATAAATCAAATGATGACACACTAGATACTCTTTTCTCAACAGAATTGGGATCATTAAAAAAGTATCAACAAACCAATCTAACTTTTAGCCATCAATTCTCTTGATAATGATGCTAACCGCATGCAATAACTGTGTGGTTTTCTGATGGCCGCAAAGCCGCCCTCTTATATTCCCCTCTATCTGATGAATGCGAATCAGGGTAATGCCACGAAAAAGACCCTACAATTATTTCTCAACAATTTTGATTCACAAGAAAGTTGGAAACAGCTAGTCTCATCCGTATTTTGTATTATCGAATAAAGCCCCCCCTTCACTGTTGTCAAATTATTCTGTAATCTTAACGCTTTCTGTTAGTCTATCTTGATACGAAATTTTAAAACGAATTTACCTATGAACGCATCCAAACTGTTTATCCAATGCCTTGAAAATGAAGGCGTACGCTATATTTTTGGTATTCCGGGTGAGGAAAACTTAGATGTAATGGATGCCTTGCTGGATTCTAAAATTGAATTTATCACCACCCGCCATGAGCAAGGTGCGGCCTTTATGGCAGATGTGTATGGTCGACTGACAGGTAAAGCTGGCGTGTGCCTCGCCACACTTGGGCCGGGTGCGACCAATCTTATTACGGGCGTTGCTGATGCCAATATGGATAATGCGCCACTCGTCGCCATCGCAGGGCAAGCCTCTACCCATCGTTTACATAAAGAATCGCATCAAGTCTTAGATTTAGAAGCGATGTTTCAACCTATCACGAAATACGCTACTCGCATTCTCAGCCCAGAAACCATTCCTGAAATTGTAAGTAAGGCATTTAATGTCGCGCAAACAGAAAAAACGGGAGCCTGTTTTATTGAGTTTCCTGAAAATATTGCTGAGATGGCCGTGGCTAAACAAGATATACCGTTAGACGTGCACCCTGCTTTATGTGCAGAGCCAGCCACAGCACAGCTGGAACAAGCCGCCCAATTAATTTCTCAAGCCGAGCACCCCATTATTCTGGCAGGTAATGGCGTGGTGCGCGCGGATGCGGGTAAAGCGCTTGCTCATTTTGCAAAACGATTAAACATTCCCGTTGCCAATACCTTTATGGCCAAAGGGATCATTCCTTTTCGCCATCCCATGGCATTGGGCAGTGTCGGTCTGCAAGCCAATGATTATGCTAACTGTGGTTTTGGTAATGCTGATGTCATTATTTGTATCGGCTATGATATGGTTGAATACCATCCGCATTTATGGCACCCCTCACGGGATCGTACTTTAATCCATATTGATGCTAATCATGCCGAAGTGGATGCGCATTACACGCCCAAATTAAGTGTGATTGGTAATATTAATAATAGCCTCACTCAGCTAGCTGACTTAGCGATTCCCCATCAAGGCAAAGCCATGCGTACATTACGCAATGGTTTAATTAATGAAATGAATCAGTATCGCGATGATCCTAAATTTCCGGTTAAACCCCAGAAAATTATTTGGGATTTACGCACCGCACTAGATCTAAAAGATATTGTTATCTGCGATGTAGGCGCGCATAAAATGTGGATGGCACGCATGTTTCGCTGCGAACATCCAAACACCTGCATTATCTCCAATGGCTTTGCCAGCATGGGGATTGCAGTGCCTGGTGCCATTGCTGCCAAACTGGCATACCCAGAACGCAAAGTGGTCGCCGTTACCGGCGATGCAGGATTCTTAATGAATTCCCAAGAAATAGAAACGGCGATGCGGCTCAATATCGCTGTCGTTATTTTAGTGTGGAATGATGCCAGTTATGGACTGATTGAATGGAAACAACAGAATCAATTTGGCCGCAGTAGCCATGTCAAATTTAACAACCCAGATTTTGTTCAATATGCTGAATCTTTTGGTGCTACAGGCGTCAGAATTGAAAGCACTGAGCAACTGATGCCAGCACTGGAACATTCCTTAGCCCAAGATACCGTCACCATTATTGATTGTCCTGTAGACTATCGTGAAAACTTAAAATTAACCGAAAGTTTAGGTCAACTGACTTGCCCAATATGATTATGATACGTCCCTTTTTATTCACGCTCGCTTTAATTGCATTAACGGCCTGTTCTTCCCCACAAGCACCCGATCTTACGCTTACCGATATTGATGGCGTACAGCATGCTGTGTTATCCAAACCCCAAAGTCCCTTGCTCGTCATTTTCTGGGCAACTGATTGCCCTGGTTGTATCAAAGAGATCCCTGAACTGATTGCCTTGCATGATCAATTTGCAGCACAAGGCTTGCGCTTCTTAGCGATTGCATTAGCGCACGACACACCTGCCCAACTCCAAGCCATGCGTGCGCGCAAACAATTGCCTTATCCTATCATTTGGGATGAAACAGGCGAGATCGCCGCTGCATTTAATCAAGTTCGCGTTACCCCAACGCATTTCCTTATTTCCCCAACAGGCGACATCTTAATGCGCAAAATAGGCGAGCTCAACATGGATGCATTAAAAGAAAAACTCCATAGTATGGGGTTGCAAGAAAGTTAAGCATAATTAGACTACACATCTAAATGTGACTGTGGCATAATGGCGGGCTTTACGGATTTAATTGGGCTATTTTAGCCCTAAAACAGAACAGATTTTCAGGAGCATTTTCGAAATGTCTAGAGTATGTCAAGTAACGGGGAAACGCCCTATGGCTGGGAACAATGTGTCTCATGCCAATAACAAAACCCGCCGCCGTTTTCTACCCAACCTTCACTCCCACCGTTTTTGGGTGGAATCAGAAAACCGTTTTATCAAACTACGTGTCAGCAATCATGGCCTGCGTATTATCGATAAAAAAGGCATTGACACCATTTTAACTGAACTCCGCGCTCGCGGCGAAAAAGTGTAAGGAGCTTTACCATGCGTGAAAAAATTAAATTAGTTTCTTCTGAAGGCACCGGTCACTACTACACAACGACCAAAAACAAACGTACCATGCCTGAAAAACTTGAAATGAAAAAGTTTGATCCTGTTGTACGTAAACACGTTATGTATAAAGAATCAAAAATCAAATAATCGATTTCCATTATCGAATAAAAAAACCCGCCATTGCGGGTTTTTTTATGTCTATTTATCGCGTTATTATTCCGTGTAATTGAATGACTGCAACTTTCCCGTGGAATAATCGTCTACTTCTCCATGCTGTTTATTTATAATCTCACCAGCACACTTAATCCTTATTTCAAAGCATCGATAAACCATGATCCAAAACAACACTGCTGAAAACAAAACGTTTAGCATTGGTTCGCTTTACCAATGGGTATTGGCGAGCTTTGTCATTGTTACTGTGCCATTAATATTTGTAATCATCTATACCGTATTAGATGTGGGGAAATATACCCAACAAAGTCAACATACCCTATTCCAAGCAGTGAAGCATACGGAAGGCAGTCGTGTCTTACTCGAACGTTTGATCTCGATGGAACGTAATATTCGACAATTCCAAGTCTTAGATGAACCCGAGTTATTTGAATCCTATTTAGAAAATAGAGCGACCTTTTTAGATGTGCTACGCTCACTTCAGGCCTACACACAAGATACTAATCTATTTGGTAGCTTAGAAATCCTTGAGACAACTGAAACCCAACTGCATCAAGATATTTTGGATAAATCTGCAAGACATGAACTACAATTAGCCAAGTCTGATTTAAGCGCCTTCGATCAATTAACAACGCAAGCAAAAACCTTATTGGATGATGGTGAAAAGAAGATTGGAGTCGAGGCAGACACCCTGGCAACACGATCTAAAAATATGCAGCAACGGCTTATTTACTCTGCGTTGGCAAGTATCCCACTAGCACTATTTCTCGCATTGCTATTTGTTCACTTTTTAACGCAACCTATCAAAAAGATAGGCGAGGCCATCCGTAATTTAGGGGATATTGGATTTGAAGATCCTATCGCCATTAATGGGCCAAAAGATTTAACCGAATTAGGCGCACGTTTGGAATCACTTAGGCAAAATCTCAATCATTTAGAACAAGAAAAAGAACATTTTATTCGTAATATATCGCATGAACTCAAAACACCTTTGGCCACCCTAAAAGAAGGCACGGATCTATTATCCGAAAATGTAGTGGGTGAACTTAATGCCGAACAAGCAGAAATCGTGCAATTAATGAAAATGGGTAATCTGAACATCCACAATCTAGTCGATAACTTGTTAGAATATCAGAAAACAATTGCCACCCGTGTGGATCTTGCCTTTTCTAGTTTTGAACTAGATGGTTTGATTGCCCGTATTGTCAACGAATACCAGTTGCTCATTAAAAATAGACATATTTCGGTAGCGCATAATTTTGACCGTACCTATATTCATGCGGATTATGACAAACTTAAAATTATTATCGGCAACCTATTTTCCAATGCACTCAAATTCTCCCCTATTGATGGCACGATTAAAATCAGTTTAAATATACATGATGACACCATTCAACTTACCGTCGAAGATCAAGGCCCCGGTATTTCTGAAGCGATCCGTCCCTATATTTTCAATGATTTTTATCAAGGAGATCTGCCGCACCAATGGGGCGTAAAAGGGTCGGGCCTCGGCTTGGCTCTCGTCAATTATTACTTAGCAGCGCATAATGGTACGATCGAACTATTAACACCAACGGAGGATTACCCTGGTGCCCGTTTTTTTCTACAATTTCCACAGGATAATATGTAAACCATGAGAAAATTAGTTAACCCACTTTTCTACTTACTGCTAATCAGTCTTCAAGGTTGTTATACCACGCTCCCCTCTGAATCTACAGCGGAAACCAATTCTGAGGCAGTCGTGGTCACACCACACGCTCGCCCGTCGCAGTCATTTCCGCCACCTGGCTCTTTTTCAATGGCACCAGAGCAGGCAGGAGTCTATCATTTATTCCTTCGTAGCATGCAATATCAAGGGCTGGAGAAATCACAGCAAAAAATAGCCTGTAAACAGCTTAAACAAGACTATGATTCACTGGCCAATTGGCAAACGGCGTGGCTACTGGTCTATGCTATCAATGCTGATTTTAGCTGTATTCCCTTGAAGCGATCACTTGAATTGCTACAAACAATTCAAGCAGCGCCAGATAGCTCAGCGCAATTGCAATGGTTGCATAGCAATCAAATTAATCTATTAAATCAACTTGAGAAGATGCAAAAAGAAAAGATAAACTTAAACCGTCAATTACAAAAAGTACAGGCTGAATTAGAAGCCGAAAACTCTAAAATAGAAGCACTCAAAGCAATTGAAACGGATATTAATAAAAAACTTGATAATGCAGAGATGCAATTAGAAGAAGAAAACAGCAAAATAGAAGCACTGAAAGCAATTGAAACAGACTTAAATAAAAAACTAGATGAGTGAATCTATAGATAATAATTTTCATGGTCAGCGGGTTTTATTGGTCGACGATGATCCAAGTTTGCTAAAGCTATTAGCCGTTCGCCTACGCGCGACAGGGCTGGAAGTTCAGACAGCCACCAGTGGCAAGCAAGCCACCTCTGTGATCCCCAGGTTTTCACCACAATTGGTGATTACCGATCTCAGAATGGCAGAAATGGATGGACTCGCATTATTTAGTCATATCCAAGAACACCACCCAGGCCTACCCACTATTATTTTAACCGCACACGGCACTATAAAAGAAGCCGTTGCTGCCACCAATCAAGGTGCTTTTGGATTTCTTACTAAACCCTTTGATAGCCAAGAATTGCTCACACTCATTACCAAAGGCTTAGCGCTCAACATCAATGCTCTCCCTAATCAAACTACTGCAGAGCAAGATACTTGGCGACACGATATTATTAGTCAAAGTGTGGTGATGGAAAGTTTGCTGGGTGAAGTGCAGCGCGTTGCACAAAGTGATGTCAGTGTGTATATCCAAGGCGAAAGCGGCACGGGTAAAGAACTTATCGCACAGGCGCTGCATAAAGCTAGCAAACGTAGCGATAAACCTTTTATTGCGGTGAACTGTAGTGCGATTCCTGAAGATTTATTAGAGTCTGAATTATTTGGTCACCGCAAAGGCGCTTTCTCAGGTGCAACCGAGTCGCGCCAAGGCTTATTTGAGACTGCAGATGGCGGCAGTTTATTCTTAGATGAAATTGGTGATATGTCGCCTGCTTTCCAAGTGAAACTACTCCGCGCACTGCAAGAAAGTGAAATACGTCCCGTCGGTGCCAACACTTCCATTGCAGTTGATGTCCGCATTATTTCTGCTAGCCATCGCGATCTTCAGCAGCTTATATCTGAAGAGCTGTTTAGGATGGATCTCTATTATCGACTCAATGTCGTCACCTTACGCTTGCCCCCTTTAACAGAACGACTCGAAGATATTCCTATTTTAGCGCAACACTTCATTACAAATAGTGCCTCTCTCGCGAAAGGCTTCTCTAATGAAGCATTAGAGAAGTTGGTCAGTTACCACTGGCCAGGGAATGTACGACAGCTAAAAAATATCATTGATCATATCTGTACATTTGCCACCACACCGTTAATTCCTGTTAACTTAGTGGACAATGCCTTACAAGAAAAACAGGCAACGTTACTGAGTTTTAACGATGCAAAAACTAACTTTGAACGAGACTATCTCATTAAACTATTACAGCTAGCCAATGGTAATGTGACAGAGGCAGCCCGTTTAGCAAAGCGAAATCGGACTGAATTTTATCGTTTACTCAAACGACATGATCTGAAAGCAGCCCAATTTAAGCCCCAAAAATAGGCTGTTTCACCCCAATGTCGCTAATAAGTGACACGACAGATTAAGCGTATTAGCAAGTCTTTACTGCTCTTTTTAACTACATTGCTTTATCTTGATTCTCTTTGTCTCTATTGCACGACAAATAATAAACAATCTATTAAACATATAAAACACATTTAATATCAGACATTTATACAATTACAAGTGAAGGGAAAGAGGTTTTTGTCCCCTTGCCCCATATCAACCGAGCAATAACTGTCGGGTAAGCCAGACACTTTCCGCCTTTTATTTATGTCGCGACTCTAACCAAAACTTTAAAAAACCCGTATCTAATTGATTTATAGTTATTTTATATTATTTATTTTAGTTGGCACACGCTTTGCATTAGCCCTAGTACTGCGTAGACTCTCATGCAGTAATTTGTTTAGACAAAAAAAGGAATTAATTATGAAGTTATTAACTATCTTATCTATTGCAGTGCTATCAACATCAGCATATGCAGGAGATGCTGCTGTTCCAGCTGCACCTACAATGGATGCACCTGCGACTGAAACAACAGATTTGAATACAAAATGGAAAGCACTGGATGTTGATGGTAATGGAACTGTTAGCAAAGAAGAATCTGCTGCTGACCCAGATGTTTCAGGTAATTGGGATGCAATTGATACAAGCCAGGATGGCGCAGTTGACCCGCAAGAATTTGTTCGCTTTTTTACTAAAAGCTAACAAATAGAAAAAGTCGCTGAATAGGCTCTATCTAATACTAGACCCTCTCTCCTGTCGTTCGTGTGTGGATAGAGCCTGTTTATCGATTTTATGCACAGTGTTCAAACCTAATGGTTCGGACTCTGAGCGATCCCTACAAAATGAATAAAAACGATAAATAACAAAACGCGAATAGTTTAACAATTTGATCGGTTGTTAATTCTGAGGGGAAGTGTACTATAAGTGTTTTATTCATGAATGCGTTTTCACTTGTTTCGTAGGGATCGCTGAGAGACTGACAGATAATCTAATTTTTGCGACTTTCGAGTGACCTATTCTATATAATATTAGTCTCCACATTATATAGATCTACAGATGACAGAAACCGCCCTCCTCACTGCTACTGAATTATCCTGTCATTACGGCACACAACACGTAGTGGATTCGATTAGCTTTCATGTTAATCAAGGGGAAGTATTGGGCTTTCTTGGTCCAAATGGTGCTGGTAAAAGCACCACCATGCAAATGCTCACGGGCAATCTTGCACCCCATCATGGTGAAATAACAGTGAATGGCTATGATCTCTTTTCGCAACCATTGCAAGCCAAACAACATATTGGCTACTTACCAGAACAACCACCGCTTTATAAATCTCTAACCGTCGCCGAATTCCTACGTTTTTGTGCGCGGCTAAATCAGATCCCAACAAAACAACAGTCCGCAGCAGTAGCGGAGGTGATTGAACGCTGTGGATTAAGTGATCTATCACAGCGATTGATAGCAAATCTATCTAAAGGCTATGAACAGCGGGTCGGCATTGCACAAGCCATTATCCATAAACCTGAGGTGGTGATTCTAGATGAGCCTACCAGTGGGCTGGATCCCATTCAAATCCGCCAAATTAGGCAATTGATCCGTGATATAGCAGATCAACATAGCGTCATCCTCTCCACCCATATTTTGCCTGAAGTGCAAACATTGTGTGATCGCGTACAGATTATGCATCATGGAAAATTACTGTTTACAGGCGCTGTATCCGCATTAACAGAGCAAGATTCTTTAGAAGATGCATTTATGAATATTATTCAGTTTGATGATGACCAGCTTGAGGAAACCGGATGATTTCGCTCGCTCGCAATGAACTCTACCGCCTATTTTTATCACCCTTGGCATGGGTTATTTTAGCTCTCACCCAGTTGATTTTGGCCTATCTTTTCCTCAGTCATGTTGATTATTTCCTCAGTTTTCAATCTCAGCTTGTCACTATTCCAGGTGCACCCGGGGTTACCGAGTTGGTTGCAACCATGTTATTGAATAATGCCGCACTGATATTACTACTCATAACCCCACTGATCACGATGCGACTGATTGCCGAAGAACGTCAAAATGGAACACTTCCCCTGCTTTTTTCTGCCCCTCTTTCCATGTCGGCATTAGTCATTGGAAAATTCCTGGGTACTTTTGCCTTCTTTATTATTTTATTGTGTATGGTCAGCTTAATGCCCTTATCGCTTGCGTTGGGCAGTCACTTAGATTATGGCCAACTCGCTGCAGGCTTACTGGGTCTCGTACTATTAGTTGCTAGCTTTACTGCCGTAGGCCTGTATTTTTCCTCGCTCACAAAACAACCTATTATTGCTGCCATTAGCACCTTTGCCAGCCTCTTTTTACTCTGGCTATTCAGCTCAAACAGTAGCGATGGTGCCAGTGTTCTCAACTGGTTCGCCATTCCCACCCACTTAAATCCCCTACTGCAAGGCGATGTAAATACCAGTGATATCGCTTACTTCCTCTTGCTTACTGGTCTCTGCCTTATTCTGACTATCCGTCACCTTAATAGTATGCGGCTGTCATCATGAATATCACGCATAAAAATACCCGCCATTTACGCTTCCAAACCATTATCTTCTATCTATTGGTTTTGCTTGCAACGACATTACTCGCCAAGCTCTCCATCCAAACGAATCAACACAGCGATTGGACTGCCACCCAACGCCACAGCCTATCAGAGACGACAATAACACTACTCAAACAGATCAAAGAACCTATAACGATTACCGCATTTATCAGCAATAATAGCGATCTCAAGCCTGCTATTACTGCGCAATTTGATCGCTATCAGACACAAAACCCCTTACTTGAACTACACTATATCGATCCTAATTTCGCCCCCGATCAAGTGCGTGAATTCAATATTCAGCAGGAAGGTGAAATCATCGTCCAGCGTGATACGCGCCAAGAACATGTTTATGATCTCTCAGAACAATCGCTAACCAATGCACTTATCCGTATCTCACGTGATGCAGCACACTGGCTCATCTTCACTGAGGGGCATGGTGAACGCCCGTTGTCTGATGCCAACTTTGGTCTAAACCTTTGGCAGCAACAACTCCATCAAAAAGGCTTCCAATCACGTACGCTCAATCTTGCTGAGCATAGCCAGATCCCCGACAATACGGCTGTGCTCGTCATTGCCAGCCCAGAAACAGCTTGGCTACCAGGTGAAATTGATATTGTGAAAGCATTTATTGAACAAGGCGGTAATTTACTCTGGTTAACAGAGCCAGAATCAAATACACACCTTGCGGCCCTTGCTGAACAACTGAATATCCAATTCACCCCAGGTACTCTGATTGATCCCAATGGTGAATTACTCGGCATCAGCGATCCGAAATTTATAATTATCAGCCGCTATGCCGATCATCCTATCGGTCAAGCCGTACCTTCCGTCACCTTATTTCCCCATGCCGTTGGTGTAAGATACCAGGAAAGTGCCTCCCACCACTGGCAAGCGTTTCCCCTACTCACCAGCAAAGAAAATGTCTGGTCTGATATAGAAAGCACATCCAAGCCACCCGAATTTGATGAAATGGTAGACGGTATTGGCCCCTTTGATATTGGCTTATTGCTCAGTGAAGAACAACAACGGATTGCCATTATTGGTGATGGGGATTTTCTCAGTAATGCCTATCTTGGTAATGCCAGTAATCTCGATCTCGGAATTGCACTGATAAACTGGTTGGTGGGCGATGATGCGCTGATTCAAATCCCCATAAAAACAGGCAATGACATCCAACTCAGTCTAAGTAAAACACACAGTATGGTAATTGGGCTTGGCTTCTTTCTTGCGCTACCTATCTTATTACTCATCATCGGTACTGTTATCTGGTGGCGTCGTCGACATCGATGAGACTAATGCGTAAATCATTCCTTATTAATATCGGCTTATTACTACTGATTTCTGGTCTCTTCTGGCTTACTCAGCGCCCGCCAACAATATCCAGCCCCCAACAACTTACCCAAATCCAAACTGACAGCATCAATCGTATTCACATTCAGCGGCAACATAATGATCTTCTATTAGTGAAATCCACAACACAGGGCGACTGGCACCTGATTTCGCCTGTACTAGCCAAAGCCAATCCAAATCGTATTCAATTTATCTTAGATTTACTTAACACGCCCGTCTTTAGCCAACAATCCGATGATCTTGATCTCTCACCTTTTGGTCTTTCCCCTCCACAAATCCAACTTCTGCTCGATCACCATCTATTTGAATTTGGCAACACATCTCCCCTCAATAAACAGCGCTATCTTCATCACCAACACAAAGTCTATCTGATTGCTGATCGTATCTATCCCTTATTACTCGCTAATCCCAGTAGCTTCCTTGATAATCAACTTATTCCATCGTTAAGTAATAAACAGCCTCGCCTGCTTCATGTCAGCTGGATCGGATTAGAGCGGCCCGATGGTTTTTTATCACAAGTCGAAGGCCACTGGACCAGCAGCGATAACACACTCAATCCAGACCAAATAGGAGCCCTACTCACCGCATGGCAACACACGCAAGCAGCCAACCTGCAGATTGTAAAACAACCACCAGCAGAGGCAGGTGCAACACTCAGCCTCCAGCTCGAAGGCGACGATACGCCTATCAACTATCATATCCAATTCACAGAAAAAGCAATGATCCTCCAACAGCATCAACACAAACTGCAATATCATTTCCCCATTGCCATCAAAACGCAGCTGTTTCCCGATGCCTGAATTACCTGAAGTTGAAACCACCTGCCGTGGCATCGCACCGCATATCGAAGGTAAAACGATCATTGCCACCACGACCCGCCATCATCAACTCCGCTGGCCGGTACCGAACGATCTCGCCAATACACTGCAAGATAAAATCATCAGCCGCGTATATCGCCGAGCCAAATATTGTCTATTAGAATCAAATTGTGGCAGCACCTTGATTCTCCATCTCGGCATGTCAGGTCACTTACGGATCCTCTCCCCGCCGATTCCCGAACCCGAAAAACATGATCACCTAGATATTCAATTTAGCAATCAAAAAGTGCTGCGCCTCACCGATCCACGGCGGTTCGGTGCTATTCTCTGGACAGATGAGCCCATTGAGCAACATACTCTCATCCAACATCTCGGCCCCGAGCCACTTAGCGATGAATTTGATACAGATTTACTCTACCAGAAAAGCCGCAACCGACGCTGCAATATCAAAGGCTTTATTATGGATGGCAAAATTGTTGTTGGTGTTGGGAATATCTATGCCAATGAAGCCTTATTTCTCGCCAATATCCACCCAGAGAAACCGGCAGGAAAAATAACGAAAAAACAAAGCGCACTATTGGCTAGCACCATTAAACAAGTGCTCACCCAAGCCATCAAAGCCGGCGGCACCACCCTAAAAGACTTCAGCCAAAGCGATGGCAAACCCGGCTATTTCAGCCAACAACTCACCGTCTATGGTCGCGCCAATGAACCCTGTGTGAAGTGTATGCAAGCCATCCAGCTTATCCAACTAGGCCAAAGGGCGACTTATTTTTGTTCTCGTTGCCAGAAAAAATAAACTACGGTTTAATGATGATTAATTCAATACTTCATTTATCGTGCAAATGACATCATTGATATTAATGCCAGGCTGACCATCACATTCTCCAACAGTCGAACTCGTTGAATTCAATATCTGATTGATCACACAAATAACATCATTAATATTAACCCCTGACACGCCATCACACTCACCCATTACTGGCTCGCTTATTTGTTGCTCATAAAATCGACCAACCAAGTTGGCAGGGGCATAATCTCCTCCTGGTGGGGCGGCATTGTAAATAACTTCTGGGTTATATACGGTCGTAACACCATAAACCACTGTTCCCGCTTGAGCAGGCGATGTAAAATGTTGATCTTGTATGAGCACCCAGAATTCACCTTCATTTTTATACTTAACGTAAAGGTTTTCTAGCGTATAAGTCTCTTGGACGTTAGTCGCGGCAACAGCCCCACCATATGCACTATCCCCTGGATCATCCGAATCAAACCGTGTATCAGTATCGTAATCCACATTTCGCAGTATTAAATTATTCACAGGATATGACAGCGTCACGCCCTCCGATGCTTGCCGCATCGTTACATTTTCAAATGCCAATTCATTCAAATGTCCAGATTGTGTCTGTAAAATATCACCATGAAGGTAATAATATCCTTCAATACCCTCAATTAACGCGTTTTGTATCACCACTTTTGAGCTGCCAGCACTTGCAGGGCCAGCAATAACAATGCCATCTGCATCATGCCCATTGGTATCTAAATGTAGGCCTTCAATCCAGTGAGTTGAATTACTATTTCGGTTTAAACCTAACCCACGGCATGTTGGCACAATAGGATGGGGATTAGCGACCTCTGGATGCCCCGGTGTATGTAACACGAGAGCGCCCGCCTCATTTCCAGCTTCTGTTTCCAGTTTAATATCCAAGCCTCTAACAATAACATTTCTCCCGCCCCAAATAAGAACCGGATAAGCAAGCGGCGCATCACCATCAAAAGTAATCAAGAAATCCTTATTTTGATATGCAGGAAGATTGAGATTAAATAGATAAATTCCACCAGCACCACAGGCACTATATGCAGCCCAGTCAGGCACAAATCGAAGTGGGTCAGCTAAGCCGCCCGCATCTGATGGAATTGAGATTTCAATAGGGTTATCTAGTATGGGTGGTGACAGGGTTACATCAAAATCCACCGCTAAGGCCGAGCCTGATAAACATAAAATAAAACTCAGCCAAGCTATATTAAAAATATTCAATTTATTCCTGCTCCTCAAAATAATTCGCCATCTTCACAACCTCAGCTTCAGTGTAACCTACAGAAAAATGATGCATCACTGTTGATTCACGTTCTCCATTCCCAAACTGCGCTAGCCGCTTGATAATTTTCTCGGCCTTTATTCCAGCCAGTGAATCAATATTGTCCTTCACACTATGTCGATTTGTAGCATGACCAGCCGCACAGGAAGGTGTTAATAATGTATGCGCGCGCATCTGCCGACTGTGCTATCCCTATCATTGTCGTATTCATCGGTAAAAAAATCTACGCCGATATACTTCATTTACAATTTTCCAGCTAATAGTTCAATCAACCTACGGTATAATGCGCCTCTTATACTATAAAAACACAAAAAAAACATGTCTGATTCTCTCCACCTTGCCGATACAATCCCTGATGAACTCGCGGGTATGCGCCTTGATCAGGCTTTGGCACAAGTATTCCCTGATTATTCCCGTGGTCGGCTTACTGGCTGGATTAAGCAAGGCTATGTGAGTGTGAATGGCGAAACACTGCGGCCGCGCGATAAAGTAATGGGTGGCGAGCAGATTGAAATCAATGCGACGATTGAAGTGGCCGATGAAAATTGGACGGCAGAACCGATTAGCTTAGATGTGGTGTATGAAGATGATGATGTCATTATCATTAATAAACCAGCCGGTTTGGTGGTGCATCCCGGCGCGGGTAACCAAAATGGTACGCTGGTGAATGCCTTATTGCATCATGTTCCACAATTAGAGACACTGCCACGCGCGGGTATTATCCATCGGATTGATAAAAGCACCACAGGGCTGCTCATGGTGGCAAAAACATTGCCTGCACATCATTCCTTGACTACGCAACTACAAAAACGCACGGTGATCCGTGAATATCAGGCGATTGTGTGTGGTGTGATGACAGCAGGCGGGATAGTGGATGAGCCTGTTGGCCGCCATCATATCGATCGTAAAAAGATGACAGTCACCGATTCGGGCAAGCATGCTGTTACCCATTATCGTGTTGTTACGCGCTTTCGGGGGCATACGCATATTACGTGTAAGCTGGAAACAGGCCGTACCCACCAAATCCGCGTGCATATGGCACATATCCGCTATCCTTTATTGGGTGATCCTGTTTATGGTGGACGATTGAAATTACCTAAAAATACGGATGAAGCATTCCGTACTGTCGTGCAAGGTTTCCGTCGCCAAGCGCTCCATGCGGCAACGCTTGGCTTTGTACACCCAACGACGGGTGAAAATGTGATCTGGCATGCTGTACTGCCTGAAGACATGGAACAGATGCTAGCTGTATTGGCGACAGATCAGCGACAAGCTGCCACTGAAAAGCGTTAATTTAAAACTCAACTGTCGCGTGCTTTTGCTTGTGCTGGCAACCACTGATAGCGATAAATCACACTCGGCACCGCCAACACTAAAAAGAAGCAAAAGGTCGTAACGTAAAATTCCCATGTTTGTGGATAAATATCACCTGAAAAGCGCGATTCCAATCCACGTGCAATCAGCATGCAGAAACCATAAAACACCAGTAGTTCTAATAACCGCAGACCGACAGATTTACCTGCTGATCGGGGCCAAAACAGGAATAAGCGTTGCGTTATAAAAGGCAGGCTAGCGGCGATTAGAAAAGTTAAAATTAACAGCGTTGTCATTAATTACCTACATAAATATGCGTGTGCACAGCGCCAACAGTGCACCTGGAAAGAAACCCAATCCTAACACGGCTAAGGCATTCACACTGAGCGCCCATTGGAATGTTTTGGGTGCAACAATGGCAATCGGCATCAACCCCGCGTCAACAGCGGCATTGATTACTGCGAACTTAGCAAAGAACCCCACCATCGGTGGCACCCCCGCCATTGAGAACATCAAAATCATCATCATCATGGCAAACCATGGATAACGCTGCCCCAGCCCTTGATAATCGGTAATATTATCTGCTTCAAATCCGGCGCGACTCATCAGTAAAATCATGCCAAAGCCACCCAAGGTCATCAATACATATGCCAACACATAAAACATCGCTGCGGCATAACCTTCTGCTGTGCCGACCAATACACCCAATAAAATAAATCCAACATGGGAAATAGTGGAATACGCTAACATACGTTTAATATTCGTTTGGGCAATTGCGGCTAGATTACCAATTACCATCGATAATACCGCTAAAATGATCAGCAAAGTCTGCCAATGTGCATGCGCTCCGCCTAAGCCTTCTGCCAATAAGCGGATAATCATTGCAAAACCCGCTATTTTAGGCGCTGTCGCGATAAATAAGGTCATTGCCGTGGGGGCGCCATCATACACATCTGGCAACCACATATGAAAAGGTACCGCACCTAATTTGAAGCCAATGCCGACCACTAAGAAAACTAAACCAAAGTTGAGCACCACACGATTCACCGAGCCACTCAGAATGGCTTCCGCCACCTCTGGAATTGCAAGGCTGCCTGTCGCACCATAAATAATCGACATGCCATATAGCAACATACCCGATGCCAAAGCACCCAGAATGAAATATTTCATTGCCGCTTCGGTGGCGATTTTATTATCGCGATGCATCGCCACAATCGCATATAAACACAGCGATAACAGCTCTAAACCAAGATACAAAGTAAGAAAATGATAGGCAGAGACCATAATCAACATGCCTAAGGTCGCGAATACGGCGAGAATATAATAGGCGCCTGTAAATAAACCACGGGCTTGTAGGTAATGTCTGGAATACAGCAATACCACCATATTGATAAGGCAAATCGCAAGTTTTAATATATCGCTCAAGCCATCTTTAATGTAACCGCCATTAAAGGTTTGACCGCCCTCTCCACCCATACCCTGAAAAATCACCAATCCCGTGATCACAAATGTTGCTTGGCTAAACCAGTAAGCAATAAATCCACTACCCTGTGGCGCCCTATCTACATAGGCAACAATCAATAATAGCGCACAACCAAATCCCAGTAAGACCATTTCAGGTAACGCAAACGCGATATTAGGAATAGAAAAGGTCATAATTTAGACTGCCCAATTTGCGTTAATAAATGCTCAACGGATGCATGGAATACATCGACCAACGGTGCAGGCCACACGCCTAATACTAGTACCAACATCGCTAATACAGCTAGCATCCAGAATTCTCGACGATTCACATCTTGCAATGCCGCCACCCCGTCATTGGCAATATCACCAAACATAACCCGCTTCACCATCCACAGCGTGTAAGCGGCACCTAAGATTAAGGTGGTCGCAGCCAAAAAGGCAAACCAGAAATTGGCTTGGAATACAGCTAAAATCACCATAAATTCACCCACAAAACCTGATGTGCCTGGCAGGCCGGCATTTGCCATTGCAAAAAACACCGCAAAGCCTGCAAACAGCGGCATCGTATTAATAACACCACCATAAGCACCAATTTCACGACTATGCATACGATCATATAATACGCCGACGCTCAAGAACATCGCCGCTGCAATTAACCCATGAGAAATCATCTGCACCATTGCGCCTTCAACGGCTAAGATCGCACCCGTGGTATCTGTCGTATTCGCTATGATTCTAAAAATGGCAAATAACCCCAAGGTTACAAACCCCATATGCGCGATACTAGAATAGGCAATCAGCTTCTTCATATCCGATTGTGCCAAAGCAACGAAACCAATATACACCACCGCAATCAGCGATAAAGTAATCACTAGCCAATCAAATGCCATGCTGGCATCAGGTAACATCGGCAACACAAATCGAATAAAGCCATAGCCGCCAATTTTCAGCGTAATCGCGGCTAAAATAACCGAGCCACCTGTTGGCGCTTCCACATGCGCATCAGGCAACCAGGTGTGTACTGGCCACATCGGCACTTTCACCGCAAAGGCAATCAAAAAGGCAAAGAACAACCATGTTTGCTCTGTCATGGTTAAGGCTACATCTTGGAATGCCAATAAAGAGAAGCTACCCGATGCACGATGCAAGTAAAGTAAAGCTAGCAGTAAAAAGACTGAGCCCAAGAAGGTATAGAGGAAGAATTTAATCGTCGCATAGACTCGATTCGGCCCGCCCCAAATACCGATGACTAAAAACAATGGAATGAGCATTGCCTCGAAAAACACATAGAACAACACCGCATCTAAAGCGGAGAATACGCCAATCATTAAGCCTTCCATTATCAGGAACGCCGCCATATATTGATGGGCACGATCTTGAATCACTTCCCAGCCCGCCACCACGACTAATATCGTTGAAAAGGTGGTCAAAATAATTAAGGGCATCGAAAAGCCATCGACACCGAGATAGTAATTAATGTCATAGCTGCTTATCCACGATAGTTGTTCGACAAACTGCATTTGATGGGTGCCGTTATCAAATCCCGTATACAGCAAGATTGACGCGATAAAAGTCAGTACTGAAAAGGTCAGCGCTGATTTTCGCATGCAGCGGGCATTGCCTTTCATCAACACAATCAGCCCGCCTACAATAGGCAACCAGATCAATATCGATAGTAAATAATGTTCTGACATCATGTGCCCGATATCCTTGGCCAATAGAGCAGCACTAACACGCCAATCATCATCGCAAAGGCATAGTGGTATAACAATCCTGATTGCAGCTTACGCACCGTTTTTGCTATCCAACCAACCGATTTTGCGACACCATTCACCCCCCAGCCATCAATCAACTTCTGATCGCCCAGCTGCCACAGTAATTTTCCTTTCAATCTCGCACCGCCGGCAAAAACTTTTTCATTAAAGGCATCAAAATAATAGTTATTATCGAGAACACGATGCACCCAGCTTAATCGCCGTTGGATCAGCGGTGGTAAATCCGGTCGTTTTAAATAAAGGAAATAAGCCGTTGCCACCCCTGAAATTGCTAGCCAGAAGGGAAGTTGTTGCATGCCGTGCAACATGAATCCCCATAGCCCATGAAAGTTTTCCGCAGCATGTGCCAATACATCATGTTCAGGGTGCACGATAATTGCCCCCTCAAAGAAATCACCAAATACCATTTTACTCAGCAAATAACCCGCCACCACTGAAGGAATCGCCAATAAAATGAGCGGGACTGTCACCACTGCTGGAGATTCATGTGGCGGATGACCATGGGCATCGAATCGTTCTTTGCCGTGGAATACGAGGAAAAACATTCGAAAACTATATAACGCCGTAATAAACACCCCTACCACCACTGCAAAATAAGCAAATCCACTGCCTGTAATATGCGAGGCATGCACCGCTTCTATAATCGTATCTTTGGAGAAGAACCCTGCAAAGCCCGGCATACCGATTAAAGCCAATGATCCGATTAAACTCGTCCAATAAGTAATCGGCACATATTTTTTCAAGCCCCCCATTTTGCGAATATCTTGTTCATGATGCATGGCCATGATCACCGAGCCAGCAGCGAGGAATAACAACGCTTTAAAGAAAGCATGGGTCATTAAATGGAAAACACTGGCTGAGTAAGCCGATACACCGAGCGCCACCGTCATATAGCCTAGTTGAGATAAGGTTGAATACGCCACCACCCGCTTAATATCATTTTGAATCAGCCCCAAGAAACCCATAAATAACGCCGTAATTGCACCGATCACCAACACAAACGACAGCGCTGTTTCTGAGAATTCAAATAAGGGCGACATCCGCGCCACCATAAAAATACCTGCTGTTACCATTGTCGCCGCATGGATCAAAGCTGAAATTGGCGTTGGGCCTTCCATTGAATCAGGTAGCCACACATGTAATGGCACTTGGGCTGATTTACCCATTGCACCGATAAATAACAAAATACAAGTCACCGTCATTACTGACCATTGTGTGCCTGAAAACAGGCTCATGGTTTGGGTTGCCATCTCCGGTGCTTGGGCAAACACCGTGACATAATCCAGACTTCCTGTGTACATCAATACCGCTGCAATCCCGAGGATGAAGCCAAAATCACCTACGCGATTGACCAAGAATGCTTTGAGGTTGGCATAAATGGCGGTCGGTTTTTTATACCAGAATCCAATCAATAAATAAGAGACCAATCCGACTGCTTCCCAGCCAAAAAATAATTGCATGAAATTATTTGCCATCACCAGCATCAACATGGCAAAGGTAAATAAGGAAATATAGCTGAAGAAGCGGGTATAACCATCATCATCGTGCATATAACCGATAGTATAAATATGCACCATTAAGGAGACAAAGGTCACCACCACCATCATCATCGCCGTCAGTGAATCCACCATAAAGCCCACTTCAAGGCTGAGTGAGCCCACTTGCATCCACTGGTATACCGCCACATTATAAGTCGCGCCATTCAGTACCAGCTTTAGTACATAGGTCGATAAGATAAAAGCAATCGCCACCCCTAAAACGGCTACCCAATGTGAAGCAGTTCTACCGATGCGATAACCAAATAGCCCCGCGATCACACTCCCCGATAAAGGTGCGAGGACGATGGTTAATAATAAACTTTGATTTATCATCAATCCCTTCTCACCCGTTCCACAACAGGCATGGAATTTCCCATTTTCCCAGATAGCACACCTACCAACCCCTTCAGTGCCTGCTTATTATTCTTGATATCCTTACTTTTATCTCGAAACAAAAATATCAAGACAAATCCTAACAATAAAAACGCGATAAAACCGAATATAATCAGTGGGAAAAAAGCAAACCCATTCATTCCCTTACCCCTTCAACTGATCTAAATCAGCCACATTAATGGTGCTCATATTTCTAAACAACACCACTAAAATGGCCAGCCCAATCGCCGCCTCTGCTGCGGCCACGGTGAGAATAAAGAATACAAATATCTGGCCTGCTATATCGCCAGCAAAATGGGAGAAAGCAATAAAATTTAGGTTTACAGCCAACAGCATCAACTCGATACACATCAGTAAAATAATAATATTTTTACGGTTAATAAATAAACCCGCTACGGATAAGCTGAACAATAATGCACCTAGGATCAAGTAATCTGATAATGCAATCGCAGTCATGATGCTGTCTCCTCCGATGCTACCGCAGGTGGTTTAGGTTTCACTGCGTCCATTTTAACTAAGCGCACCCTATCTTCGCGGCGAACTTTCACTTGCTTCCCTGGATCTTGGAATTTACTGGTTTTACGGCGTAGCGTCAGCGTAATCGCCGCCACAATTGCCACGGTTAAAATCACCGATGCGATCTCAAACGGATACACATACACGGTATACAGCAATCGCCCTAACTCCTTAGTATTACTATAATTAGCACCATGGGCAATCGGCGCGGATACGATATCTAATCCAAAATGAGATGCGCCTAATACGGCAATCATTTCAGCCGTAATCAATGCCGCCACTAAGATGCCGAGCGGCAAATAACGGGTAAAGCCCTCTTGTACAGGTGTCAGATTCACATTCAGCATCATCACCACGAATAAAAATAACACCATCACCGCGCCGACATAGACTAGCACTAAAGTGATCGCTAAAAACTCTGCTTCTAGCATCAGCCAAATTCCTGCGCTGGTAAAGAAAGCTAATACGAGGAATAAAGCCGCACGTACGGGATTTCTCACTGTAATCACCATGGTTGCGGAAAATAATAAAATAGCGGCAAAGGCATAAAAAATATATTTTTCCATTATCTATACCTCGCGTCGGCGGCACGATCGGCGGCTATTTGATCTTCATTTTTATCGCCCACTGCTAATAACTTCTCTTTTGTCATAATGCTGTCTTCGCGGTTTTCAAAGTGATAATCGAATACCCGCGTTTCCACAATCGAGTCAACCGGGCAAGATTCTTCACAAAATCCACAATAAATACACTTGAACAAATCAATTTCATAACGCGTGGTACGACGGGTGCCATCATCGCGTGGCTCGGAATCAATCGTAATCGCCAGCGCAGGGCACACAGCCTCACATAATTTACAGCCGATGCACCGTTCTTCGCCATTGGGATAGCGGCGTAAGGCATGTAAACCTCTAAAACGCGGTGATTGTGGCGTTTTCTCTTCGGGATATTGCACGGTTATTTTCTTGGCAAATAAATACTTGCCTGTTAATTTCATCCCCAGCAATAATTCCCAGAGCATAAAGCTTTTTACATAATGTTTTAAGGCTTGCATCATAACGCCGCCCTCAATGCATCCGCTTGTTCATTAAACCAAATCCCCACATCCATTACTTGGGCTGTCGAAACGACGACGAGCCATACCAGCGTTACTGGGATAAAAATCTTCCAGCCCAAACGCATCACTTGGTCATAGCGATAGCGAGGAAAAGTAGCGCGGAACCAAAGATAGAGGAATAAAAAGAAAGACGTTTTCATAAATAGCCAAATAATACCTGGCACCCATGCAAAGAAATCGGCTAAAAAAGTCCCTTCAAACGGCGATAACCAACCACCACAAAATAGGACTGCCGCTAGCATGGAAATCAAAATCATATCGGCATATTCCGCGAGGAAGAAAACGGCAAAGGCCATCCCCGAATATTCCACATGGAAACCCGCGACAATCTCAGATTCCCCTTCTGCCATATCAAACGGCGCACGGTTGGTTTCGGCCACACCTGAAATAAAATACACTACAAATAAAGGCAATAATGGCAACCAATACCAATGCCAGAATCCGCCTTGTTGTGCCAGTACAATATCACCCATATTCAAGCTGCCCGCCGCAACCAACACGCCGACCAAAGCAAAGCCCATCGCGATTTCATAAGAGACCACTTGTGCCGCTGACCGCAACGCACCCAATAGCGCATATTTAGAATTCGATGCCCAGCCCGCAATAATAATGCCATACACACCCATAGAAGTAATGGCTAAAATATACAGTAAGCCTGCATCAATATTTGCCAATGTGAGGGTCGCATCGAAGGGCATTACTGCCCATGCAGCCAAAGCAGGCGCGATAGCTAATACCGGTGCAATTACAAATAAATACATATTCGATTTTGCCGGCAAGATTACTTCTTTCAGCATCAGCTTTAAGCCATCTGCAATCGGCTGTAATAAACCAAACGGTCCAACGCGATTTGGGCCAATCCGAACTTGAATATAACCAATCACCTTCCGTTCTGCATACGTTACATACGCGACGGTCAATAATAGTGGTGCAATGATAGCCACAATTTTGATCATGGTATAGAGCACTGTCTGTGCGGTAACCCAATCGACAATCGACATCAATAAATCAATCATGCTGTACACTCACGGCCGTATACGCCGCACCCAATCCAATTGACTTAATGGTGCCACCTGCTAGATATAAACAGCCATCGGCAATCGTATCATCTAATTCAAATGCAACAGTCACCGACGCATCATCTTGCGTTACAGTAATCCGTATTGATTTCTCAACACCATGTCGTGTCGCCTCTGCTGTGTTCATCCGCGCAATATTAGCAAGTTGATTTTCAGGCGTTGCCTGCAGCGCATCACTGCGACGAGTCAAACTATCTGCTTGATAACTCGGTACTTCTGCCACCCAAATCAGATCTGACTTTGGTACTGTTAGCGTATCAGGCACAAAGGTTTCTTTTGCGGCGGCAGACGTTTGTTCAATCTCCAACTGTACTGCATCCCGTACTTCTTCTGAAGACACATACTCAAAACCAGCCACTTCTGCCAAATTACCCAATACCCGCAATACTTTCCACGCAGGGCGGCTTTCACCCACGGGGCTCACAGCCCCCGTAAAAGACTGCCAGAGCTGATCAACATTCACATACGTTCCCGAGGTTTCAGCGAAACTGGCGATTGGTAGGATAACATTGGCATACGAGCGCATCGCATCCGTCATAAAACAATTCAAAGTCACCACAAACTCAGCTTGTTTCAATGAATCTAATGCTTCGCTTTGATTCGCACAATCTAATTCTGGCTCCGTGCCTAATAATAAATAAGCCCTTAACGACTCTGCCATCATCGCATCTGCATTCAGCCCTTTTTGTTCGGTTGAATACGGTATCGCGCCAGCAAGCGTCAAACCATTATCATTGGCAGTTGGTAAAATCACGATGTAACTATTACTCAATGACGCAATAAACCGCACCAATGCTCGAATCGTCGCCGCTTGTGGATGATGATCCACCAATGCGCCCACAAAAAGCGTCGCCCTAGCTGCGCGGATGAGCTGCCCTGCCAGTGCTTCCGCTTCAGCGGTAGGTTTCACATCTTTTAATAGTTTTCCCCATGCGCGAGGAACGGCTACCTTGGTCTCGGTTGTGAGTTCAACTGCAATTTCTACCAGCAAATTCACCATACTCTGGGTATCAACCACCAGCTGCTTATCCACTGGCATCAAACAATCCATTGCAAAGAAATTGATCACATTCACCGATGATCCATTTAATGCACCTTGGCGGATCCGATGGGCAATCATCGGTTGTTCGGCACGAATATTACAGCCAATCAACATCACCGCATCACTGGCACCAAAGTCACATACATGCCATGGGGCCGTTGCTGGTGCATCTACTTGATCTGCAAAATCTTGCTGGCGCAAACGGTGATCAATATTATTTGTGCCCATGCCGCGGAGTAATTTCTGGAATAAATAGCCTTCTTCTACGGTTGCCGTTGATGATAGCAGGCCGCCTAATTGGGCAGCGCCTTCTGTTCTTGTCACATTCTGTAACCCTTCAACTGCAAATTCTAATGCGGTCTGCCAATCGGCTTCTTGCCAACCCGCATTGGTTTTGATCATCGGCTTATATAATCGTTGTTCATGATTCAACGCCAGATAACTAAAGCGATCGCGATCCGAAATCCACGTTTCGTTGACATCTTCATTCTCACGCGGCACCACTCGCATCACTTCATTCCGACGGGTATGAAATTCAATATTAGAGCCCATACAATCATGGGGTGAAATAGAGGTATGAGCGGTTAATTCCCAAGCACGTGCCTTATAATGGAAAGGTTTTGAAACCAGTGCGCCCACGGGGCAAAGATCAATAATATTGCCTGATAATTCTGATATCAGGCTCTTTTCAACATACGTACCGATTTCCATGTGCTCGCCACGGCCAACCGCACCCATTTCCCTAATACCCGCAATTTCCTGGCCGAAGCGTACGCAACGTGTGCAATGGATGCACCGCGTCATATCTGTGCCGACGAGTGGGCCGATTTCCTTATCTTTCACCACCCGTTTACCTTCAGTGAATCGGCTCACATCGCCACCATAACCGATGGACAGATCCTGTAATTCACATTCACCACCCTGATCACAAATCGGGCAATCTAAGGGATGGTTAATCAATAAAAATTCCATCACCCCACGTTGTGCCGCTATTGCGCGCTTAGAGAGGGTAAATACTTTCATCCCTTCGGTTACTGGTGTGGCGCAAGCGGGTAAAGCTTTACGAGATTGATCCACTTCCACCAAACACATCCGACAATTTGCCGCGATCGAGAGATTCTTGTGGTAACAAAAACGGGGGATATCAATCCCTGCTTCATCCGCCACTTGAATAATCATCTTCGACGGATCGGCAGTCATCGGCATGCCATCAATTTCAATCTTAACCATGCTGTGCCTCCCCCATTTCAGGGATTGCAGTATCACCACACATGCAGCGACCATGATCGATATGATATTGAAATTCTTCACGGAAATGCTTGATAAAACTAATCACAGGCGCAGCCGCCGCATCGCCTAAAGCGCAAATCGTATTACCATCAATATTATGGGCGACATCCACCAGTTTATCTAAATCTTCCTGTTTGCCCTCGCCATGCTCAATTCGTTTTACCACGCGATATAACCAGCCAGTTCCCTCGCGGCAAGGCGTGCATTGACCACAAGATTCTTCATAATAAAATTCAGCAATCCGTTCCAGAGCACGCACCATGCAGGTCGTTTCATCCATTACGATCACAGATCCGGCGCCCAACATCGAACCCGCCTTACTAATGCCGTCATAACTCAGCGGCACATCCATCATCTCTTCGCCTGGAATAATAGGCGTCGATGAACCGCCCGGAATCACCGTCTTAATTTTATTGCCATCTTTCATCCCACCAGCAAGCGCTAATAATTCTGAAAAAGGCATCCCCATCGGCACTTCAAAATTACCCGGATTATTGACATGACCCGACACACTGAATATTTTAGGCCCACCATTATTTGGCGTACCAATTTCATGGAACCAATCCCCCCCTTTTTCAAGGATCACAGGGACAGATGCCAAAGTTTCCGTATTATTAATCGTGGTCGGCCTACCATATAAGCCAAAACCAGCAGGGAAAGGCGGTTTATAACGTGGCTGGCCTTTTTTACCTTCTAAAGATTCTAATAATGCCGTTTCCTCACCACAAATATAGGCACCCGCGCCCATTTGTGTATATAAATCAAAACTAAATTTACTGCCGAATATCTCTTTACCTAAATAACCCGCTTCATACGCTTCTTTTAAGGCCGCCTCAAACCGATCAATCGGCTCATAAAACTCACCACGGATATAGTTATAGCCCGATTGTGCGCCAATCGTATACCCCGCGATAATCATGCCTTCGATCAATTGATGCGGGTTAAATCGCAGAATATCTCGATCCTTACATGTGCCCGGCTCGCCTTCATCCGAATTACACACAATATATTTTGAGCCTGGCATCCGTCGCGGCATAAAGCTCCATTTCAAGCCTGTCGGAAACCCTGCTCCACCCCGGCCGCGCAAAGCAGAATCTTTTAATTCTTCGATAATATCATCTGAAGAAATGCCGTCTTTCAACACCCGTTCTAATTGCTTATAACCGCCCACACTCAAATAGGATTCAAGCGTGCCGGGTGCGGAAACAGACTAAATCTAATGCCATTTTATTTTAGCCCCGCTAGAATTTCATCAATCTTTGCAGGCGTCAAAAACTCATGATAATCACGGTTCACTTCCAACATAGGTGCACCACAACAAGCCCCCATACATTCCACTTCTTTCAGCGTAATATTGCCATCCGCCGTTGTTTCGCCTAGCCCAACGCCTAATTTTTCTGTTAATTGTGCTACTACTTTATCTGAGCCATTAAGTTGACAAGAAATATTCGTACACACATTAATTTTATGTTTGCCAACAGGCGAAAGCTCAAACATGCCATAGAATGTTGCCACTTCATACACGGCGATTTTGGGCAGATCCAAATACACTGCCACCGCATCAAGCGTTGCCTCACTCAACCAACCACCACTCGCATCTTGCACAATATGTAATGCAGGGATCAAGGCAGATTGACTTTGATTTTCTGGGTATTTCGCCAGCCACACCGCGATTTGTGTACGGATGTCAGCACTGAATAATTCGTCGCGTGAGCCTGTGAGTTGCATTATCTATCCACCTCACCAAACACAATATCCATCGTACCAATCACCGCAACCACATCCGCCAACATATGTCCCTTAATCATTTCATCCATCGCCGATAAATGTACAAATCCCGGCGCACGAATTTTTACCCGATAAGGCTTGTTCGCCCCATCCGACACCATATAAATGCCAAATTCGCCTTTAGGATGTTCGACAGCAGAATAAATTTCACCTTCTGGCACACAATAGCCTTCAGTGAAATGTTTGAAGTGATGAATCAAGCCTTCCATGCTTGTTTTCATTTCTGTGCGGGGCGGTGGCGACACTTTCAAATCATTCGACATCACATCGCCCGGATTGTCTTTCAACCAAGCCACACATTGTTTAACAATCTCATTCGATTGCCGCATTTCTTCCACGCGTACTAAATAACGATCATAGCAATCGCCTTCTACCCCAACTGGAATATCAAATTTCATCTTGTCATAAACAGCATAAGGCTGTTTTTTGCGTAAATCCCACGCAATACCCGATCCGCGCAACATTGGTCCCGTAAACCCTAATTGCAGGGCGCGCTCTGGAGAAACCACACCAATCCCCACCGTACGCTGTTTCCAAATACGGTTATCCGTCAATAAGGTTTCATATTCGTCGACACACCCAGGGAAGCGATCGGTAAAATCGGCAATGAAGTCTAATAAGCTGCCTTCACGGTTGGTGTTTTTCTTTTTCACTTCTTCTTCGCTATGCCATTTCGAGGCTTCATAGCGCGGCATACTATCGGGTAAATCGCGATACACACCACCTGGGCGATAATAGGTTGCATGCAAACGTGCGCCCGATACGGCCTCATAACAATCCATCAGATCTTCACGCTCACGGAAACAATACAAAAATATCGTCATCGCGCCGATATCTAACCCATGCGCACCCAACCACATCAAATGATTTAAGATCCGCGTGATCTCATCAAACATCACCCGAATATATTGTGCCCGTTCAGGCACATCTACCCCCAGCATGGTCTCAATCGCCTTCACATAGGCGTGCTCATTACACATCATCGACACATAATCGAGCCGATCCATATAGCCAATGCTTTGATTATAGGGTTTGGTTTCTGCTAATTTCTCCGTGCCATGATGCAATAACCCAATATGCGGATCCGCACGTTGAATCACCTCACCTTCCATCTCAAGGATTAACCGCAATACACCATGCGCCGCAGGATGTTGTGGCCCAAAATTTAAGGTATAGTTTTGAATTTCAGCCATTACGCAACCTTCTTTTCGAGGGTTCGACATGATAGCGGTTATCATCTCGAATAACACGGGGAACCAATGTTCTAGGTTCAATCTGAACAGGTTCATACACCACCCGTTTCTTCTCAGGATCGTAGCGCATTTCAACATGGCCACTGATCGGGAAATCTTTGCGGAACGGATGGCCGATAAAGCCATAGTCTGTCAGGATACGGCGTAAATCTTGATGGCCATTAAATAGGATGCCAAATAAATCGAATGCCTCGCGCTCAAACCAATCTGCCGATGCCCATACGGGCACCACGCTATCAACGACAGGCGCCTCAGCATCTAAGCGAATTTTAACCCGAACACGTTGGTTCTCGCTAATCGATAACAAGTGATACACCACCCCAAAACGCTGGCCTGATTCTTCTCGTAAGGTGTTATCCGATGTGTTTACTGCGCGACTAAAACCGGTGTCTTTAGTTGACCAAGCAGCACCGCCATATTCCGAATAATCCACACCGCAAAGGTCTATTAACTGCTCAAAGCCAAATTCATCCCGCAGTTGCGTACACACTTCCACCACACTTTCTGCTGGCACTTGCATGGTTAACTCATCATGCACCAACTCACATATTTTCCCTGTTGATTTAAAATGGCTGAGTAATTTCTCCTGAAGCGTTTCCATGCGGCGTTAAGCTTCCTCCATTTGAGAAGGCTGACGTGCAATCGTATGCGTGCGTTTTATTTTATTTTGTAACTGGATAATGCCATACAGCAAGGCTTCGGCAGTCGGCGGGCAACCCGGCACATAAATATCAACCGGCACAATCCGATCACATCCCCTCACCACGGCATAAGAATAATGATAATAGCCACCACCATTAGCACAAGACCCCATCGAGATCACCCAGCGCGGCTCTGACATTTGGTCATACACCTTACGCAACGCAGGTGCCATTTTATTCACCAATGTGCCCGCTACGATCATCACATCAGATTGCCGCGGACTCGGCCGAAACACCACTCCAAAGCGATCTAAATCATAGCGTGACGCTCCTGCTTGCATCATCTCCACAGCACAACATGCCAAACCAAAGGTCATTGGTCACAGCGATCCTGTTCGCGCCCAATTAATTAATTTATCTGCAGAAGTGGTGACGATCCCTTCTTCTAATACCCCTTCTATTCCCATTCCAATGCGCCTTTCATCCATTCATAAACGAAACCCACCACCAAAATGGCAAGAAATAAAAACATCGCCAGCAAGCCGAATATGCCAATTTCATCAAGCACGACGGCCCAGGGGAATAAAAAAGCGATTTCTAAATCAAAAATAATAAATAGGATAGCCACCAAATAATAGCGCACATCAAACTTCATATGTGCATCTTCAAACGGCTCAAATCCACATTCATAAGTAGAGCTTTTCTCAGCGTCAGGACGATGGGCGCCCAAAACGAATCCTGCTAATAGCGGGCCAACTCCAAAGCCGATTCCCAGCAGAATGAATAATAGGATAGGTAGGTAACTCTCCAGCATATGACGCTATCTTCTTATAATAAGGTATAAGTTGGACTAATTATAAACCAATCCAGCACGCTCCGCACTAAAATTCGATTTATTTTAGACCCTTTTAATTGCTATACTAATAGGCGATAAGACAAATAAAATTCTCGTTCAAATATTCGCTTCAAGTGCCACTTTCTTGTTTTGTTCAATATTCCGAAAAATGATAGAAAACCCCATATCATTACCTTCATACTCAAGCAATTCATAACGATTGAATAATCGACGGCCTAGGCGCTCATTTAGTAAGCCAATAACCGCCGTTTTTGTTCTGGGTAACTGCCCCTCGTCAGCATAATATTCCATCATAATTATTTTTACTGCCGATAAATCTACCTGACCTGAGACATGTGCAGTTTGTTCAAGCGCGAGCGCCAGATAATTGGCAGATCCCTCGATGTCCGCCACTTCTTTCGCCAATGAAAATCGCCTTGGGTGGTTTAGTATATAAGCATTCAATGGCGCTACATATTTCTTGGCATGGTCAGGCTGTTTATCCATGATTTCTTGTTTCGCTTGGGCGATAGGCAAAGCGAAATAGCGTTCGTCACGTATTGCTTGACTTCTTTCATCACTCATTACTGAATTATATCTTTGCATATTTTTTCATATCCTCGATCATTATCCTCCTAAATAATCTTACCGCTCTCTTCACTCTCTAAATTTTTCACAGCGTAGTGGCGGTTTTATTACATTACATCTAAATTTACGTTATGCTAACTATATTCCAGTCATTTTCAGTCTGGAAACACTAAACATACAAATTGAGGAGTATGACGATGAGTTTTAATTTAATTGACCTTGTTAAAGATCAACTTAGTGAACAAGTAATGAGCCAGCTAGGAGGGGTTTTAGGCGGGGATTCCACCCAAAACAGTTCCGCAATTAGCAGCGCATTACCAGGCCTATTAAGTGGTCTAATGGGAGCTGGCGCATCTAATTCAGGTGCCGAAGCCATGCTCGGCGCTATTAGCGATCAAGATGATAGCATCCTGGATAACTTAGGCGGCTTACTGGGTGGCAGTGGCCAAAGCAGTATGATGAGCGCAGGGGTAAATGTTTTAGGCTCATTGCTGGGTAGTAATGGTAGTGGTCTAGGTAATCTAGTGGGTGCCGTCGCTGGGTTTAGTGGCGCTGGTAAGGGCCCTGTTAAATCATTATTAGGCTTGCTCGCACCGATTGTTTTTGGTGTTATTAAACGCAAATTGCTCGGCGGTGGTGGCGGTGGTTTAAATGTTGGTAGCTTGATGGGTATGCTAAATGGCCAAAAAGATAATATTACTGCGGCAATGCCAACTGGATTCTCTCAACACTTATCTTCAAATGTAACTGGTGCACCGCAACAAGTTGCGCGTGAAGGAAAATCATTCTTAGGTAAACTGATACCGCTTGCATTACTCGCGGCTGCTTTATGGTTTGCTTATAATATGTTTTTCAAAGGCGATGTAGATAACCTCGCTGAATCAGCACGAAATACAGTTGGTGAAACAGTCGATTCTGCAAGAGATACAATGGGGAGTACTGTTGATTCTGCTAGAGACACGATGGGTGATGTGGCAAGTTCTGCCGCTGGTGCTGTTAATGGTGTTAGTCTTGGCAAGGATGTAACAAGCGTAATGGGCGGCCTTATGAGCTCTCTTGGTAGCATCACTGATGTTGCCTCTGCTGAAGCAGCATTACCACAACTCACATCAGCAACAAGTGAACTAGGTAATCTAGCGGGCATGTTAAATAAACTGCCTGCAGCTGCGCAAGAGCCGATCATGAAAATTGTTTCTGATGGCTTGCCTCAACTTCAAGCATTACTAAGCAAGCTTGATGCTATCCCAGGTGTTGGCCCAGTTATTAAGCCTGTTGTAGAAGGGTTAGTGCAAAAACTAGCTTTATTCCAACCACAACCTGGCTAGACACTAAACCAGCTCAAAACAAAAGCCCAAGTTACTTTTAAGTCGCTTGGGCTTTTTTATGCCTATTTAGTAGAATGATATCGGCTGGGTACACAACCATAGCGTTGCGTAAATCGACGGCTAAAATGGCTTAAATCGTTAAATCCAACACGATAACAAGCCTCCGTTACGGATGTGCCATTCTGAATCGCTGCCGCTGCAATTTTTAACCGAGATTGTTGCTGATATTCACCAGGAGAACACCCTAGCTGTTTCTTAAACTCGACATACAATTTACTTCGGCTCATACAGGATTTTTTACATAACATATCAATATCGAGCGGTTGTGAGATATTTTGTGTTATCAATGCCAATACGGCCACCACACCATTAGTATCAGGAGTATAACGACACGCATTTAATAACACGTCTCGCCCCTGCTGCCTGAGCATACGAATGATAAGTTCCGTCACCCCTAAATCAACCAATATCTCCTTATCGGGCACATTATTAGTAAACAAGGTCACCAGCCGCTCTAATAATTGCTGGGTTTCTCCTGTGTGATGCGTATGGATCACATGCGGCTGATATTGCCAGTCATGTTCCAGCGTATCTAGCCTAGTGATATCCCGCATCCTCTCCGATAAAAACTCAATCCGATCTTTAGGAATTTCAATAGTCAAACAGGTTGTTGGGCGTTTTTCATTGGCCTCTGGAAAATCAATTTCAACATATTCACCCGGCGGCATCACATACGATTCATGCGGCAAAAATACTTGCCCTTGTTCTTGGTGGAGATCATGCATAATCTTCCGACCTTTGACCATGCCACAATAAAGTAACTGTTCCGCATCCAACCCCACCCGAGAAGCAGCGCGATACGTATCATACACACTCAATATCGATTCTGGTCCCTGAAAAGACACTTTGTTTTCAACCAATAATTGACGCTTTTCGCGTCTTTTTGACAGTGGTAGTAATGCCTGTTGCATCTGTTACGCTAGAGAGGTTTTATAAATCATAAATTCAATTCTCGCGCCATTCGGGAATGATAGTCAAGTTTTTAGGATTCTCAGTCAAGTACATTTGTCTTTAACAGGTTTATGATTAAGCTTTTATCCCTTTAATAAATAGCGAGTAAAATTTATGATTTACGCACAACCAGGTACAGATGGCGCAGTTGTTTCATTCAAAGAACGTTATGGTAACTATATAAATGGTGATTGGATCGCGCCTGTTAAAGGAGATTACTTTAGTAATGTCTCACCGGTTACAGGTGAAGGTTTTTGCGAGATCCCGCGCTCAACTGAAGAAGATGTCAACCTCGCCTTAGATGCTGCCCATGCCGCAAAAGACGCTTGGGCGAAAACATCGGTCACCGAACGCTCAAATATCTTGCTCAAAATTGCCGATCGGATTGAAGCGAATCTTGAAATGCTGGCTGTTGCTGAAACTTGGGATAACGGTAAAGCTGTTCGTGAAACGCTCAATGCAGACGTACCATTATGCGTTGATCATTTCCGTTATTATGCCGGTTGTATGCGCGCCCAAGAAGGCACCATGGGAGAGATTGATGAAACTACTGTATCGTATCAATTCCATGAGCCACTAGGTGTGGTCGGTCAAATTATCCCGTGGAATTTCCCGCTGTTAATGGCCGCTTGGAAACTAGCACCTGCATTAGTAACGGGTAACTGCATTGTAATGAAACCGGCAGAGCAAACGCCTGTTTCCATCTTAAAATTAATGGAAGTGATTGGTGATTTAATTCCACCAGGCGTGCTTAATATCGTTAATGGCTATGGTAAAGAAGCAGGCGAAGCATTAGCTAGCAGCTCCCGCATCGCTAAAATTGCTTTCACCGGGTCTACCCCTGTCGGCCAACATATTTTAAAACGCGCCGCTGAAAGTTTAATCCCATCAACCGTTGAGTTAGGCGGTAAATCACCCAATATCTTCTTTGAAGATATTATGAATCAAGAAGATGACTATATCAGCAAAGCCGCAGAAGGCGCTGTACTCGCGTTCTTCAACCAAGGTGAGGTGTGTACCTGCCCTTCTCGTGCGTTAATTCAAGAAAGCATTTATGATGAGTTCATCAGCATTGTTATCGACCGGTCTAAAAAAATCATTCGCGGCAATCCATTGGACACGGAAACCATGGTCGGCGCACAAGCATCAAAAGATCAATTCGACAAAATCCTCAGCTATATGGATATCGGTAAAGCAGAAGGGGCCGAATTACTATTAGGTGGGAAAGTGGCACAAGTCGGCAGTGAATTTGACAGCGGCTACTATATCGAACCCACGCTATTAAAAGGCACTAATAATATGCGTGTGTTCCAAGAAGAAATTTTTGGCCCAGTCGTGTCTGTTGCCACTTTTAAAGACGAGGCCGAAGCCTTAGCGATTGCTAATGATACTGAGTTTGGTTTAGGGGCAGGATTATGGACCCGTGATATGAATCTTGCCTATCGCATGGGTCGCGGCATTCAAGCAGGCCGCGTCTGGACAAACTGCTATCACCTCTATCCGGCCCATGCCGCATTCGGTGGCTACAAAAAATCAGGAATTGGTCGTGAAACCCATAAAATGATGCTCGATCATTACCAACAAACTAAAAACCTCTTAGTTAGCTATAGCACTAGCCCACTAGGATTCTTCTAAGCCAAATTAAAAATGACCACCCTATATTATTTTAGGGTGGTTATTTCACCTTATTGAAAAAACATACACATTGAAGGCTCTACTATGTCTGAAAATAATATCCAATCAACCTTGCATGAAGATCGCCAATTTCCACCCAGCCCTGCTTTTCTAAAAACAGCCAGCCTATCTGCGGATAAATTAGCCGATTTATATGCCGCGGCAGAAAAAGACAATATTGGTTTTTGGGCTAATCAGGCCCGCAGTGAGATTGATTGGCAAACCCCATTTACCCAAACATTAGATGATAGCAATGCGCCTTTCTATCGCTGGTTTCCCGACGGCAAACTCAATGTGTCTTATAACTGCTTAGATCGCCAACTTGAAAAACATGCTGATAAAACAGCCATTATTTTTGAAGGTGATGCCGGTGATGTAGCACATATTACTTATCGCGAACTCCATAGCCGCGTCTGCGCCTTTGCCAACGCTTTAACCGCCCAAGGGATTGCCCAAGGCGACCGCGTTATCATCTATATGCCGATGATTGCCGAAGCCGTGGTTGCGATGCAAGCCTGCGCCCGAATTGGCGCGATTCATTCTGTGGTGTTTGGCGGATTCTCTGCCTCGTCATTAAAAGATCGGATTGAAGATACCCGTGCAAAAATGGTGATCACCGCAGATGGCGGACATCGTGGAGGCCGGGTTGTTGAGCTGAAAGCCACGACGGACAGTGCGCTTGAATCAGGCTGCAAAAGTATTGAATCTGTGATTGTATTCAAACGTACAGGGCATAATATTAGTATGCAAGCTGGGCGCGATATTTGGTGGCAGGATGCTGTAGAAGGCCAAAGCCACGTCTGTGAACCTGTTTGGGTTGATGCGACACATCCCTTATTCTTACTCTACACCTCTGGCTCAACCGGCAAACCCAAAGGGATCCAACATTCTTCTGGTGGTTATTTGCTTAATGCGATTACTACTATGCGCTGGGTATTCGATATTCAAGATACCGATGTATTTTGGTGTACGGCTGATGTCGGTTGGATCACAGGGCATAGTTATGTGGCTTATGGCCCACTGGCGACAGGAGCAACGATTGTCATATTCGAAGGTGTACCCACCTATCCTGATGCTGGTCGGTTCTGGGAGATGTGTGAACGCCATAGCGTCACTATTTTCTATACCGCGCCCACCGCCATTCGAGCATTGATCAAACAAGGTGATGATTTCCCCAACAAACACGATCTCTCCAAATTACGTTTACTCGGCACCGTCGGCGAACCCATTAACCCCGAAGCCTGGATCTGGTATCACAAAGTGATCGGTGGCGAACGTTGCCCTATCGTAGACACTTGGTGGCAAACCGAAACAGGCGCCCATATGATTGCCCCAGTTCCAGGCGCAACCACCACCAAACCTGGCTCTTGCACCCGTGCCTTACCTGGTATTGATGCCGCTATCGTCAATCAAGAAGGTGAAGAAATCACCACCGCTAATGAAGGCGGTTATCTCGTGATCCGTCAACCTTGGCCCTCTATGCTCCAAACCGTATGGGGAGATGACCAGCGCTATCAAGATAGTTATTGGCCCTACTTTGACGGTAAATATTATCTTGCCGGCGATAGTGCACGGCGAGATGAAGATGGTTTTTTCTGGATCATGGGCCGAATTGATGATGTACTCAATGTATCAGGCCATCGGCTTGGCACCATGGAAATAGAATCTGCCTTAGTCGCCAACCCACTGGTTGCAGAAGCAGCTATTGTCGGCAAACCCCATGATATCAAGGGTGAATCTGTGTTTGCCTATGTCGTATTAAAAGGTGAACGCCCTACTGGCGGCATTGACGATGAACTCACGCAAACCCTACGTGCTTGGGTTGGCGAGCAAATTGGTGCCATCGCCAAACCCGATGAAATTCGCTATGCGGATAATTTGCCTAAAACGCGTTCGGGGAAAATCATGCGCCGCCTACTCCGCACCATCGCCAAAGGCGAGGAAATCACCTCTGATACCTCAACGTTAGAAAATGAATCAATTTTACCGCAGCTACAAGGGAGAACTTAGGCACAAAAAAGCCCGCTACATAAGCGGGCTTTATATTTTTTTGGTGCCGACGGGCGGAGTCGAACCGCCACAGCCTAAGCCACCACCCCCTCAAGATGGCGTGTCTACCAATTTCACCACGTCGGCATGTTTTTTATTCAGGTAGATCTGAGGGTATTACCTCGGGGGCAACTTCTTCAATAACGGCTGCTGCAGCAGGTTCTGTTACGCTCACCGCCGATTCGCCACGATTATTACCTGAATAATAAGCGAGTGTTAGGCTGGTGCAGAAAAATAAAGCGGCTAGAATCGCGCTGCTGCGACTTAGAAATGAAGCCGAACCTTGGCTACCAAATACTGAACCTGAACCACCACCTGCGCCACCGCCTCCACCACCAAGTGCTGCGGCACCTGCATCAGCACCTTTACCATGCTGGATTAAAATCAAACCGACTAACATCACTGCGATAGCAATGTGTGCCACTAATAAAATCATGTTCATCTAAAAAACCTCTTCCAAAAATATACTCTAGAGCGCTGCCAAACAAATATCAATGAACTCATCTGCATCAAGTGACGCACCCCCGATCAGCCCACCATCAATATCTGCCATAGAAAATAACGGTGTCGCATTATCCCCTTTTACGCTGCCGCCGTAAAGGATTTGTATGCCCGCAGCTGTTTCTTCATCATGTTTTGCAATACGCTTGCGCATAAATTCGTGTACAGACTGCGCCCACTCAGGCGTTGCCGTTTTACCTGTGCCAATCGCCCAGACGGGTTCATAAGCGAGCACCGCTTTAGATAAAGCCTTTACACCTTGTTCTGCGATAACAATATCCAATAATTGCGCAATAATTTCTTCGGTTTGACCCGCTTCATATTCTGCAAGACTTTCACCAATACATAAAATAGGCGAAAGTCCCGTATTGAGTGCCATGCTATACTTTTCACCGCATATTTTATCTAGTACATGCTGATCTAAATCGAGTTCGGCATATAAGCAGCGGCGTTCTGAATGACCAATCAAGACATAACGGCACGCAAAATCTTTCAGCATGACTGCTGATAGTTCACCCGTATACGCACCTTGATCAAATTGCGATAAGTTTTGAGTGCCCCAATCGATTCCTGTATCCCGTAGCGCTTCTTTTACTTGTTGTAGATAGACTGCTGGCGGGAACACAGCGACATCAAGATCGGTTAGTTTTTCTGCTTGTACAGCTAAGCCTGCCAGTAATTTTTCATTACTGACAAAGTTACCATTCATCTTCCAATTTCCTGCTACCATTGGCTTACGCACAAACCCACCTCTGCTTTGATAATCTACAATCGATCTTATACATTTTCTTGAATCACTGCCGCCAATTCATTGGCTAATTTATCCACCAATAAAGCATCTTGCCCTTCTACCATCACCCGAATCACAGGCTCGGTGCCCGATGCACGTAATAACACACGCCCGGCATCCGCCAATTGTGTTTCTGCCTGCTTTACTGCGTTCATAATCTGATCATTTTTCGCTAAATCAATCTGCTGTTGTATCCGTACATTAATTAATTTCTGTGGATATTTAGTGACGCCACTCCGCAGTGTATTAAGGCTGCTACCTATTTGCTGCATTTCAACTAACACTTGCAATGCGGCAATAATCGCATCACCGGTGGTTGTTTGGTCTAAACAGATAATATGACCTGACGATTCTCCGCCTAAGATGCTGTCTGTTTTTTTCATCATCTCAAGCACATAGCGGTCACCCACATTGGCTCTATGCAGTGTAATACCCTGCTGCTGTAAAGCATGCTCAACGCCTAAATTAGTCATTAGCGTGCCGACAACAGAATCTTTCCCTGTACCTTGCCGTTGTTGGCTACGGGCAATCATGCAAACAAGTTCATCTCCATCCACTACCTCACCACGGTGATCGACCATAATCAAGCGATCAGCATCACCATCTAACGCAATACCGACATCCGCCTGTTCAGTCAGTACAGCGGCTTGTAGGGCTTCTGTGGCCGTTGCCCCAAAACCTTGATTAATATTTAAACCATCTGGCTCTGCACCAATCGTGGCCACCGTCGCCCCTAATTCGGTGAAGACCTGTGGGCCGACATGATAGCCAGCACCATGCGCGCAATCTAATACTATTTTCATTCCCGATAAATCAGTTTGCCTACCCACTGAGCTTTTACAAAATTCAATATACCTACCCGCTGCGTCTGATACCCGACTGGCTTTCCCAAGCATCGCAGGCTCAGCTGTTTTTATTGGATGATCAAGTAAATCTTCAATGGCAAACTCAACGTCATCTGATAATTTTGTGCCTTGGCTGGAAAAGAATTTGAAGCCATTATCTTGAAATGAATTGTGCGAGGCACTGATGACAATACCTGCTTGTGCATGTAAGGTGCGGGTTAAATAGGCAATCGCAGGAGTGGGCATCGGGCCCAGTAATAACACATCAACCCCCGCCGCAGATAAACCCGCTTCCAATGCTGATTCAAACATATAGCCCGAGATCCGAGTGTCTTTACCAATAACAACTTTGCTATGTTCACTGTTTGCCAGCACCTTACCTGCCGCCCAACCTAGTTTTAAGGCAAATTCTGGGGTAATATTGCCTTCACCCACTAAGCCGCGAATGCCGTCCGTACCAAAATAGTGTTTTTGTTTCATCATCCGTCATTCACCTGCATCACATGGTGGCACATCGCAATCGCTTGCACCGTTTCTTTGACATCATGGCTACGGATCAATTTTGCACCCTGCCACACCGCCAAGGTCGCTAGCGACAAGCTGGCAGATAAACGTTCTGCCGTGCTCACCTTCAATAATTTACCAATCATCGATTTACGAGACACGCCAACCAACACGGGTAAGCCTTGTCCCACCAAATTAGCTAAATGTTTCATCAATCTTAGATTATGCTGTGCTTGCTTGCCAAATCCAAAACCGGGATCGAGGATCAGTTTATCACGTGCGATATCAGCAGCCTCGCACGCAGCAACCCGTGCCAACAAGAAGTCGATCACTTCTTGTACGACATCATCATACTGTGGATCATCTTGCATAGTTTGAGGTGTACCTTGTGCATGCATCAAGCAAATCGGCACATCAAGCGCCGCCGCTGCCGCTAAAGCCCCGTCGACCTGTAAGGCCTGCACATCATTAATCAGACCTGCACCCGCAGCGACAGCTGCGCGCATCACTTCTGGCTTCATCGTATCAATTGAAATAGCAACATCTAATTCTCTATGAATAGCTTCAATAACAGGCACTACCCGTGCAATTTCTACTTCAGCGGGTACAACCTTCGCACCTGGCCGTGTAGACTCGCCACCAATATCAAGAATTGCCGCCCCTTCTGCTGCCATTTGGCGCGCCTGCATCAGTGCGGTTTCTATAGAAACAAACTGCCCGCCATCTGAAAATGAATCGGGGGTGACATTTAAGATCCCCATGACTCGTGGTTCAGTGAGATCGAGTATTTTACCTGCGCAATCTAATTGCATTTTTGATGCGTTTCTTACGCAGGCTCGCCTGCTGCATCCGCTGCGGGCGTATCATCTTCCGATGTTGCCGTTGGCGCTGTCGGTGGTGTATCTGACCAATCTTTTGGGGCACCAGGCTCGCGCCCTTCCATGATTGCATCAATCTGATCGCTATCAATGGTTTCATATTTCATCAATAAATCTGCCATCGCATGTAATTTATCGATATTGTCTTTTAAGATTTTTTCCGCCCGATCATAGTTTCGGCTGATCAACGTTCGTACTTCTTCATCGATCTGTTTTGCTGTCTCGCCTGAAATTGAATTGCTTTGCGACATAGACCGCCCTAAGAACACTTCTCCCTCATCTTCACCGTAGGCTAATGGGCCTAACTTCTCAGAGAAACCCCATTTCGTTACCATGCTCCGAGCAAGGCTTGTCGCCCGTTCGATATCATTCGATGCACCCGTTGTCACCGCATCCTTGCCAAAAATCAATTCTTCTGCCAAGCGGCCACCATATAAACTAGACAAGCTACTTTCTAACTCTTCTTTGCTATTACTATATTTATCTTCTTCCGGCAAAAACATGGTAACGCCAAGGGCACGACCGCGTGGAATAATGCTCACCTTATAAACAGGATCGTGTGAAGGCACTAAACGGCCGACAATCGCATGCCCAGCCTCATGATACGCCGTATTTTTCTTTTCTTTCTCGCTCATCACCATGGATTTACGCTCTGCACCCATCATGATTTTATCTTTCGCTTTTTCCATATCTTCCATGGACACTAAACGATTATTGGTACGCGCCGCAAATAAGGCCGCTTCGTTCACTAAGTTAGCCAAATCGGCACCTGAGAAGCCAGGTGTGCCCCGTGCGATCACACTGACATCCATATCCTCAGCTGCTGGTACCTTGCGTAAATGTACCGCTAAAATTTGCTCGCGTCCGCGAATATCAGGCAAGCCCACTACCACTTGACGATCAAATCGACCGGGTCGTAATAAGGCAGGATCAAGCACATCAGGCCGGTTAGTTGCTGCAATCACAATCACGCCTTCATTACCTTCAAACCCATCCATTTCAACCAATAGCTGGTTCAAAGTCTGCTCACGCTCATCATTACCACCGCCGACACCTGCACCACGATGACGACCCACCGCATCGATTTCATCAATAAAGATAATGCAAGGTGCATGTTTTTTTGCTTGCTCAAACATATCACGCACACGAGACGCGCCGACACCCACAAACATCTCAACAAAATCAGAACCTGAAATCGTAAAGAACGGTACTTTTGCTTCGCCTGCAATCGCTTTAGCAAGTAAGGTTTTACCTGTCCCTGGCGCGCCCACCATCAAAATACCACGCGGAATTTTACCACCTAATTTCTGGAATTTAGCAGGCTCTCGCAAGAACTCCACTAATTCACCCACTTCTTCTTTGGCTTCATCCACACCCGCGACATCATCAAAGGTCACATTCACCTGATCTTCACTCAGCATCCGCGCCTTGCTTTTACCAAATGACATCGGGTTTTTACCGCCACCGCCACCATTCATTTGGCGCATGAAATAAAGCCATACCCCAATCAATAACAATATTGGACCAAATCCAATCAGGAATTCAACGAATAAATTCTTACCTTCTCGTGGTTTTACATCAAATGCTACCCCACTGTTCACAAGATCATTAATGAGTTCTGGATCTTCATTCGGCCGATCAACGGTAAATTCACCACCATCTGCATATTTACCGGTAATAATTCCCTTTTGCTCATCAAGTTCCACTTCCGTAAAGCCACTGGTGCCATCACGCAAGCTCTTAATGAAATTAGAATATTCAATCTCTTTTGGATCATCTGATTTAGGCGCAAAATTATTGAATACCGACATCAATATTAATGCCACCACAACCCATAAAATCAGATTTTTCATCATCTCGTTCAAAATATATTACCCTCTGTTACTACACTGTTTATTTTAATATTCTTTCATTTTAAGCCACGGGCCAGCAGATAAATCTCTCGACTTCGCTGGCGTGATGCATCGGGTTTACGAGAAACCACCTTGTTAAATTGCAAACGCATCTCTTTTAATAAAGCATCAAAGCCTTCACCTTGAAATACCTTGGTTAAAAACACACCGTCTTTTTTCAAATTCTGTAAGGCAAAATCTAATGCCAATTCAACCAAATACATACTGCTCGGCTGATCAATAGCATCCACTCCTGATAAGTTGGGGGCCATATCCGATAATACAAGGTCTATACTACGACCATCCAATACCGTATTCAGTTCAGATAGGGGGCCATCCTCGCGGAAATCACCCTCTATAAAGTGTACAGCTGTTAGCGGTGTCATGGGCAATATATCTAATGCAATCACCACGCCTTTATCCCCGACCCGACGCAAAGCATAATCTGACCAACCGCCAGGTGCGGCTCCTAAATCAACCACTACCATCCCTGGTTTGATTAATTTATCTTTTTTATCTAGCTCTTCTAGTTTAAACACCGCCCGAGACCGCACACCTGATTTTTGCGCCTTTTTAACATAAGGATCATTAAAGTGTTCTTGCAACCAATTCTGGCTGGATTTACTTTTTGCCATCTGACTTATCCATTGTAATCACTAAAATAAAACCCAGTAAACTCAACGCACCATAAATCACCTGGCTCACTTTATGCCATAAGGAAAACATGTCTGACAAGGCGGAATTTTCCTGCCATCCAAGCTGTTTCAACTCAACGATGTGCACTTGTGTCACCCAAATAAAAATAGCCAGATTAACATTATCAATAGCAGCCAAGCACGCCACGACTGAAATAGATGCCGCCCTCGCGTTATAAACTGCGTGATAAGTAAAATGCTGCCACACGCCACACCAAGATACATCACAATCCGGAACAATTTTCCCGCAAAGGTCGCCGCCAGCGTCACGTCACCTAAAGAAACGAATGCCATCGGCACCACTAAATAGCCCACTGTCCATAGGCTTCCAATCCACAAAGTCAGCAGTAACCGTTCACCAATAACAGGCATTAGATATACCCCTCTAAACTTCAATATTTAATGCGGATTAGGCTTCGTATCTAACGGCCAGCACTTCATACTCGATTTTACCGCCCGGTGCTTGTACCTCAGCAATATCTTCGACTTCCTTGCCGATCAATGCACGGGAAATCGGTGAGCTAATCGACACGCGACCCAAGGTAATATCCGCCTCATAATCGCCGACTAACTGATAAGTGACCTCATCATCTGTTTCAACATTCACCAAGTCAACAGTCACACCAAATACCACTCGACCATTTTGGTTTAACGACATCACATCAATCACTTGAGCATTTGAAATAATGCCATCGAGTTCTTTGATCCGTCCTTCAATAAAACTTTGCTGCTCTTTTGCTGCATGATATTCCGCATTTTCTTTCAAATCGCCATGCGCCCGTGCTTCTGCAATCGACGCCACCACTTCAGGGCGCGCTTCTGTTTTCAATTGATGGATCTCAACCCGTATTGCATCCGCGCCACGTGAAGTTAAAGGGACTTTATCTGCCATAATTATTTTCCTACCAATTCTTGATGTAAATCTTGCAATCGATTTACAGAGGATACATTCTCGCTACGCAATGCTTGGCATGTTGCCCGCGCTGCCGCCAGCGTCGTTGTATAGTTCACTTGATGCTGCAAAGCACCGCGACGAATCTCCAGCGAATCGGCCACCGACTGGCGGCCTTCCGTGGTATTCACAATCAAGGATATTTCGTCATTTTTAATCAGATCAACAATATGTGGTTGACCTTCGGCGACCTTATTCACATGCTCACACGCCACGCCCGCATCATTTAATATTTGCTGCGTGCCACGAGTTGCTAATAGATTAAATCCTAACGCCACTAACTCCTTCGCAATCTCAACCACACTCGCCTTATCCACTTCACGCACACTGATAAACGCTGTGCCACTGGTTGGTAATACCACGCTGGCCGCTAATTGTGATTTTGCAAAAGCTTCGCCAAAAGTTCGCCCTACTCCCATTACTTCGCCTGTTGATTTCATCTCAGGGCCTAAAATAGGATCCACCCCTTGGAATTTTATAAACGGGAATACCGCTTCTTTCACAGAATAATAGTCAGGAATCACTTCCTCTGTTACACCTTGTTCCACTAAGCTACGCCCAGCCATACAACGTACTGCCACCATCGCCAAAGGCACACCTGTCGCTTTTGATACATACGGCACGGTACGCGAAGCACGTGGATTCACCTCTAATAAATAAATTTTATCGCCTTGGATCGCGAACTGGGTATTCATCAAGCCCTTCACACCTAACTCCAAGGCCATTTGACGCACTTGCTCACGCATCCGATCTTGAATTTCTTCGCTTAAGCTATAAGAAGGCAGCGCGCACGCTGAATCACCTGAATGCACACCAGCTTGTTCAATATGTTCCATAATGCCGCCAATCAACACATCTTTACCGTCACAAATTACATCCACATCCACCTCAATCGCATCATCTAAAAAGCGATCTAACAATACGGGCGAATCATTTGATACTGAAATCGCAGTTTTCATATAACGGTTCAATTCTTCTTCGTTATACACAATCTCCATGCCGCGGCCACCGAGCACATAAGAAGGACGCACCACCAGCGGATAACCAATTTCTGCGGCTTGTGCTGCTGCTGAATCTGCTGAAAAAGCAAGTCGATTAGGGGGCTGTAATAAATTCAATTTCTCAACCATTTGCTGGAAACGTTCTCTATCTTCTGCATGATCAATCGCATCAGGCGAAGTGCCAATAATCGGTACCCCTGCGGCTTCTAAAGCACGGGCTAATTTCAATGGTGTTTGGCCACCATATTGCACGATAACGCCTTTCGGCTGTTCAATCGCTACAATTTCCAACACATCTTCTAAGGTCAAAGACTCAAAGTACAAACGATCCGATGTATCGTAATCAGTTGATACTGTTTCAGGGTTACAATTCACCATAATGGTTTCAAAACCATCATCACGTAAGGCTAATGCCGCATGCACACAACAATAATCAAACTCAATCCCTTGTCCAATTCGGTTTGGGCCACCGCCTAAGATCATGATTTTATCGCGATCTGTTGGATTTGCCTCACACTCTTGATCATAAGTTGAATACATATAAGCCGTGTCACTCACAAACTCAGCCGCACAGGTGTCCACCCGCTTATACACAGGGCGTACATTCAATTCATGACGTTTTTCACGAATTTGTTTTTCTGTTTTTTGCAGTAGTTTAGCTAACCGTGAATCTGAAAACCCTTTGCGTTTTAAACTCCGCAATTCATTTTCATCTAAATCAGCCAATGAATAACCTTTCAATTCTTGTTCGATAGTCACAATATCTTGCACTTGAATCAAAAACCACGGATCAATATGCGTTAATCGTTGCACTTCCTCAAACTCAAATCCATAACGGAAGGCATCGGCAACATACCACAGCCGATCTGATCCTGGCATCCGTAATTCACGGCGCAAAGTTTCAGCCGCATCGGGTTCGGTTAACTGCAAAATTTCAGTCAGCCCATCACGATCAGTCTCTAAACCACGCAAGGCTTTTTGTAATGATTCTTGGAAATTCCGGCCAATCGCCATCACTTCACCCACAGATTTCATTTGGGTACTTAAGCGATCTTCGGCTTGCGGGAATTTCTCAAAGGTAAACCGTGGAATTTTGGTCACCACATAATCAATGCTTGGCTCAAATGAAGCCGGTGTCGTGCCGCCCGTGATTTCATTTTGCAACTCATCCAGCGTATAGCCCACTGCCAATTTAGCCGCCACTTTGGCAATCGGGAAGCCTGTTGCTTTCGATGCTAATGCGGATGAACGTGAGACCCGTGGATTCATTTCAATAATGATCAACCGACCGGTATCAGGTTGCACGGCAAATTGTACATTTGAACCACCTGTCTCCACGCCAATCTCACGCAACACCGCCAATGAGGCATTCCGCATGATTTGATATTCTTTATCGGTCAGTGTTTGGGCGGGTGCAACCGTAATCGAATCACCCGTATGCACGCCCATGGGGTCAAAATTTTCAATTGAACAGATAATAATGCAATTATCATTACGATCCCGCACCACCTCCATTTCATATTCTTTCCAACCAATGATGGATTCTTCAATCAATAATTCCGAGGTCGGGCTGAGATACAAGCCCCGCTGACAAATATCAACAAAATCCACCATATTGTAAGCAATCCCGCCACCACTGCCGCCCATCGTAAATGAAGGCCGAATAATCACAGGAAAGCCAAATTGTTTTTGCGCTCCTAAGGATTCATCCATCGTATGGGCAATGGCTGATTTTGGCATATCTAGGCCAATTTTTCTCATCGCAGAGCGGAATAAATCGCGATCTTCCGCTTTATTGATAGCCTCGCTATCGGCGCCAATCATTTCAACACCAAATTCTGCCAACACCCCTTCGCGCTCTAAATCTAAGGCACAATTTAAGGCTGTTTGCCCCCCCATCGTCGGCAAGACTGCATCAGGGCGTTCAACCTTAATAATTTCACGCACCGCTTCCCAGGTAACGGGTTCGATATAAGTTGCATCCGCCATATTTGGATCGGTCATAATCGTCGCAGGATTTGAATTTACCAAAATCACGCGGAAACCTTCCTCGCGCAGGGCTTTACATGCTTGTGCGCCAGAATAATCGAATTCGCAAGCTTGCCCAATCACAATTGGGCCCGCGCCTAAAATCAAAATGCTGTTTATGTCAGTACGTTTTGCCATGAGTCTTAATTGCCTGCTTGTTCAAGGAGTTCTATAAAATAATCAAATAAAGGTGCCGCATCTTGCGGACCCGGACTGGCTTCTGGGTGCCCTTGAAAGCTAAAAGCAGGCTTGCTAGTGTGGTGGATCCCTTGCAAAGTACCATCGAACAATGACCGATGCGTTGCACGTAATGTCGCAGGCAAGCTCTCCTCATCCACGGCAAAACCATGATTTTGACTGGTGATCATCACCCGTTTCGTGGCTAAATCTTGTACCGGATGATTCGCACCATGATGGCCAAATTTCATTTTTGATGTGTGTGCACCACACGCCAAGGCCAGTAATTGATGACCCAAACAAATACCAAACATGGGCACGCTTTTTTCTAATAGCGTTTGAATTGCCGCAATCGCATAGCTACACGGCTCCGGATCGCCGGGTCCATTCGATAAAAACACACCATCTGGATTAAGCGCCAATACATCTGCCGCCGATGTTTGCGCAGGCACCACCGTTAAGCGACAGCCACGCTCTACTAACATCCGTAAAATATTATTTTTTGCACCAAAATCATAGGCCACCACATGGAATTTAGGTGCAATAGCCTGAGACTCACCTGATAAATGCCAACAGCCCTCTGTCCAATCATGCGCTTTTTCTGTTGTCACAACTTTCGCTAAATCCATGCCTTTTAGGCCTGCAAAGCCTTGTGCAGCTGCAATCGCCGCATCCACATCAATATTATCACCCGCAACGATACAGCCTCTCAATGCGCCTTTCTCACGCAATCTACGGGTCAAACTGCGGGTATCAATACCCGCTAAACCGATAATATTGTGTTGCTCAAGATAGGCATCCAATGCGCCTTCACTGCGCCAATTACTCACCACTGGTGAATATTCGCGAATAATTAAACCGCTTGCATGGATCTTCGTCGACTCTTCATCTTCTTTATTCACGCCCACATTACCGATATGCGGATAAGTCAGGGTCACAATTTGATTACTATACGAAGGATCCGTTAGGATTTCTTGATAGCCTGTCATCGATGTATTAAACACCACCTCACCCACCGATTGCCCAGTGGCACCAACCGATTCGCCGTGATACACCGTGCCATCTTCAAGCGCGAGTAATGCACTAGTACGCAACAGAAACCTCCAAAACAGATAAAAATCTAAAATATAGATACAAATTGGGGATAGGCGATCGCCTATCCCCAGATGAAATCCCGCTAATTCTATCGTAAACCAGCCTATTTAGTCCATATTATTACGCCGCTTATTTATGCTATTATTATCGCTTGAAACTTGATTGTATCTCACCAAACAGCTTGGTATCTGAATGAAAAATAAGCACGTAAAAGATGCATCCCTTGCCCATCGCCCTCGTCGATTGCGCAAAGATAATTTTTCCCGCCGACTGGTGCGGGAAAATAAGCTCAGCGTAGACGATCTGATCTATCCAATGTTTGTCTTAGCAGGCGATAATCGCCGCGAAGCAGTCGCATCAATGCCAGGTGTTGATCGCTTAAGCCTGGATTTATTACTCGTTGAGGCTAAAACAATCTATGATTTAGGCATCCCCGCCATTGCTTTATTTCCTGTTATTTCAGCAGATTTGAAAACAGAATGTGCCGCTGAATCGTTTAATCCTGAAGGGTTAGTACAAACTACTGTTCGAGCGCTGAAAGCAACGTTGCCTGATTTGGGTATTATCACCGATGTCGCGCTTGATCCTTTCACCACCCACGGTCAAGATGGCCTGATTAATGATGAAGGCTATATCCTAAATGATGAAACTATTGAGATACTAGTCAAACAAGCCCTTTCCCATGCCGAAGCAGGCGCAGATATTGTCGCCCCCTCCGATATGATGGATGGCCGCATTGGCGCGATTCGCCAACAGCTGGAAGCACAAGATTATATCAACACAAAAATACTCGCCTATAGCGCCAAATATGCCTCTAGCTTTTATGGTCCCTTCCGTGATGCGGTTGGCTCGGCTGCGAACCTTGCCGGTGCCAGCAAAGCAACCTATCAGATGGATCCAGCTAATAGTGATGAAGCCTTACACGAAGTCACGCTTGATATTGAAGAAGGAGCCGACATGGTAATGATCAAACCCGGCATGCCCTATCTGGATATTGTGCACCGTGTGAAAATAACTTTCCAGAAACCCACTTTCGTTTATCAAGTCAGCGGTGAATACGCGATGCTAAAAGCTGCCGCCCAAAAGGGTTGGCTAGATGAAAAAGCAACCGTCATGGAAAGCCTATTGGCATTCAAGCGAGCGGGTGCCGATGGCATCCTCACCTATTTTGCTAAGGATGTGGCAGGCTGGATCGATGACTGACCATTATGCCGTGATCGGCAATCCGATTAAGCACAGCAAATCGCCCTTAATCCATTCAGAATTTGCCAAACAAACCCAGCAACAACTCGATTATATTGCTAAAGAAATCCCACTTGATGGGCTGAAAGTAGGATTAAAACAGCTCGCAGCTAACGGCTTAAAAGGCATCAATGTGACAGTGCCATTCAAGGAACAGATCTGGCAAGAAATTGAAGATAAAAGCCCACAGGCAACCTTAGCGGGCGCAGTAAACACCGTCTCTTTCCGTCAGGATGGTTCACTTTATGGTGATAATACCGATGGCATTGGTTTATGCCGCGATCTGACTGACAACCATCAAATTGATTTACAGGATAAACGTATCTTATTATTAGGCGCTGGCGGCGCTGCCCGTGGCGTAATTCAGCCCTTATTGGCACACAAGCCAAGCCAACTTATAGTAGCTAATCGCACCATCAGCAAAGCACAACATCTGGCTGAATTATTTGAACATCTAGGCCCTATTCAAGGCGGTGGTTTCACTGCTTTAAAAGACAGTTTTGATCTTATTATCAATGCCACCGCAGCCAGCTTACAAGGCGAAGTGCCGCCGTTGCCTGCTGCTATCTTAGCTAAACAAGGCGTCTGTTATGACATGATGTATAGTGATACTGACACCGCCTTTATCACTTGGGCAAAACAGCAACATGCCAGCAAAGCCATTGATGGTTTAGGCATGTTAGTAGAGCAAGCTGCTGAAGCCTTTTATATCTGGCGCGGTGTGCAGCCTGATACAAAGCAAGTGATAGAAAAACTCCGGCCAACGGCGTAATACTCTCGCTAGCTAACTTTTAAAATCAAGCTGGCTGACCCGAATTAAAACAATTTAGCAATGAAAGAGTGGCAATTAAACCCCTAAAGGTTGCAAATTAAAACCTTTAGTGTACAATGGCGTTATAACCTATAACAAGAGGATTTTATAATGTCTACAGCAGTTAAACTCTCTAGCGAGCTTGTTAGTGATGCTTCAATCAATGGAAAAGCACAACACAGAAGCACACCCAAACAAATTGAATATTGGGCTAGAATTGGAAAAATCGCAGATGAAAACCCCGATCTACCCCTAGGCTTTATAAAAGGTATCTTAGTTGGTATAGAAGAAGTAAAGGCGGGTGATGTTTCCGATTATAAATTCGGGTGATAGTTAAGCAGTCAGGTAGCTTTAAACGGGCTGTTAAAAAAATGCACAAAGCGGAAAAGGTAGGGCTCGATGCCGCTGTAAAAAAAATCATTGAAAATCCCGACGTTGGTGATACAAAAGTCGGGGACTTGGCAGGTATTCAAGTATTTAAGTACAAACACAATGCACAATTATATTTGCTTGCTTATGAATATCTCGAAGCCGAGATTATTTTAACGCTAATCAAGCAAGGCACCCATGAAAATTTTATCGTGACTTAAAAAGCGAACCGAAATAGAGGAGATTTAAAAGTGGCACTTAATAGATTGTAACAATCTCAAACCAGGAAGAAAAAGATGTCTAGTGTGTTTTGCTTTGAAGAAGAGTTATTTGTTAGGGCGGATTACCTATCTATTCTATCCCCGATTTATAAAAATCACAAGGGAATTACTCTAGTTTAAGGATGTACGATAAAAACCCAAACTGCGATCCAACAAATCAGGCCTGCTGCTAAGCAAGCCTGATCTATTTATCATTTAGAAATTCCAAGCATCCAGAGACTTTAACTCATCTACCGCCTCATAGTCTCCTTGGGCAGCCGCTCTGAAAAACCATTTAATGGCTTCATCTTTATCCTGCTTTACGCCTTCACCATCACGATAACTGATGCCCATCTCATATTCCGCATCAGAATCACCTTGTTCGGCTGATAGCTTGTACCATTTGAAGGCTTCCGTGTCATTTTCCTTAACGCCTTCACCATCATCATAGCTCACAGCTAAGTTATATTGTGCTTCTGCATCACCTTGGTCGGCTGATTTACGATACCAATCCACGGCTTCTGCATGATCAACTGACACGCCTTCGCCTTCATCATAACTGACGGCTAAGTTGTATTGTGCCTCTGCATGACCTTGATTGGCAGCTTTAAGATACCATTTCACGGCTTCTTCATGATCTAAATCTACCCCTTCAGCAAAATCATATGCTCTCGCCAATTCATATTGTGCGGGGGCATAATCTTGTTTTGCCAACATCATCATCGCTTGTAATTGATCGCTTAGATCGTCTTCTGCAAATGAAGGCGCTGATAATAAGATGCAGCCTAATAGTAAAAAAGTAAGTCTATTTTTCATTTTTATATCCCTATTAAATGTCATATTATTCTAATGTTCTCAGTTTATCCACTGCATCTTCATCGCCCTGCTCAGCTGCACGACGATACCATTTGATGGCTTCTTCCTTATTTTTCCGCACACCTTCACCGATTTCATAGCTGACTGCTAAATTATATTGCGCCTCTGGATGCCCTTCTCTTGCCGCTGCAAGATACCATTCCACTGCTTTTTCATGGTCTTGGCGGACACCTTCACCTTCATCATAGCTGACACCAATATTATACGCCGCTGAGGTATGGCCTTGCTCAGCTGCTTTGCGATACCAATCCACCGCTTCCGCGTGATCAATGTCTACGCCTTCACCCGTATCATAACTTCTACCTAAGTTATATTGGGCAGAATCATGGCCTTGCTCAGCCGCTTTTAAATACCAATCAACCGCTTTAGCATGATCTTGCTTTATGCCTTCACCCTCATCATAGCTTACCGCTAAGTTATATTGCGCTTTCATATCGCCTTGCTCGGCAGCCTTGCGATACCATTTGACCGCTTCAGCATGATCGACTTCAACCCCTTCACCATCATCATAACTGACGGCTAAATTATATTGGGCATCCACATACCCTTGTTCCGCCGCTTTGATATACCACTTGACAGCTTCTGTTTTATCTTCTGCGATACCATCGCCAAAATCATAGGCTAAGGCAAGGTCATATTGTGCTTCAGCATCGCCCTTCTCAGCCTCTACGATCATTTCTTTCACTTCATCACTAACATGGCCACCCATATGGCCATCTGCGAATGCAGGGGTCGAAAATGCTACACACAGGGAGAGTACAAATAGAATTACTTGTTTCATTAAATTATTCCTTTTTAAAAATATCCGAGGGAGAGCGTCCCATCATAAAAAATAAATGCCCCACAGTGCCGTTGTGAACGGTGTTCTTGAACCATCTTTTGGTTCAAGTCGGTACTTCTTAGTCGCTTTGGGCTTCCTATTCAAGATAGGCTTGCTCGCCCACGTCCAATCAGTTCCTGTGCATAAATGCTTATCGGGTCAAGAAACGAATGCCACTGACGCACACCGCAGGGACTAACTACAATCATACGCTCTTATTTTGAGAAAGGGGGAATATTATTCTTTTACGTGGTAACGCTATATTTCGATCTGACGCTCTTCTTCTAAGAACACAGCGACCCGTTCGGTCAAGGTTTCAAGTTGGCGCCCAATATCTTGTTTATCTTTTGTTTCTGCGCCATTGAATTTAATCACATCATTAGCAAGGTTGAGCGCCGCAAGTACTGCTATGCGATCTAAGCCCACAATCTTGCCTGCATCTCGGATTTCCCGCATTTTTCCATCTAGTAATGAGGCGGATGCTTCCAATGATGCCCGCTCCTCTTCTGGGCAAGCAACTTGATATTCTTTACCTAAAATACGTACGGTTACAGGAGAACTCATAACACATCATCCACCGCTTTAAGGCGTTCTATCATTGAATCAATTCCTTGTCGCGCCTGCTGTCGCTGGGCGATTAGCGTATCGCGCTCTTCTAGCCAACGCGCTTGTTTGGCTTTTAACAGCTTATTTTCCTCACGCAGATCATAGGCGCTGCGCAACAGCTCCTCGACATTTTTTTCCAGTTGTTTTATCGCATCTTTTGCCATGCAACGCTCTTCATTCCTAATAAAATCACACATTACTATAGCCGCGTGCTGTCAATGCGGTCAATAGCTGGCATAATAACAGTTTATCTTGTCTAGGTTACCACAATGTCTGAATACGATTTACCCTTGCCCTTCCCATCACAGGAAGCAACGCCCAATGGCCCAGCGAACACAGCTGAATTACAAGGTGCTTTATGCGGTTTATTATGTGTAGACGCACAGGCAAATCGGATGGCATGGGCGAACAGTTTATTTCCTGAAATGACCTTCGATGAACAAGATTTACTTGATCTTAGCGCATTATTCGATGATACCGTGCAGCAGCTTAATAGCCTTGATTTTGATTTCCAGATAGACGTGCCTGGTGATGACGCGCCCTTGGCTTCGCGTATTTTAGCGCTTTCTGACTGGTGCCAAGGCTTGGTGTATGGGCTAGGTGTGTCAGGCCTCACACAAGAAGCCGATCTTTCCGCTGATGCTCAGGAATATTTAACTGATCTGATTCAAATTAGCCAAGTTGATGCTGAATCATTAGCGCAATCTGATTCCGAGGAAGGTTATTTTTTTGAATTGATTGAATATTTAAGAATGGGCCTGTTTTTACTTTATGGTGAACTACAACCCGTCAATCCCGACACTTCCGAGCAGCATTAATACATGAATAAAGCTGAATTTCCCCGCCGACGTCGCCACCTTATGGATGTGATGGGTGCGGATAGTATTGCTGTATTACCTAATGCCCCCGTGGCAACACGTAATCGAGATGTGGATTTCCCACACCGTAGTGATAGCAATTTTCACTATCTATCTGGTTTCCCTGAACCAGAATCCGTATTAGTGATCGTCCCCGGGCGGCCACATGGTGAATACATTTTATTTTGTCGTGAACGCAATATAGAGAAAGAAATCTGGGATGGTTATCGCGCAGGGCAGCAAGGCGCATGCGATATTTATGGTGCAGATGATGCTTACCCCATTGATGATTTAGATGATATTTTACCGGGATTATTAGAAGGCAAAGAACGCGTTTATTACACCATGGGCAATCAAGCCGTCTTTGATCAGCAGATGATTGGCTGGCTGAATAATTTGCGTAAATTTTCCCGTCAGGGCATGCATTCCCCTAATGAAATCATTGAATTAGATCATGTATTAAATGAACTGCGTTTATTCAAAAGCGGCGCTGAAATTAAAGCCATGCGCCGCGCCGCTGAAATTTCTGCTGCGGCGCATATTCGCGCGATGCAATTTACCCAAGTTGGTAAATGGGAATATGAAGTTGAAGCCGAAATCATCCATGATTTTATGCGTCATGATTGCCGAAGTGCGGCGTATCCTTCCATTGTCGGCGGCGGTGAAAATGGCTGCATTCTGCATTATATTGAGAACAATAAAAAACTTAAAAACAATGACTTGCTATTAATCGATGCGGGTGCAGAATATGATTATTATGCCGGCGACATCACCCGAACCTTGCCAGTGAATGGCAAATTCACCGCTAGCCAGAAAACCTTATATAACATCGTGCTCGCTGCGCAAAAAGCGGCAATTGAAGCCGTCAAGCCAGGCAATCATTGGAACCAATCCCATGAGGCGGCTGTACGGGTATTAACCGAAGGGCTAGTTGATATTGGTTTATTAAAAGGCAAAGTAAACAGCTTAATCAAACAAGAAAAATATCGTAAATTTTATATGCATCGCACAGGGCATTGGTTGGGGATGGATGTGCATGATGTGGGTGACTATAAAATTAATGATAATTGGCGCCAGCTTGAACCGGGTATGGTGCTGACTGTTGAACCTGGCCTATATATCCGCGATCCCAAAGGGGTGGCAAAACAATGGCAGTTTACGGGGATTCGGATTGAAGATGATGTGCTGGTCACTCAAACCGGTTGCGATGTACTCTCTAAGGATGCGCCCAAAGAAGTCGATGAGATTGAAGCGCTGATGGCATGAAAAAAACAGATTACGATCTGATTATTGTAGGTGGTGGCATGGTCGGTGCCAGCCTGGCTTGTGCCTTAAAAAATAGCCCGCTTAAGATTGCCATAATTGAAGCAGTTCCCTACACAGCAGATAAGCAACCTAGCTATGATGACCGCGCGATTGCGATTTCCTATGGCTCACAGCGTATTTTTGAATCGATTGGTATCTGGTCTAAGCTGGTACAATACAGCACACCGATCCTAGCTATTCATATCTCAGATCGCGGCCATTTCGGTAGCACACGACTGTCTGCTAAAGATGAGCAGGTGCCTGCTTTAGGGCAGGTTATTCTGGCGCGTTCCGTTGGCAGTGTATTGCAGCAACAACTCGCCCAACAAGCCAATTTAACACTGCATTGCCCTGCCAGTATTCAATCGCTGGAACAATATGATAGCCATGTCCGTCTCACGCTTGATAATGAGCAGATCTTAACTGCACGATGCCTCGTTGTTGCCGATGGGGGCCGCTCAACTGTTCGCCAACAATTAGGTTTGAGCACACACAGCCACGATTACCAACAAACAGCCATTATCGCTAATATTAGCCCCGAACGCCCCCATCAAAACCGTGCCTTTGAACGCTTTACTGATTCAGGCCCATTAGCGCTCTTACCTATGGCTGATAATCGTTGCAGCCTGGTGTGGACCGTCAATTCAGGAGATGAAATCGCCTTGCTCGCACTGAATGATGCTGACTTTTTAGTGCAACTACAAAGCTGCTTTGGTTATCGCCTAGGCGAACTCAAACAAGTTGGCGCGCGCCAAAGTTATCCGCTACATCTAGTGCAATCTGATCAACCGGTGCAACATCGTATTGTACTTATCGGCAATGCCGCCCACACATTACATCCTGTTGCAGGGCAAGGCTTTAACCTTGGATTACGCGATGTTGCCGCGCTAGCTGAAGTGTTACACGACCATGCGGATGATTGCGGCGGCGCACGTGCCCTGCATGAATACACACAATGGCGTACGGCAGATCAAGATAATGTCATCACCATTACAAATAGTCTGGTTCAATTATTCAGCCAATCAAACCCTATAGTGGGCCATCTCCGCGGTGCGGCGCTATCTGCCACCAATGCATTGCCGCCATTAAAACACTGGATGGCAGCAAAAAGTATGGGCTTAGCCCGAAAACAACCGCGGCTTGGTCGAGGGCTGAAACTATGAAACCAGACTACGATATTATTATTGTCGGCGGTGGCATGGTCGGTGCGACACTTGCACTCTCACTTAGCCAACGTTCTGATTTAACGATTGCACTGATTGAAGCCTATGCTGCTCAACCCTTGGCAGAAAGTGACCCGCCTGATGTGCGCGTTAGCGCACTCACCCATGCCTCAGAATCACTCTTTCGAGAACTCGGCACATGGCAGCAACTGTTCCAAACTCGTATCAGTACTTATCGTGATATGCAGGTATGGGAATCCTCTTCGACAGGCTCAGGGCAGACGACGCGACATGTGGTGCATTTTGATAGCGCTGACATTGGCCAACCCACACTCGGTCATATCATTGAGAATCGCCACCTTCAGCAAGTATTATTGCAGCAATGCCAGCAAGCTGCCAATATTAAGTTTCTGTGTCCTAGCAAACCAACCGCATTAGATCTTGCAAGTGAACTTCCCAGCCTAACATTAGAAGAAGGCCAAGCACTGACCGCCAACCTTATCATTGCCGCAGATGGCGCGCGTTCACCTTTGCGAGATTGGGCAGACATTCAAAGCAAGGGCTGGGCGTATCAGCAACATGCTGTTGTCTGTACGGTCACCACCGAAAAAAGCCACCAACTCACCGCTTGGCAGCGCTTTTTGCCAACAGGCCCACTTGCCTTTCTACCACTGGCTGATCCGTATCAATGTTCCATCGTCTGGTCAACCACACCCGATGAAGCCCAGCGGCTCTGTGCGCTGCCTGAAGCTGAATTTTGCCATGAGATTGAAGTCACATTTGAATCTCAACTAGGCGTGGTTCAAAAAGTGAGCCAACGCACCAGCTTTCCTCTTCACCTCAGCCATGCACAAGATTATGTCAAAACAGGGTTTGCCCTGGTGGGTGATGCCGCTCACACTATCCACCCCTTAGCAGGCCAAGGGGTAAATATCGGCTTGCTGGATGCCACCACGCTTGCAGATACAATTATCACTGCCCATCAGCGCAATAGACAAATCGGCAGCCTACACACGCTCAAAAAGTATCAACGCCAGCGTAAGGCCGATAATTTATTCATGCAGTTCACCATGGATGGTTTCAAGCGTCTCTTCGGTAGTGAGATTGCACCGATAAAATGGGCAAGACGATTAGGGATAAACCGCTTGAATCAAACCCAGTTATTGAAAAATAGTGTGATGAAACAGGTCAGCGGTAAACGCAGCCAAACACGGCGTGATGGTTAAACTCAAAATTCCACCCCCCGTTTATATGTTGCTTATCGGTGTATTAATGTGGCTGCTGAACCGTTATCTCCCCATTATCACAGTATTTCCAGAACACTGGCGCAAACTGGCCTTATTACCGATCCTCTTAGCCATTTTACTGGATGCCACGGCACTGATTCAATTCTTCCGTGCCCACACCAGTTTTAATCCCATTCATCCTGAAAAATCAAAACAGCTTGTCACCACCGGCCTCTATCGCCTCAGCCGAAACCCCATGTATCTCGGTCTACTGTGTTGGTTGATTGGCTGGGGAATATTATTAGGCAGCCTCTCATGCTTTCTCATGTTACCAATGTTTATCTGGCTGATTACCACCCAGCAAATCATCCCCGAAGAAGCAATCCTCGCAGAAAAATTTGCCGAGCAATATCAAACCTATCAACAGTCCGTCAGGCGTTGGCTTTAAGGCCCTGCTAACACCTTATTAATCGTACAAATCACATCATTAATATCAACATTGCCATCATTATTACAATCCCCACCACCAGTAGAGGGTAAAGGAAGCAGTCCATAACGTACTGGCCATACACCAAAATGGCTCCCATGATTAGGATCAGGACTCTGAACCCCTGTTCCCATATGAAATACCCACGTGCGATTAATAGTAACTCCCTGCACCGACTCCGGCGGCGCGCTCGTCTGCGTCCAATAGGAATGCTCGGTGCCTGTGTAGGAAAATGGTCCTTTCTCAATAAAACACCCACCCGGTATGTTATTTCCGCAACCCGCAATCATGTTTTGGTTTCCTAATCCATCAGGAGCTGCAGTATAATGCAAATGACCAAGCTCACTTTCTTTGCGTTCATCACAGTCTAAAGCCGCACCACAAGCGGTATCTGCAACAGGCATCCGCCAGCCGCTATACCCTAAATATTCATGAACATCTAAAATAACAACCCATAATAGTGCTTCATATTTATTCAGCCGCCCGCCCCCGCCGACTGTACATATTTGCTCTGGTGTCCGGCCACTGCTGAAGCTACTATTCATCGACGCGTGTATACTAGAAAAAGCATCCCACATCTCTTTTCCCTTGCCTGCCGCTGCATTACAAGCGGTTAGCAAGGGGTTGATATCTTTCGACCAAGAAATATCTTGCTCCGAATCATATATAATCCCATTGCCTAAATCATGTAAGCTGGCATAACTCGTTGAAGCAAACCCCATTAGCAGACTAACAACTAACATAAACTTTCTCATCACCTTTCTCCCACTCTATATTATTAATATTATTAACATTCAATTATGCCGCCCCTTACCTTTTAAGGCTTGGCTAATTTGTAGTGTAACAAAAGAGTGTAATGAATCGTGAAAAATGCCAAAAAAGATCACTCTAAATTATTATTACCAATTAAAACAGCCTATTATATGTATTCCTGCGTAGCATTATGGCGCCAACACCTTATTAATCGTACAAACCACATCATTAATATCCATCCCTTCCACGCCATCACACTCCCCTTTAGGCGGGGTAGAAGGCGTTAATACTTCATTGATAACACAAATTGCATCATTGATATCAATTCCAGCAACGCCGTCACATTCTCCTTGCACAGTAAGTTCAGCAGGACATGATGCACTGAGGCCGTCGCCATCTTTTAATGTCGTGATTTCGGCTGGCGTTAGGGCTGTACGATATAAGTTAACCTCATCTATTATGCCATCAAAGTGTTTGACTTGAATGGGGTTGTCGCCTATTCTGATACCGGCGCTGCTGCTGGCAATATTACCCGTTTTGGTGAGGCTGCCCTTTTCAACACCAT
>DBOG01000074.1 GCA_002299915.1 Proteobacteria bacterium UBA652 | reverse complement strand
CATCCGTACCATCAGTGCCATCGGCACCCTCTAAGCTTAATACCCAATCAGCTTCTGTACCGACAAAGCCTCCTGCCACAGCAATATCATAGGCGGAATCACCGTCTGCACCAACCGCGCCGTCAGTTCCATTGGTACCATTTGTTCCTGGTAGACCGATTGGGCCAATAGGTCCAACAGCGCCATCTGCTCCAGCGGGTCCAACTGCACCATCGGGACCGGTTGGTCCTGTTGGTCCAATGGCACTGATCCAAGTTGTTCCATTATGTGCATAGAGTTGGTTGTCTGTTGTGTTGAAAAACAAATCGCCAACCCCACCCGCCGCAGGTAAAGCTGCACCATTATCAAGTAAGGTAGACCATACAACGGTGCCCGCACCATCAGTTTTCAACACTTCATTAAGCGCACCATCAACATTAGGAAAAGTATAAGCATCATTAATGGTGACAAAGCCATTACCATCAACAACGAGTCGGTATGTTCCAGCAGGTTGTTGTATTTGAAACTCATCGCTAGGCGCATTAAATATGGCTTCCATATCTTGGGCGTATAGGGGGCTAGCCATTAACAGAGCGGAAAGAAAAAGAATACTATTTGCTTTAATGTTCATGAGGATTTGCCTTTTCGGAGGGGCGAGAAGAACATGCCAAGTCCTGCTAACATGAGGATGAGGCATAATATTAAGAAAGGATTATTGACAGGAATAGGGGCTACATTTGGATCAATGAGGGTACAAGTGTGATCAGGATCTATGAAAGCATGAATACTGTCATTATCAGGGTCAATATTGAGTAGGCATGGCTCTGCGCCATCAGTCACCCCATCATTATCGGCATCGCCGGAGCCACTAATAGAGTGTATCGCGGAGCAGGAATTAAAGCTTAAGGTGGGCACGCCGATAACGGAACCATTATTTACCCAGCTACCAATATTAAGCGCGCCTGCATTAATTATTTCGAGGGTGCCGCCTGCAGCGATGCTAAATAGGTTGACTTCACGAACCGTTGAAGTATCGATTACTAATCTACCACCACTTTCGACAAAAAAGCTATGGCAGTTATAATCAAATACTAATCCACCAGGTTGCACTACCAAGGTTTGTCCGTCTCTGACAAAGAAATCAGCAGAGGCACTGTTTGAAAGCGTGATGAGTATTAGGAACAACAGATTTCGCAAATTATACTATCCTACGTCAAATATTTGAGGCGACAACAATTCTAGTAGTTTACCCTATCCGTTATAAAAATAATATCACCAATTAATGCCTGTGATTATAAACACATAAATTAGATTATTTGTATGCGATAGGCTATGATTAAGCTATTCTCAAATTTTTTGAGACAGGAATATTTTTTAATTTATTTTTTTAATTCATCAATGAGGAATTTACGCTATGGAAAACACACCATCATTTAATCTTGCTAAAGTGATTAACGATGCGATATCGGTCATTCAGAATCCGGTTGGCTTCTATCAAAAAATGGCAAAATCAGGTGGCTATGCCGAGCCGGTTATTTTTGTCATTGTGATGGCGGTTATTACGGGTATTATCTTTGGCGTACTATCAATTGTAACGGGCATACCGATTGTTGCCGCGTTAGGGATGCTGATAGTCATGCCGCTGTTTGTCGTGATTGGGAGTTTTATTTCAGCCGCTATTTTTTTCGTTATCTGGAAACTCATGGGTTCAGAATATAATTATGAAATGGCATATCGGTGTATTGCCTATTCTATGGCGTTGATGCCGATTATGGCGGTGCTGTCCTTTATCCCTTATGCCGCTATCATTGGTACGCTGTGGGCAATGTATTTATTATTTGTTGCCAGCACCGAAGCGCATGGTTTAAATCGAAATACCGCGATGATTGTGTGTGGTGTTTTGGCTGCATTAGGCGTGATATCAAATATTGCAGGTGAAAGAGCGCAGCAACAATTATCGGGCCTGCAATCTCAGCTAGAAGAAGCGACAGGCGGCTTGGGTGGTTTGGAAGGGCTAGAAGATATGTCGCCTGAAGAAATGGGTGAAGCATTAGGTGGTTTTTTAAAGGGTCTGGAGGATGCGGCAGGAGAATAGAATCTATGTTATATATATAAAGTAAGATGTAAATAACAACGCCTCCTTCGTTTCCACGAAGGAGGCGTTGTTATTTTAGGTGAATCTAAGTCGTTTTTTATGGTGCAGCAAGCACGATATTAATCGTACAAATTACATCTTGAATATCGACATCACCATCATCATCACAATCACCTAATGTGGTGGCATCAGAAATGGCATCAAATACATAGGCTGCACCAGCGTTAACGGCAGTATTGCTAGAGGTGCCATTATTGGTGCCCGTTGCATGACTATTTTCAAGGTTCGCGCCGACAATAACTGTTTCAGCATCAATGGCGACTGCAGTACCAAAGCTATCACCCGCTTCGGAATTGGTTGCTTTGAGATAATCTTGCTGGCTCCAAACACTGCTATCTCTGCTAAAGGTATAGGCAGCGCCTGCGATTGAGGCACTGTTATTTTGTGGGCGGTCATTAATAGCAACAGAATAGCTATCTTCATCTCTCGCCCCAACAACGGCCATCTCACCAGAGAGCGCAACAGACCAGCCAAAGGAATCAGCAGCATCTGTATTAGATGCTTTGATATAAGTAGTTTCTGACCAGTAATAATAAGGACTAACAGGAGGTAAGGTCGGTTGTAAGAAGCGATCGAAGATATAGACAGCCCCTGCTTCGTCAGCACTATTATTGCTGGTGCTATCTATCCCCATGCTATCACTGTCTTCTGCTGGTGCGCCCACGATAATCGTCGTGTCTGAAATATCAACAGACCAGCCGAACCAATCCCCCCCTTGGGCATTGGACGCCTCAAGGAAGGGGGTGTGACTAAAGGTTCCCCAGCTAGCGCCTGTTCGTGCAAACACATAGGCAGCGCCTGATTGAGAAACAGAGGTATCAGCCTGATTAGCACCGACCACGGCAAGATCACCATCAATCGCCACGGCAGTACCAAACCGGTCAAGATCACTGGTGTTTGATGCTTTAAGATAGGCTTGTCTGGACCACGTCGTACCAGAACGGGTATAGACATAAGCAGCCCCAGAATTATTGAGGCTATTATTGAGATGTGAGCCGCCAACATCAATCGCATTACTGTCTTCTTGTGGGGCACCAATAATAATACTATCACCTGAAATATCAACAGAGCTGCCAAACTTATCACCGGTATACGATGCTGCAAGACTTGATCTAATATTAGCTTGCTGTGTCCACGTTGGCGATAGAGTAGGGAAGGGGGTGAAGCTACGTACAAAGACCGTTACTACGCCAGACTCTGGACCGCTACCAAAAGGCTCATTGCCAGGGCTGCCGACAACAATTGTATTACCATCAATGGCAACATCAAAGCCAAATAGATCATTATCTTGAGCACCTGATTTCTTGAGGGAGGCTTGTAAACTCCAAGCGGAATTAGGGAAAAAGAAGCCATCAGAGCGCGCAAACACATAAACGCGACCTGTCGAATCCCCTACATTATTGTCCGCTGCATTAATACCGGTGGTATCACTGTCTTCATCTGGCGCGCCGACAACGACGGTATTACCTGAAATAGCAACAGAATGACCAAAGTGGTCGTCTGCACCGGTATTATTGGCCTTGAGATAGCCAACTTGTTGGAAGCTGGGATCAATGGTAACGGGATAAGTGGCTTGGCTATCATCAATAATTAATGCTAGTTGGTTTTGCTCAAATAGCATGGAGGCGGGCAGAATTTTGCCATTTGTATCCCATACTTTGAGTTTGTTATAGCTGATTTTATTATCAAAATTAAGGTTATTACCTTGTTGGCTGATCGCAAGGTTAGAGTTAAGCTGCATTTTCAACACCAGTGTTTGCTGGTCTTGTTGGCTGAGCGGTTTCTGCTGTATTTCAAACCATTGCTCTAGCTGGGAAGCGCTATTTTGCCAAATTTCGGTGATATTATCATTCCATTGGTAGGAAACTGTGCTGCCATCTGCAATGATTTTTTGTGGTGCGGAAAAGGCTGGTGATGTGTCATTGCCTAAGGCCATGAGCTGTAGATTAATATGGTATTTTTCTTCCCCTGTTAGGGGGGTCAGGCTAGTTTGGCCATTTTGTTGATAATTGATCTGCCAGCCATGTGCCTTATTGGTGGCTTGATAGCCACCTTGTTCATCAGTTGTTGCTTGATATTGTTGTGCTTGAATCAGTGATTGAATCTGCTGCCAGTCAGATTGGTTCAGACCTTCTGGCAGATCTATGCCATAAGATAGCGTGCTAAATAATAAGCTGGCCGTAAAGATAAAAATAGATCGTGTTTTCATGATAATCCCTCTCAAAAAATTAAAGTCTCAATATTGAGTATGCTAACTATATATCCATCATTAATAGAGAGGCAATAGAGGTGAATACCTACGCTATGAGTATAAGTACTCAGCGAGTCTATTTAAGATTTTGATATGTATGGGAATAAGTTTTTTTTCTGAGACTAAAAACCAGGAGTTTTCCGAGTTGTGCTTTGGATAAATGTGGTCGTTCTAGTTGTTGGTTGGCTGGTCTGTGCTTGAGTGTGTGCAATAAGCTGCAGGCGGCGAGGATAGTGGTGCGGATTTCCCAGCCGAATCTGCCCATAAGCTGCAAGCCGAGTGGCATGCCAATGTGGAGTAAGTCCGCCACACGTTGATATTGCTGCTGCATCAGATCATTAAATTCAGCTGAGGTGGTGCGTTTGGCAAGATCGGTTTCTATAATATGATGTTTGGCCATGTCTTCTTGCGGCAGGTAAATGCGGTCTCGTTGCTGATAATCATCTTGGATATCTTGATAGAAATTGATGAGTTGGAGGGCGGTGCAGATGGCATCGGATTGTTGCAGCCGTGTGTTATCTGTGTAGCCATGTAATTGCAGCAGTAGGCGACCCACTGGATTGGCGGAATGTCGGCAGTAGGCAATGACATCATCGTGAGTTTGATAGTGAGATTGGGTGACATCTTGTTTGAAAGCGGTGAGCAAATCATCGAGTAGTCGAATGTCTAAAGTATGTTGTTGAATGGTGTCTGTTAGCGCGGTAAAAATAGCTGAGTTATCGGGCGACTCTCTATTTTTAGCAATATATTGCAAAGCTTTGGAGTAATCATTTAGGGCATTGAGCCGCGCTGCATCGCTTAGCTTTCCTTCATCAGCAAAGTCATCGGCGGTGCGGGCGAAGGCATAGATGGCGCTGATAGGGCGGCGCAAGTGTTTGGGCAATAGCACTGAGGCAACAGGGAAGTTTTCGTAATGTGATGATGCTAAGCTTTGGCAGTGCGCATAGGCTTCCTCTAATGCATTATTTACAGCCATGTTAAAAGTTCATTAGCTTGATCAATCATACCATCGGCTTGCCAATCTTCAGGTGTGTCATCATCGGCAAGATAGCCCCAGCTGGCGATTAAGGTGGTCATATTAACGTTATTACCCGCTTCAATATCACGTGCGGCATCACCAATATAGAGGCAATTTTCAGGAGCATGGCCAATGAGCTTGCAAGCATGCAGCATGGGTGCGGGATGGGGTTTGCTATGCGGCGTGGTATCGGCGCTGACAATGCAATTTGTGCGAGCTGTTAAGCCCAGCTGTTCGCACAGCGGATCAGTGAGAAAAGCAGGTTTATTGGTAACAATTCCCCAGGGGATATTACGTGTTTCGAGCTGTTGCAAGACAGCTTCCATTCCCTCAAATAGACGTGTTTCACGGCTGAGGTTGGCGGCGTATATATCGAGCAATCGTTGGCGCAGGGGGTCAAAGCTTAGATCGGTGGGTGTGATGTTAAAACCGAGTGCGAGCAGTGCAACTGCACCATGGGATGCAACGGGTCGGATCTTGGCATAAGCTAATGGCGACAATCCCTGTTCTTGCATCACGGTGTTCAGTGCATAGGCAAGATCGGGTGCGGTATCAACTAAGGTGCCATCGAGATCGAATAATACTGCATGGATTGTGCTCATTCAGATGCCTGTTGGCAATGCATTAAATAATTCACCGAGACATCTTTGCCCAAGGAGTATTGTTTAAAGAGCGGGTTATAGCTTAACCCTGTGATATCGGATACAGTTAACCCTGATTGGCGGCAACTGGCGGCTAATTCAGCAGGTTTAATGAATTTTTTATAATCATGGGTGCCTTTTGGCAGCATATTAAGTAGATATTCCGCACCGACTACGGCTAATAAATAGGCTTTGGGATTGCGGTTTAAGGTTGAGAAAAATAGATGACCACCTGGCTTAACAAGACGGGCACAAGCAGCAATAATCGCATCAGGATCAGGCACATGCTCAAGCATTTCAAGACAAGTAACAATATCAAATTGGGCAGGGGACTGGTCTGCGAACGCTTCAGCAGTGGTATGCTGGTAATTGATGGTAAGCCCAGTTTCTAGTGCATGTAATTTTGCCACATTGAGTGCAGATTCACCCATGTCGATAGCGGTGACTTCAGCGCCATTTTTTGCTAAGGATTCAGACAGGATACCTCCGCCACAGCCGATATCAACAACTTGTTTGCCAGCCAGTTCACAGCGTTGTTTAATGTAATCTAACCGTAACGGATTGATTTCATGCAAGGGTTTGGATTGCCCCTCTATATCCCACCAACTGGCAGCAAGGGCATCAAATTTTGCAATTTCAGCTAAATCGACATTGCGGGTCATATTCTATCCTGGTTAATTTTATCTGCCCAGCCTTGGCTGCGCGCGATGATGTCTGGCTTGTTTAAGGTGAGTAAGCGACGATTTTTCAACAGTTGCTTGCCGGCAACCCACACATCCGTCACTTTATCTCGACCCGTACTGTATACAAGCTGGGAAATAACATCATACAGTGGTTGCTGCTCTAAATCACTGAGAACAATCGCGGTAATATCTGCTGCTTTACCTTTTTTGAGAGAGCCCGTGATGTCATCTAAGCCTAATGCTTTGGCACCATTGAGTGTTGCCATCCGTAGTGCCGTATGGGCGGGTAGGGCGCGGGGATCCTTGCTGGTCGCTTTTGCCAGCAATGCCGCCATGCGCATTTCGCCGAACATATCTAGATCGTTATTAGAGGCTGCGCCATCTGTGCCGATGCTGACATTAATCTTGCGCCGATGCAGTTCACTGACAGGGCAAAAGCCACTGGCCAATTTCAGATTAGATTCGGGGCAATGGATTATTTTTATCTTAGCGCGACGGCAGATGGCAATATCTTGCTCGGTTAGTTGGGTCATATGCACGGCTAATAATCTGGGGGAGAGCAAGCCCAATTTTTCTAGTCGCTGCAAAGGCCGCATGCCATAAGTCGCAATACTTTGCTCAATTTCATCTGCTGTTTCATGAATATGCATATGAATCGGCACATCTAATTCTTCGGCATTGCTGATAATGGTAGCTAAGGTCTCATCGCTTACGGTGTAAGGTGCATGCGGTGCATAGGCGGTTGTGATCAGTGGATGATGGCGGTAATGATCGTGTAGTTGCTGACCTTTGTGCAAGCATTCAGTTACATCGCTCGCCCATGTGGTTGGGAAATCAATCACCACCATGCCGAGCACGGCACGAATACCACTCTGGTCAACTACGCGTGCGGTCGCATCAGGATAAAAATACATATCGTTGACACAGGTTACGCCACCACGTAAACATTCCGCAATGCCGAGCGCCGAACCCACTTCAACGAAATCATCACTTAAATGCTGTTTTTCGACAGGCCAAATATAGTCATTTAACCATGTCATTAGCGGCATATCATCTGCTAAACCGCGCAGTAAAGACATCGCCAGATGGGTATGGCTATTAATTAGACCTGGGATCAGGCAATGATTGTCTAAGCCGTGTGTTTGGTCTGCTGTATAGCGTTGCATTGCTTTATCTTGCGGTAAGATCGCCACAATCAAACCATTATGAATCGCGATAGTATGGTTTTTTAGCACGGTATTATCAGGTTCAACAGGCACGATCCAACGGGCGTGAATAAGCAGATCAATATGTTTCATGTGGTCAATTATACCTTTATAGGGTTAGAATGGTGAGCATCAACCAAGATAGGAAGATAAAGATGACAACCGCATTAGTAACTGGCGCCAACCGTGGCATTGGCTTGGCATTATCTACACAATTAGCCGCACGGGGGATGGATGTGATTGGTGTATGTCGGCAATCCTCATCGGCCTTGGCTGCGCCCAATATTGAAGTAATTGAAAATATTGATGTCAGCAACCCAGAAAACTTGGCGAGTTTAGCTTCGCAACTATCAGGGCGGCGGATTGATTATTTAATCAATAATGCGGGCATTGCAGATGGTATTGCAATGGATGATTTAGATGCGCGTGCCATTGCCAGCTGCAAACGTATGTTTGAAGTCAATAGTCTGGGGCCTTTATTGACGACACAAGCCTTGTTGGGATGTTTAGGTGAAGGCAGCAAAGTAGGTATTATTACCAGCCGCATGGGGTCAGTTGATGACAATGATTCGGGGGGCAGCTATGGTTATCGAATGTCTAAAGCGGCGGTGAATGCCGCCGGGAAATCTTTATCGATTGATTTAAAACCACGCGGTATTGCGGTGGGCATTCTGCACCCAGGCTGGGTGCGCACAGATATGACGGGGCATGGCGGATTGATCGACACCGATGAGTCCGCACGTGGCTTATTAGCACGAATGGATGAACTCAATCTCAGCAATACCGGTACTTTTTGGCATATGAATGGGGAACAATTACCTTGGTAAGCTATCCCTTGTTATCGCTAGCACAACAGCAAAACTTACCAGCGCTCATCAAAGCGACGCCGCTACCTACTTTATTTGAAGACAGCACGCATCAGCTATGGCAATGCGAAACGATTGATGGCGAGATGATATTGAAAATATGTGATACGCAACATATCCAGCATTCCTCTTTCTGGCAAGGAATGTCATTATTATTTGATGTGCAATTACCCGCCCAATTAGGTGAATTTAATCTTGTATATGACTTGATTCGTCAGCATAGCCCACTCCGTATTCCAGAGTATATTGCTTCTGATTCTGATAATAGGAATAAACAACAACGATCTTTTATTTTGACCAAGATGATCGCTGGCAAGATGATTGAGGGAAAAGATATTGATGATGAGATGGTGCGAAGCTTAGCAACACATATCAGTGAATTACATGCAAAGAAACAAAGCCAATGGGGAAAAGGAATACATGCTGAATTTGAACTTGATATGTGGCAAGAACGATTCAAAAATTGTTTAACCACTTTGGCAGCGGCAGCGCGTGTTACAGAACCATGCTTAGCAGAAGCACTGATGCAGGCTGAAGCGATGACGCCAGATTATGCTGTACCCATTATGCCTGATTTACGGTGGGATCAATTTCTGCAACAGGATGGCCGCTTATCTGCCTTGGTTGATTTAGATGCTGTTGTCCATGCGCCGAGAGAATTAGAGTTAGTATTGCTGGAATATTTACTCACTGCACAACAGGCGACAGTATTTAAACAGTATTATGAGAAAACCCATACGTTGCCAGACTTATCAGCTGTTAGAATAGCGTATCGATTACTCTTGTTTCTAATGAATGTATTGGGCTCGCAGGATTGTAAGCAATGGATGGCAGCACCATATAGGTGGCAGCCATGAATTTAGGTTGACTGGCTAATTTGGGCTGGTAAGCACGCTATTAATCGTACAAATAACATCCCGAATAGTCATGGTTTCGTCAATATGACAATCAGCCCCATGCGGTATGTCAGTACTCCCACTTAACACCAGGTTAATAACTTGAATAACATCGGCTATCTCAACAACATTATCGCCATTTGCATCCCCTAATAATATGAGTTCTCGGATCCCCATTTTTTTCTCAACGTCACCCATTTCGTCATATTTCGTAAGCGTCCAAGCATAGCCAGTATCTTTTGCAATAGTCTGTTTTCGGCCATAGATTACATTAAGGCCATTTGGCTCATTTGTTGTAGTGTCCATGGGGCCGCTACCCAGTGCCCAGCAACCAATGCCGAGGCTGTCTGTTGTGCCTAAGCGTTCGCCACAAGGCAAGCTATCCCACCATGATTCTTGCTGGACAATAACCTCTTTGGTTCGGCTACCAGGGCCTACCCAGAATTTGTTTTTAGCAGTTTGATTAGGGGTAATCGTGTGGTCCCAAAAGAAGCGTCTATCGGGTGTTGTGCCATTATGCGGATAAATATCACCCCAAACCTGTACTTTATAAGGACCATAGATGGGATAGAGTGCGTAGGGCTGCCCTTGTTGTCCACAGCTGCCGCCATCGGTAATCGGATACACCGCTCCAGTGGTCAGATCGGTGTAGGTCGCAGACGTGGTTTCTATTCGATAGCGTTGACCCACTACATCATTACGATAGGCATTGAGCCAAACATAACTATGTCCACCGTTGCAATTCTCTTTGATTTCATGCTCTTCTATATTCGCGTCCAATAGGGTTAGATCGATAGAACGATTACCATCATCATCTTCAATGATCGTTGGCCAAGCAATGTCAATTTTATTATTCTCGAGGGGTTTAGATATCCATGCACCTTGCAACGAGATGCAATCGCTACGCTCATGAGGATGAGAGTAAACGTCGCTACATAAAAAATTATTCTCCTTAAAAGAATAATATTTGGCAAAGTAACTTTGCTTATATGGCGCATATTGATCGTATGTCTCTGCGTACAGCGAGTTTGATAATAGTAATGATAGGGCAATCAGGATGATGTTTTTCATTGAGCTCTCCTTGCAAGATAAACAAGGTCAGATTATAGCATTATTTCTCGCTCCTTGGATTAAGGCTGGCTAGGGATGAATCTGCTTTCGCCACGAAATAAAACCAATTATGGCTAAGACTAAATAGAGCGCATACATCACCACCGTAGCGTAATAGCCATTTTGGGCATAGAGCACAATAGCGGCAACATCAATCACTATCCAATAGAGCCAGGTTTGTAATACTTTTTTTACCATTAGCCAAGTATTAAGGATAGAAAACACCATTACACCTGCATCGAGATAGGGGCTGTGTGAGCTGGCAGATTGTGTGAGATAAAGGCCGACAGCATATGTGAGGATGGTGCCGATAGCGATAAATTGCAGTTGTTTTAATGCACCCCAACTGTGAATATGACTAGCGAGGTTATCATTTACATCATCTTGCTTACGCCATAGCACATAGCCATACACCGCCATCCCCATATAATAAAAGTTGAGCAGGGATTGCATAGGCAGGCCTTCCCAGAAAAGCACGGTATAAATAAGGGTGCTGATAAACGCCAGTGGCCAACACCACTGGGATTCTTTGGCAGCCAGCACTACATAGCCAATACCCAGTAAGGCGGCAATTACCTCCCAGCCAGATAAGGCGAGTAGGGCGGTGATAACCGCGTTGAGTAGGCTAGCATCAAACATCGACGATATCGGCGCGGTCTGTGCCGATCATTTTCAGCACAAACACACTTTCTGGGATCTCAGAAAATAGCGCTTCCACTTCAGCATCTAAACAATCCATCACATCACGATATTCGCCGAACACTTGGGTGCTTAAGCTATTTCGTTTGATGATGAGTTTTGGGTTGGTTTCTAATTTGGCGATAAATGCCAAAATAGGCGCAACATAGTTTTCATTTAAAGGGTATAGACTGATATCGACTGAAATACGCATGTTCTCTCCTAATAATCATAAGCAAGAGAAAGCCCAACAATACGCGGCTGCCCTTGTTGCACATAGGTTTCCGTCATATAGCCATTGCCTGGATTATTACCGAAACTACCAAAGCCGCGGACAGCATAGTCTTTATCAAATAGATTGCGGGCCCAAAGAGTCATTTTCCAGGCATCATTACGATATTCTAAACTGCTGTTGACCAAGGCATATGAGTTGGACTTGGCATTGTGGCGGTCTGAGAAATAGAAGGCATCTTTGCCTTCGACATTGGCACGCAAAGTCCAATTTAAACCAAGGTATAGCTCTGCACCAGCCGCAAATTGATAACTAGGGGCGTGGGCTTGTCGTCTACCCGATAAATCAATGCCCGCAGCTAAGCCCTCTGGATCATCATATTCATCAAAGCTGGCATTAAGCAAGCCAAGATTGGCAAACACGCGCCAATTTTGGTTCACTAACCAATCTATTTCTGCTTCAAGCCCAACGTTTCTGCCTTTGGCGGCATTATTAAGAAAGCCAATAAACTCGGTGCTGCCATCATCTCTAGCAACCACTAATGAGCTATTCACCTGTTGATCCTTACGCTGGGCGTAGAAAGCAGTGAGTTGACTTTTAAGCTTACCATCTAGCCAAGTGGATTTGATACCGGCTTCGAGGTTCCAGAGGTATTCGGTATCAAAATCACGCGAATTAATGGGTAATGTACCATCTGTATTTACGCCACCTGATTTATAGCCACGCGAGAGGCTGGTGAATAGAAATTGATCATCATTCAGTTGATGGTTTAAGCCTAACTTGCCGCCGAATAAGGTTTCATCGCTATCAATAACAAGCGCATTGGAATCATCATAATCCGCTCGCCACTGTTCGACACGTAAGCCGGTAACCAAGGTGGTTTTGGCTGTTATCGCAGTGTCTAATTGACCATAAATTGCCGTGTTTTTAGTTTTATAATCACTGGTAAAGGGAGAGTCTAAATAAGTATAGTTTCGCTCTAAACCTTCTTGTAACACAGCATGATAGATGCCGACAACCCAATCGCTTTTGCCATTAAATAGACGGCCTGCCTCATTTGATAATGCACGGATTTCAACGGTGTCATGACGGCGTTCACGTAGATATTGGTCGAAAGAACTATAAGGGTATAAATCATCGGCAAATTGACCGACAAAAGACCAATCTTCGTCATAACTATATTCAAGGTTGGAATCGGCATGGGCAATATTGGTTTCTAATCGCAAGGCATTGCTCATATCCCAGCCCGTTTGCACAGAAATAGCATTGGTTTGTTGGCTGTCGACACCGGGCTCATCCGACAGCGTATTGCGGCTATTATCAAACGTGAAGGCATCATAGCCATTATCGGTATTGATATGCAGTAGGTTTAGATCTGCAGTGAAATCATCGCTGGCAAGCCAAGTTAAATGGCCGCGTACGGTGAGTTCATCTTGATTATTGGTATTGTCACGATTAAGATAATTATTATCAATATAGCCATCTGATTTATGCTGGTGGATTGAAGCACGTCCAAGCAAGGTATTATCAATTAAGCTGCCGCCCACTGCAATGCCTAAACTACGGGTATTGTAGCTGGCCAAGGTAGACTCCATATGCACTGAAAAATCTTCGCTGGGCGGGGTGCTTTGCAGATTAATCACACCAGCCAGCGCATTGGCGCCATAGCGTGTGCCTTGTGGCCCGCGCAAGATATCGACTTGTTCAATATCAAATAAGGTGGCGGCGCCCGCGCTATGGCTGAGATCGATGCCATCAATAATTAAACCGACAGAAGGATTGATTGGGGAAGAAAATTGGCTACGTTCACCGATGCCCCGAATTTGGAAATATTTACCCCGCGAAGCACCACTGGAAAAGTTGATATTGGGCGCGAGGTTAACGATATCTTCCAGGTGCTTTGCACCGCGTTGTTCAATTTGGTCGATATCAATGGTGGTTAAACTAATCGGCGTTTTTTGATCTTCTGCGCTGCGGAAATCGGCATTGACGGTAATGGTTTCAAGCAGGGTAGAATCGGCGAAACTAGTGGCACTTGAGAGTGTGGCAATCGCTGCCACGATGATAGTTTTTTTCATGTGTATCCTTTTTAAAATTAAAAAGGACAGGGGATAACGCATGCATATTTGCATGGGGAATATCTTGCCTGTCCCTACGCCAGTATTAACTGGATCAGGTTCATAGGGTTCTTTCTAGCAAGAAAATCTCAGGCAATATGTGCCACCCCTAGGCTTTAATTGCCATGACGGCAATTGCGGACTATTCTAACGGATTTTGGGGTAATTAGCTAATAGCTTTTTTGACCACATCATGTGTAAGATGGGATGCAAAGTGTTCGATAAAGGCATAACTATAGCCCCGAAGATGGCTACCTTTTCGGATCCCGATATGGGTGGTGCTGGGTGCAAATAGGTGGCTGGCATCCAGTGCGTGTAATGCTGTATCTCGTTCAGGTTCAAATGCCATACTAGCAATAATGCCAATCCCTAAATCAAGCCCAACATAGGTTTTAATGACATCGGCATCGGTGGCGGTGAAGATCACATCAGGCGTTAAACCACGATCAATGAAGGCTTGGTCTTGTTGTGCTCGACCTGTAAATCCCATCACATAAGTAAGAAGAGGATAGCGGACAATCGCTTCAAGTGTGAGTTGTTTTTCCTTTAATAAAGGATGATTAGGCGGCACAATAACCGATCGGTTCCAATCATAACAGGGTAAAATTGCTAAGGCATCAAATTGATCGAGACCTTCTGTCGCAATAGCAAGATCGAGACGGCCTTCTACCGCCATTTCAGCGATTTCAGTTGGCGTACCTTGCACCATGTTCAGGTGGACTTTGGGATAATGTGAGGCAAATTCTTTGATGGCTTTTGGTAACGCATAACGGGCCTGGGTATGGGTGGTGCCAATGGATAAAGTTCCGCGTTGATCATCAAGACTATCAGCGGCAAGCTGGCGAATATTATCGACATCTTTTAAGATCCGTTCGGCAACATGAATCACCTCCCGCCCTGCAGGCGTAAGATCAGTCAGTCGCTTACCGCGGCGTTCAAATATTTGTAAGCCAAGTTCAACTTCAAGTTGCTGTACTTGATTACTGACACCAGGTTGAGATGCGTGCAGTGCATTGGCAGCAGCCGAGACACTGAGGTTACGGCGTGAAATTTCACAGATATATTTTAGTTGTTGTAGTTTCATAGTTGTATTATATGATTTTAATCTAACAATATGCAATATTATTCATTGATTGAATATACAGCAATGCGTAAAATGAAACATTTTGGGTCAGGAAGTAGTTGTAAACAAGATGGACTGGGGATTTATTCTAGCAGGATTAGGTGTTGGCATTATGGTCGGCATGACAGGTGTGGGCGGCGGTTCGCTGATGACACCCATTTTAATCTTTGGCTTCTCTATTTCACCAATGATTGCAGTGGGCACCGATTTATTATTTGCAGCGGTTACCAAGGCGGGCGGAGTGTGGTCTTATTGGCGACATGGCGTGGTGCATTGGCAAGTGGTCAGACGCTTGGCATTAGGCAGCTTACCTGCAACGATGCTGACGCTTGTAATACTACATCAGCTGGAAGTAGAGGGTGAACAGCTGAGCATTATTATCACCCGTGCATTGGGTGTGGCATTGGTACTGACATCGAGCGCAATATTGCTGAAGGGTGTGGTGGGTGATTGGTTACAAACACGACAGGATAATACGGCTGTTAGCGCCTTATATAGTTTGCGTATAGAGGGAAAGCAGAAAGCACTTGCAACCATTGTAACAGGGGCTTGCTTAGGGGTGATGGTGACGCTGTCTTCCGTGGGTGCAGGCGCATTAGGCGCCGCTATTTTACTGTTTTTGTACCCTAAAATGCGGGGGGTTGAAATTGTGGCTACTGATATTGCACATGCAGTGCCGCTGACTGCTTTGGCAGGATTTGGGCATGCCAGTGTGGGCACCGTTGATTGGCATTTATTAGGGTGGTTGGTAATGGGATCATTACCGGGTATTTATATTGGTAGTCATTTAGGTGTGCGGATTTCCGATAAAATCATGCGGCCTTTATTGGCGGTGTTGCTATTTGGGGTGGGGCTGAAATGTCTATTGGGATAGTCACACATGATCTTACTGGGCTTGGCTGTCCACTCCATTATATTAAAGCACGAGAAATTATGCAGCTGACTGCCGTCGGTGAACACGTCAAGTTTCGTGTGAATGTAGGTGAGTCAAGTGATGATGTGGCAGGCAGCTTGCAACAAGCGGGTTATCAGTGTGAGATACGGCCACAAAATAAGGCGCATAATATTATTGAGGTAGTAAAGCATGACGACACTCAGTGATGGATTGCAACAGAAAGTGGATGCGGTAGTGGAGACCTTACGCACTATTGAGTCAGATTATCAGCCAGCGACCTTTGCATCAAGCTATGGGGCAGAAGATATGGTATTGATGGATCTGATCTGTAAATATACACCAAATATTGAGATATTCACCATAGATACAGGTCGCTTACCTGAAGAAACACATGCGGTAATGCAGCAAGCTGAAGCGTATTATGACTGTCAGGTTCAAGTGTATTTTCCTGATAAGAAGGATGTTGAATTCTACGTTACACAGCACGGAATAGATGCTTTTTATGAGAGTATTGATTTACGCAAACAATGCTGTGGGATCCGTAAGGTAGCACCGCTAAAACGTGCATTGAACGGCAAGCAGGCATGGTTGACTGGCATGCGTCGTTCGCAAGCGGTATCGCGTAGTGAGTTGCCTATATCAGAATGGGATGAATCTTTTGGGTTACAGAAATTTAGCCCCTTAACAGATTGGTCAAATGGTGATGTGTGGACCTATATTAAGGCATTTGAGGTGCCTTATAATAAGCTCCATGATCAAGGTGTGGCCAGTATTGGCTGTGCACCTTGTACGCGTGCAATTACGGTAGGCGAAGATATTCGTGCTGGGCGCTGGTGGTGGGAGAATCCGGAATCAAAAGAGTGTGGGCTTCATGTCCAACAAACGAGAATATAGAATGACGAAGAAACTAACGCATTTACAACAACTAGAAGCAGAAAGCATTCACATCATGCGTGAAGTAGCGGCAGAATTTGATAATCCTGTGATGCTCTATTCTGTGGGTAAAGATTCGGCGGTGATGTTGCATTTAGCAATGAAAGCCTTTGCACCTGGTAAGCCACCTTTTCCATTGTTGCACATTGATACCACATGGAAATTTAAAGAGATGATTGCTTTTCGTGACCAACGTGTAAAAGAGTTAGGTCTAGAGCTATTAGTGCATAGCAATCAACAAGGCATTGCGGAGGGGATTAATCCTTTTGATCATGCGCGCTATACCGATATTATGAAAACCGATGCGTTGAAAGCGGCGCTGGATAAATATGGTTTTGATGCTGCCTTTGGTGGCGCGCGGCGGGATGAAGAAAAATCGCGGGCAAAAGAGCGGGTGTATTCTTTTCGTGATAAAAATCATCGCTGGGATCCAAAACAACAGCGTCCAGAATTATGGAATATTTATAACAGCAAGGTTAATCAAGGTGAAAGTATTCGGGTGTTTCCCTTATCAAACTGGACAGAGCTGGATATTTGGCAATATATTCATTTAGAGGATATCCCCATTGTACCGCTCTATTATGCGGCGGAGCGTCCCGTGGTGGAGCGCAATGGTTTAAAGATCATGGTCGATGATGACAGGATGCGATTAGCAGCAGGCGAAGTGCCTAAAATGGAGCAAGTGCGGTTTAGAACGTTAGGCTGTTATCCACTGACCGGTGCGGTGGAATCCAACGCCCAAACCTTGCCCGATATTATTCAAGAAATGTTGCTGGCCACCACCTCAGAACGGCAAGGCCGCGCCATTGATCATGATGAATCTGGTTCAATGGAGAAGAAAAAGCAGGAGGGCTACTTCTAATGGTGGCGGAAAATAATTATCAAGTAGATAACCTCATCGCAAGCGATATTGATGCGTATTTAAAGCAGCATGAAAACAAGGAGATCCTGCGTTTTCTGACTTGTGGCAATGTGGATGATGGTAAAAGTACGTTGATTGGGCGCTTATTATACGATTCGAAAATGATCTATGAAGATCAGCTCGAGGCGGTAACGAAGGATAGCGTTAAATCAGGTACAACAGGCGAAACAGTGGATCTGGCCTTGCTGGTGGATGGTTTGCAAGCGGAACGCGAGCAGGGGATCACTATTGATGTAGCGTATCGCTACTTTTCAACCACCAAGCGTAAATTTATTATTGCTGATGCGCCAGGGCATGAGCAATACACCCGCAATATGGCAACGGGCGCTTCTAATTGCCAGTTGGCTGTTATTTTGATTGATGCCCGTTATGGCGTCCAAACCCAAACCCGTCGCCATAGTTTTATTGCGTCATTATTGGGTATTAAGCATATTGTGGTCGCGATAAATAAAATGGATTTGATGGATTATTGCGAGCAAGTGTATCAGGATATCCAACAAGACTACCGCGCCTTTGCTGCTGAATTGGGGATGCAAGATGTACACTTTGTGCCCTTATCTGCATTAACGGGTGACAATGTGGTGAATGCCAGTGAGAAGATGCCATGGTACCAAGGTGAAACCTTAATGTATTTATTAGAAAACATTAATATTACGGGGGATAGCAAGAATGATGAGATACGTTTCCCTGTGCAATATGTAAATCGACCTAATCTGGATTTTCGGGGATATTGCGGTACGTTGGCATCAGGCATGCTTAAGCCAGGTGATGACGTCACAGTGTTACCATCAGGTGCAGAAAGCCGGATTAAAGCAATCGTGACACATGACGGTAATTTAACTGAGGCCATTTCTGGCGAATCCATCACGATTACATTAGACAATGAAGTGGATGTAAGTCGTGGGGATATGATTGTATCGCAAGCTGATCAGCCATCTGTGGCGAGTAGGTTGAAAGCCACTGTTGTGTGGATGACGGAATCACCCTTAGTGAGTGGTAAGCAATATAATTTTAAGGTGGGCGTGAGTGAAAGCACAGGTGTATTAACCATGATTGAGCATCAAATTGATGTGAATACCTTGGCAGAAAATAAAGCGGACAGCCTGCAAATCAATGAGATTGGGCTGTGTGAATTTTCATTGAATAAGCCAGTAGTATTTGATACGTATCAACACAATCGGAACACCGGTGCGTTTATTATTATTGATCGCCTGACAAACGTCACGATTGGTGCCGGTATGATTACTGAATCTGTAGCCGATTCTGATGCGCAGGCTATTTCTGCAGAGCGGATATCTGTGTTTGAAGTTGAATTGCACGCGCTTATCAGAAAGCATTTCCCAAATTGGAATGGTGATATAACAGAGCTTAGCCGTTTAATTAAATAAGCGGCACCTAATCCCAGGATAAGGTTAAACTAAGCTGCGCTAAATAATTATTTTTAGCGGCTAAAACATCAATGCTTGTAAAAGGCATAATGTTGTTAGAGCACGACAGTTTGGACAGATAAATTATAATTTTACTGAATAAGTAGAGTAAATTTTATATTCTATATAGACAGTGCTTTACTTATTTTGGTAGAATCTGTTAGGTTACCTGAAGCGTGTTTGGAGATGGTCATTTTGCGGTATTTCTTGGTTTTTTTAATGTTGGCAAACGCACCCGTTTGTCTGGCGAGGGCAAAAATTGTGCAGCCGACACAGCCACAGGCAAAAACAAGCAATACAACTGTATCTCCAGCAAATACAGCTGAGAGAACGTTGTTATCGGCATTATCAGATAAGATCGGCGTGGGTTTTACGACGGCGGATGAAGTACGCGTCCAAGAAGCATTAGAATATAACCAGACAGGTCAGGTCTCAGAATGGAATGATGATGCACATGGTGCGGTATTAACCGTCACCCCGACGCATTCTTTCAAGACGCATGACAACGCGCTGTGTCGTGGGTATAAAATCCTGTTATTGCGAGGCGCGAAGCGGATCGGTGCAAATGATACTGCGTGTCGGCATGCTGACAGTGTATGGCGAGTAGACCAACCTAATCGTATAGCGGTAACGGTAAGTGAGGCAGTGGCGCCAAAGCTTGCTGAGGTGAATGAACCTGCTCCTGTTGTAGCGAAAGCAGAACCGCTTCCTGCCTCGCCTAAAGTAATCACAGCAGCGACAGCCATTCCAGTGAAGCCAATGCCAGCCAAACCCATTCCTGTTGCGAAGCCTACATCTGCTAAGCCTGTGTCACCGAAAGGAGTGCCAGCACCTGCGAAGGTGATAACATCTAAACCGACGCCTGCACCTGTTAAACCCGAGCCACAAACAGTAAACACAGCCGCAGCAAAAACACCTTCAAGCAATAGGGTTGACGAAAAGGGGTCAGTTTATGTGTCGGCAGATACCGATTTATCAACAGTGAATGTGATTAGAAATGCAGCGAATGTTGTCGGCGCTGCTTATGCTTCCACGGACACAAATGTGGCAACGGTTGATTCTAACGGTAAAGTAACGATTACAGGCACGGGAACGATTATTGTGACCCGGGCCGGTAATAGAAATTTCAATGCATCCATCGATAGCTATACGCTCGCGGTTGTGAGAATCGATCAGACCGACTTTACGATTGGTGACGATGTTGCAAAAACATTTGGTGATGGCATCTTTAGAAGAAGTGCAACCGGTGGTCAGGGCCAAGGTGAGGTATCTTATGATTCCAGTGATTCCAGCGATCCAGAAGTGGCGACGGTGAACCCCTCAACTGGCGAAGTGGTTGTATTGAATGCCGGTGAAACAACAATTACCGCAACTAAACTGGGCGATGACACCTTTAATGAGATTAGTGATAGTTATGAAGTGGTCGTGGCGAGAGCAAATAGAAGTATTTTTGATGTGGGTAATAATGTGAGAAAAACCTATTCAGATGGTACTTTTGTTAAGCCTGTAACAGGTACTCAATAAGCGATTATAGCAAGTAAGCCATGCTATTGAGTGAATCGTAGATAACTTAATTGCCAGCCCTTTGTAAAAAAACATTCTCTTTTTCTTTCACTCTTGTGTAGCGTAGGGGATAATGGGTCTCAGGAGAGCTTAAAATAATGTGGGGTAAATTATGAAAAAATTGGTATTAGTTTTATTAATTAGTTTTGGCTTTATGCTAACGGCTTGCAACACCGTGCAAGGCTTGGGTGAAGATATTCAAGATGCGGGTGAAGCAATGGAGAAAGCGGCTAATTAGACCTTAAATGTTGGTTATTGATAGGTTTTCCCTTGATGTTTGATCCAACCGTGGGGGTGGCGATTAGCAGGGTCGTGATGTGTCCAGTGGATCACACCACCTTTGTTATTCCATTCATATTCACCATAGATTGACACCGTATCGCCTGTTTTGAGTTGTTCTACTCTGGGTGCAAGATCAATATTATGGGCAATTAAAATGGTTGTACTATTAGCAATTTTGATTAAAAAACGCTGATGTTGGCTGCCTTTCATATCATCTCGTAATATTTTCACCACAGGCGCCGTTACCGTAACCTGGACATCACTTTGCTGATTTGAGATGGCGTGTTGTAATGCGCTATCAGTGTGTGGATCATTGCCAGAAAGCGACATGATTTGCGGTGCATATTGGCTATAAGCATATGCGATAACCAGCCCAGCAATCAGCAACCAGTGTTGTTTTTTCTTCGCCATAAAGTTTCTATTCCCGAAAGATGAATGCTGTCTGCAGTGTAACGTTTCTCTTTATGTTTTGTCATAATAAAATAGGGAGAAATGAGAGAGAACTCATGTATAAAAAAATAAATTTTTTACAGCAAGCAACAACCCGCCGGCAATTTGTATTGGGCGCGTCCTCATTAGCTATTGCGGCTAATTTACCAGTGTGGGCGGCTGGAGATATCAGTAGAAATGCGAATACGGGACAGATGCTACGTGGAAAACAGTTTACGTTAGATATTGGTTATCAAGCAGTTAATTTCACGGGGAAACCACGCATTGCAACCACAGTGAATGGTAGTTTACCTGCACCAATCTTACGTTGGAAAGAAGGTGAGCGTGTTACTTTACAGGTAACAAACCATTTGGCAGAAGATAGCTCAATTCATTGGCATGGCATGATTTTGCCTACGGGTATGGATGGTGTGCCAGGCTTAAGTTTTGCGGGGATCAAGCCGGGTGAAACCTTTAAATACCAATTTGATGTTAATCAAAGTGGCACCTATTGGTATCACAGCCATTCTGGCTATCAAGAACAAGCAGGCGTGTATGGCGCGATAGTGATTGATCCTATTGATCAAGTGGTCGAATATGATCGTGACTATGTGATTGTTTTGTCTGATTGGAGTGATGAAGATCCCACTGATGTCTATGCTAAATTAAAAAAACAAAGTCATTATTACAATATGAAAGAACGCACCTTTGCTGATCTATGGTCGGAGGTCAGGCAAAAAGGCGTCGCACAAACCTTAAATGAACGCGAAATGTGGAATACGATGCGCATGTCAGATCGTGATATTTCCGATGTTACCGGCATGACCTATACCTTTTTGATGAATGGACAAACACCAGACCAAGGTTGGACAGGGCTGTTTAAGAAAGGTGAAAAAATCCGCTTACGGTTTATTAATGCGGCCGCGATGACGTTATTTGATGTGCGTATTCCCGGTGTGAAAATGACTGTGGTAGCGGTAGATGGGCAAAATGTAGATCCGGTTACCATCGATGATTTTCGTATTGGCGTGGCTGAAACTTACGATGTGCTTATAGAGCCATCAGCTGATCAAGCCCATACTATTTTTGCCCAAGCAATAGACCGGACAGGTTTTGCTTATGGTGTATTGACGCCCGATTTAAATATGCAGGCAGAATTGCCCGCGTTGGATCCCGTGCCTATTTTAACGATGGCTGATATGGGTATGGATCACAGTGCAATGCGTGACGGTACGATGATGGATATGTCAGAACATAATGGGCATAAAATGGATCATGCAATGCATATGGGTATGGGTAACGCTGCTGTGATGGGAACAGGTTTAGCGGGGTTTGGTAGTGCCTTGCCAATCACCCATCAAAAAACAGAGCTTGGCCCACATGTTGATATGCGCGCCGAAAACCCGGTGTATAAAATAGGTGATCCTGGCATTGGTCTACGCGATCATCAGCGCTTATATGGCCGTAAAGTATTAACATATGCCGATTTACATAATCTTTATCCTACAATCGACACCCGCGAACCTAGCCGTGAAATTGAATTACATTTAACCGGCAATATGGCGCGCTATATGTGGTCAATTAATGGCATTAAATATGCTGATGCAGAGCCTATCATTTTAAAACATGGTGAACGAGTACGTTTCACCTTGATCAACGATACTATGATGAATCATCCGATGCATTTACATGGCATGTGGAGCGAGTTGGAAATGGGTGATGCTAAAAATATTCCACGGAAACACACGGTGATTGTGCAGCCGGGGTCAAAAATAAGTTATTTGGTGACAGCCGATGCGCGTGGACGTTGGGCATATCACTGTCATTTGATGTTTCATATGATGAGTATGTTTCGTGAAGTGCGGGTAGTATAGCGATGAACAATATACTGCTTTGGGTGCTTTTATTGTTTACATCTAATGCGATTGCAATGGGAGAAGATGATCCATTATTAACCATGCTTAAAATTGACCAATTAGAAATGACCGATATGGGTGACAGTAATAATGCTGCATGGGAAGCACAAGCTTGGTTTGGACAAGATCTTAATAAACTATGGTTTAAAACCGAAGGTGAATATGTTGATGGCAATGTTGAAGAAGCTGAAATTCAACTACTCTATAGCAAGGCCATTGCACCTTATTGGGATGCTCAAATTGGTTGGCGGCATGATATAAAACCTAAGCCTAATCGAGATTGGTTTGTTTTAGGTGTGCATGGTCTAGCACCTTATTTCTTTGAAACCGATATGGCTTTATTTGTAGGAAAAAGCGGTATTGTCGGATTAAGATCTGAATTTGAATATGAACTGATGCTGACTCAAAAGTGGATATTAACCCCAGAACTAGAAGCGAACTTCTTCAGTAAAAACGATCAGAATATGGCGTTAGGAAGTGGATTATCAGATGTCAGCGTGGGTTTACGATTACGCTATGAAATAAAACGTGAATTTGCGCCTTATATCGGCATTGAATGGAGTAAGCGTTTTGGTGAAACGGCTGATTTTGCACGAGTAGAAGGTGAGCATACGGCAGATATAAAATGGGTGGCGGGTATTCGATTATGGTTTTGATAGTCTATAATCATATATTAATATAGTTGTTTATAATTTCCAATTATAAGGGAACCTTATTATAATGCTTTACTTAATGGCTAATAGTAAGACACTTTATGTATCAGTACGACAATTACGATCAAGCGATGGTAGATCAGCGAGTAGCACAATACCGCGATCAAACACGTCGTTTTCTAGCGGGTGAATTAACCGAAGAGCAATTCCGCCCGTTAAGATTGATGAACGGTCTATATGTGCAGATCCATGCGCCAATGTTACGCGTCGCTATCCCTTATGGGCTGATGTCATCAAAGCAGATCCGTAAAATTGCCGATATTTCACGCCGCTATGATAAAGGCTATGTCCATTTCACCACGCGGCAAAATTTCCAACTAAATTGGCCGAAATTAGAAACAGTGCCTGATATTTTGGCTGAATTGGCTTCAGTGGAAATGCATGCGATTCAAAGCAGTGGTAACTGTATTCGGAATACCACCTCCGATCAGCTAGCAGGTATTAGCGCTTCTGAAATTGAAGATCCACGCCCCTGGTGTGAAATTATCCGGCAATGGTCAACTTTTCATCCTGAATTTGCTTATTTACCGCGAAAATTTAAGATCGCGGTGATAGGGAGCAATGAGGATCGTGCGGCAACACGACTACATGATATTGGTTTGCATATTGTTAAAAATGATAAAGGTGAGATCGGGTTTGAGGTTTTTGTTGGTGGCGGTTTAGGTCGAACACCGATGATCGGGCAGGAGATCCGTCCCTTTTTAGAAAAGAAAGATTTGCTTTCCTATTTAGAGGCGATATTGCGGGTTTATAACCAACTTGGCCGACGCGATCATAAATATAAAGCGCGGATCAAGATCACCGTTAAAGAAACCGGTATTGAACCCTTCAGAGAATTGGTTGAAGCAGAATGGCAGGATATTCGAGTGCAACTTGAGTTAGATAGCAAAGAAATCGACCGAGTGAAAAAATATTTCACTGAACCCGATTATGATGTGACTGCGGGGAATGATAAAAGCTTTGCATCTAAATTGCTTGAAGATGTAGCTTTTGCAACTTGGATTAAACAAAATGTAGTCGATCATAAGATTGCAGGCTATAAAGCAGTATATATTTCATTAAAATCACCGACAGCGCCTCCTGGCGATGTGTCTGCTGAGCAATTAGAATTGATTGCTGATCTAGCCGATGGGTTTAGTTTGGGTGAAGTGCGTTCAACCCATAATCAAAATTTATTGCTGAGTGATGTAAAACAAGCTGATCTTTATGCGCTGTGGGGTAAACTTAAAGCTAGCAATTTAGCGACGGCAAATATGAATACCTTGACGGATATTATCTGTTGCCCAGGCTTGGATTTTTGTGGGCTAGCTAATGCCACCTCGATTCCGTTGGCAAAAGCAATTAATGAACGGTTTGATGATTTAGATTATCTCTATGATTTGGGTGATATTAAGATAAAGCTGTCAGGTTGTATGAATGGTTGTGCCCACCAAAGTGTCGGCCATATTGGCATTCTTGGGGTCGATAAAAAAGGTGAGGAGTGGTATCAGTTTACTTTAGGTGGCAGCTCTGAAAAAAATGCGGCACTAGGCGAGCGTTTAGGGCGAGCGATTCCAAAACAAGAGGTGGTGAATACCGTATCAAATCTGGTGGATGTGTTTGTTGAACAACGTTTGGATCAAGAATTATTCTTAGACACTGTCCACCGCGTAGGTGTCGCCCCTTTTAAGGATCGTGTTTATGCAAATAATTAAAGATAAGAAAATTATTGAAGATGACTGGCAGCATTTAGATGATGAGGCCACCACAATATCAGGCAAGATCACCGTTTCTTTCTCTCGCTGGTTAGCAGAGCGCGAACAGCTGAGTAAGCATGGTGGTGATATAGGTGTGCGTGTGCTAGGGGAAGATGCGATTGAAGATTTAATCGATGATTTACCACAACTGGCGATGATAGTGGTATATTTCCCTGTGTTTACTGATGGTCGGGGTTATTCTGTGGCGCGTTTATTACGTGACCGCTATGGATACCAAGGCGATATTCGCGCGCAGGGAGATGTGTTGCATGATCAATTGTTTTATCTATCACAAGTGGGTTTCAGCAGCTTTGAATTGGCAGAGACCGTTCAATTATCTGATGCATTGGCAGCCTTCGATGACTTTAGTGATAATTATCAAACCACAGCCTTACAACCAGAACCGCTCTATCGCAGACGGTAGACTGTCTATTTAATGGCTGTTTATGCCATTGGTGATGTACAGGGCTGCTTTGATGATTTGCAGCGCTTGTTAGACGTTATCCAATTTGATCCTAGCCAAGATCAAATCTGGTTAGTGGGTGATCTGGTTAATCGAGGTCCAAAATCAACCGAAGTGTTGCGGTTTGCCAAGGATGCCGGTAATCGCGTGAAAATCGTGTTGGGCAATCATGATTTACATTTGCTCGCCGCAGCCTATGGGGTTACCAAACATAAGCACGATAAAGACACGATGATGGCTGTGTTAGCCGCACCCGATAGAGATGAACTGATTGATTGGTTACGACACCAACCACTGTTTTATCATGATGAATTGCTGGGTTTTAGCATGGTACATGCTGGCTTGCCGCCCCAATGGAAAATCAAAAAAGCAGTTAAACGCTCGCAAGAAGTAGAAGCCTTATTACAAGGTAAAAATGTTAAAAACGTGTTAAAGGCCATGTATGGAAATCAGCCTAACCGTTGGTCTAAAACACTGAAAGGTGCGGATCGCACCCGCTTTATTATTAATTGTTTTACGCGGCTACGGTATTGCGATGCCTTAGGCACGCTTAATTTCAAACACAAAGGCCCGCTTGGCAGTCAGCCTGAAGGTATGATGCCGTGGTTTGAAGTGAAAGGCAGAAAAAGCAAAAAAGACAATATCGTATTCGGCCATTGGTCTACGCTCGCCACCAAACGATATGGCCGTGTCTATGCATTGGATAGCGGCGCAGTATGGGGCGAGCAGCTTACTGCTTTGCGTATTGATCAGCCAGCTGTTTCTTGGCATGCGGTTGAATGTGATTAGTATTCGCACTTAATTTTTTGAGGATGCATTGAATTAATGATTAATTAGGTGTATATTCAATTCTGAATTTTCAATAAATAATGACAGGGGAATAAAGCATGGATAACGGATTTCAACGTGGGTGTAAGAGTAGATATTTCAAAATTTTCTTAACGACTCTAATGCTGCTTGGCCTCGCCAGCGCTGCTTACGCCGCGGCTCCCGTGGTAAACACAACGATTTCGATAGAAAAAACGGGGTCGGAACCGTTTGATATCGTCACCTGGGATGGAACCGATCTGGCTACGGCAGGGCTTGATGCGGATGAAGATAATAATGTCGTTCGCATGCAGGATTCAGTCACCTATCGGGTTGAGATCTCGGTGAATGATGCTGCTGTTGATAATTTGATAGCCACCGTATCGCTTGCGGATGGCAAGCAGAAATGGATTGAAGTGCCAACAGGATGTAAAACAGACCCTGCGGAAGTAAGCCCAATATCAGAGATATCGGCGGATGGCTATACATTAACCTGTAATGTTGGTGCCGCAATTGAAGGGACAACACGGGTTGTTTTCCCAGCTGCAAAAGTAGTTTCCTATAATGAAGTGGCGGGTGCAGCGGTATTGAATGATGAACATACCGCGGCAACAGTCTCGGCAACTGCACCAGGCGCCGCCAATGCGGCAACCGCTGGCCCCACTGATCTTACGATCACTGCAGGGTTTAAGGTTGATACAAGCAAAACACTTAAAGTAAGCGGACTACACCCTACAACGGGAGAACCACTTTATAAAGCGCCAGCAAAAGTGGGCCCCGCAGGGCAAGCAGGTACCTTGATGGAATATATCATTAGAGTGCGCTACCAAAATGGGTCTATGTTGATTGATTCGAACGAAACTGATTTCTTAATTGATATTGGTTTATTTGATGCTTTTACAGATGATAATACTGGCAATAATGGTGCGCTTTCATCGGGCGGCATACTCTACACTTGGGATCCTACTAAGCCTGCTTGTAGCTTGGCGGGCGATCATGGCGCCACGGCAGCGGTTGTTTGCACACAAAATAATATTGCAGGTGATTTTTTAAGCCCAATTGCAGGTGGTGCTGGTGACTTCACCAATGAAACAGACGGATTAAATGACCCTAATATTGATATTGCGCTGACGGATATTGATGTGCGTGACCCGGATGCGGATGGCAATGTGGTTGAATTGGCGATTAATGTGTGGTTTGAGCTTGACTCTGAAATTCAATCACATCAATCTTGCGATTCGTCCACTTCACCAACAAACTGTTTGAATACAGTGATTAACTCAGTAGGACAGCGTAATGGCGTTGTTATTGAGGGCTATAATCCGATCTCAACAGAAGATGCGGCTGGCAATAATTTACTGAATTACAATGGCGCCGGTGAGCCGTTTTCGAATGAAATTGATTATCCTATGTTCTATTCAGTATCAGGGACGTCCTCTGCTTATAAAACATTTACCGGTTTATTCCCTTTTGAAACTAACAAAGCACCCACCCGTGATGTTGCCTTAGGTGAAACAGTGCCAATGCTTATCCATCATTATGATTATAGATTACGAGATGGTAGTAAAGTACAAAGTTGCGATAAAATTGACACCACCGTGTTTGAATATCAGGGTTTAAGAGCGCCAGGGACGCTATTTGATAATAGACATCATGCCTTTGCATTGGCACCCACCCAGCAATGGAATCCTGCCGCGACTGCTTGGGGCGGCACGGAAGGCGTTAAAGACTATGAAGATACAGAATCAATGACTATTTATTATTCTGATCTGCCAAATGGCACGGGTAGCTTAGAGGATCAACGTAGTCAAGTATGTGAAGATGATTTAAATGGCGATGGCGTTGTTGTTGTTGATGGGCTTGATCTTGCAACTGGGGTTGCGCCAGCTGGTGGCGAACCAAATGATTGGGTAACCGATGCCAATGCCTTGGCTGGCGGGATGGCGAGCACAACTAAAATTCGCCATACAACCGTCTATGATAGCGATAAAATAACAGCACTTTACCCAAGCCATATTTATTGGGGCATGGTGGCGATTCACTCACTGAAGGTGAAAGGGGATGCCGTCGCGTATCCACCGCAGGATTATTTACCTAACTATATGACTTTCCGGTTTGACTCCTTCGATGGTGTGCTCAGCGCATGGCAAGGCACGGCTGAAACTCAGGCACCAACTGATCCTGCAGATGTCAGTTTTTCATTAAGTAGTAGCTATGCAGATAGATTGCATTTAGTGCCTTCATCCATCGCAATTGCCAAACGCACTGAACCACAAGGGATTAAAGTTGTGCGGGCAGGGGATTTAGTTGACTTTATTATTGAGCCTAAAGTGCAAGGTGCTTGGGATCCTGCAATTACCACCGCGACAGTGGCCGATGCCCTGCCTAGCAAAACAACGTATGTGGCTGGTTCAGAAATGTTCTCAGTAGATGGTGGTGCTAGCTGGCTTGATTTTGCCGCTTATAATGCTTCTTCACCAGATGTAACGCTAACAAGTGCTGCTAATGCAGGGCCCACTGCATTAACATGGGGTTTTGGTAGTGTGACCCCCGATGTTGCGGGCAGTGATCAACTTCCCTTAATCAAATACACCGTAGAGGTGGATGCCGCTGTGACGTCAGGTACTTTTGTGAATACAGCAATATTAGACTCAGCAATTGATAATAATGCAGGTGATTCACCGGTTACCGCAAAATATAGCCTCAGTGCTTTCCCAGAGTTTGGGGTAGATTTGGTTAAACGTAACCAACAAGATATTTACCAAACTAATGAAGCCTTTGAAATGGAGCTTATCTATAAAAATCTAGGGGGTGAAAATTATGGTGCCAGTGATTTCATCGATATTTTGCCTCATAATGCAGATGGTGCTGGAAATTCAGGTGGCTTAGGCAGCCCGAGAGAACCGGCTACAACGTATAGCGGTAGCTATGAAGTAACGAAACTTACGGGGGCGAGTGGTGAAACCTTTAGCGCAACCAATGCTGATCCAGCGACCATTCCGCAAGATCCATGTCATGAGAATAATCAGCCTACTGCTTATGTTCCTGTAGCGGGTGATATATGCTATAACTTTTATATTAGCAGCAATACAGCAGGCACACCGCCTAAGGCAGCCAATACGTTTGCCGGAGGCGCTGCGCAAGGGACAGGCACGGTTATATGGGAGAGCTGTACAGGTTTTGGACCTGTTGTTTGTGGAGCTTTAGACCCCGCAGATATTACAGCAATACGTTTTGAAGTGGCGTCACTTGCAACGACTCCAGGCGCACAAACGGTTAAAATAGAAATGACACCCACAGGTAATGTAGGTGGTGTGCCTGATTTGGATGCTTTGACAAATGTTACTGCGGCCTCAACAGGTGACATCTATACCAACACCTTTGGTGGTCGAGTGCCCGAAATATCATTATTGGTGATTTCTAATGATGTCAGTGTCACCATGGTATCGGGTTCGATTGGTGATTATGTTTGGATGGACCAAAATGGCGATGGTGTGCAAGATGGTGGAGAAGCACCGATTCCAAATGTCACGCTTAACTTGCTTGATGGCGCGGGCAATCCAGTTTTTGTTGATCCTGCTACGGGCGGCATTGTAGATTCAGCAAGCCCAGGCGCGATTGCTTATACAACAGCAACGGATAGCACAGGCGCATATTCATTTGACAACCTGCCTGCCGGGGATTATAAAGTAGAAGTTGATACCACAACCTTGCCAGCCAGCATAGAACAAACGTTCGATGCAGATGGTGTCGGCACAGAACATATTTCAGATGTCACATTAGCGCCTGTTACCGATCCTATTACAGGGCTTGTAACGGATATTGAAGATAAAGATGACCAAGATTTTGGTTACAAACAAAATAGCAGTGTTGGTGATACCGTGTGGATTGATCTTGATGGTAATGGTGTGAAAGATCCAACAGAAATTGGTATTGAAGGTGCGACTGTAACGCTTACATTGCCAGATAACACAACGGTAACCACCACAACCAATGCTGATGGGGAATACCTGTTTGAAGGGTTAGAACCAGGTGATTATACGGTTGCAATTGATATTACTACTGCAGATGAAGCGGCCATTCAAGCAACCTATCCAGATGTCACCTTGGATGAGCTAGCCGCTGTGTTTGATGCGGATGGTGGTAGCGATGAAAGTTCAGCTGTGACGCTTGGTGTTGCCGAACAAAACCTAACTCAAGACTTTGGTTATCAACCAAGTGGCTCGATTGGCGACACGGTTTGGGTTGACCTCAATGGTGATGGCATACAAGATGCCGGTGAAGAAGGTATTGAAGGCGCCACAGTGACTCTTACCTTGCCAGATGGCAGTACCGTAGAGACAACAACAGATGCGGATGGTAACTATCTATTTGATAATCTACCAGCGGGCGACTACACAGTAGCAGTCGATGTCAGCACCGCCGATGCAGCGGCGTTAGCAGCAGATTATCCAGATCTTACGCCTGCAGGCTTAGCAGCGGTATTCGATGCTGATGGTGGTAATGACAGCACATCAGATCTTACGCTCGGTGTAGGGGAAGATAACTTAGACCAAGACTTTGGCTACCAACCTTCAGGTTCAATTGGCGACACAGTTTGGGTTGATATCAATGGTGATGGGGTGCAAGATGCCGGTGAAGAAGGTATTGAAGGCGTAACAGTAACGCTTACCTTACCAGATGGCAGCACGGTAACCACCACAACGGATACAGATGGACAATACTTATTTGATAACTTGCCAGCAGGTACAGGCTATGTTGTTACCGTAGATACCAGCACGGCGGATGCAGCTGCATTAGCAGCAGACTATCCTGGGCTAACAGTCGCAGAACTGAGTGCCGTGTTTGATGCAGATGGTGGCAATGACGAGACATCAACTTTAGATCTTGCTATTGGCGAAAACAACCTAGACCAAGACTTCGGTTATCAGCCACAAGGCTCGATTGGTGATACTATTTGGGTTGACCTCAATGGTGACGGCGTACAAGATGCGGGTGAAGAAGGTATTGAAGGCGCTACAGTAACGCTCACATTACCTAATGGTAGTACGCTTACCACCACAACCGATGCGGATGGCAAATATTTATTTGCGGGTCTACCAGCAGGTGACTATACCGTCGCGGTAGATGTCAGTACGGCAGATGCAGCCGCATTAGCAGCAGACTATCCAGGGCTTACACCTGCCGGTTTAGCGGCTGTATTTGATGCAGATGGCGGCAATGACAGTACTTCAACACTCACTTTAGCAACAGGCGAACAAAATCTAGACCAAGACTTTGGCTATCAGCCACAAGGCTCGATTGGTGATACGGTTTGGGTTGACCTCAATGGTGATGGCATACAAGATGCCGGTGAAGAAGGTATTGAAGGCGCCACAGTGACACTTACCTTGCCAGATGGCAGCACCGTAGAGACAACAACAGATGCGGATGGCAACTATCTATTCTCTGATCTGCCAGCGGGCGATTACACAGTAGCAGTCGATGTTAGTACAGCCGATGCAGCGGCGTTAGCAGCAGACTATCCAGATCTCACGCCTGCGGGCTTAGCAGCCGTATTTGATGCCGATGGCGGTAATGACAGCACATCAGCACTCACGCTTGCACTGGGTGAAGACAATCTAGACCAAGACTTTGGCTACCACCCTCAAGGTGCGATTGGCGACACAGTTTGGGTTGATATCAATGGTGATGGCGTGCAAGATGCCGGCGAAGAAGGTATTGCAGGGGTAACAGTTACGCTCACACTGCCAGATGGCACTACAGTGACAACAACAACCGATGCCGAGGGTAACTATCTATTCTCCGATCTGCCTCCGGGCGACTACACTGTGGCAGTGGATGTCAGCACGGCTGATGCAACTGCATTAGCAGCAGACTATCCTGGCCTCACGCCAGCAGGGCTTGAAGCTATATTTGATGCAGATGGTGGCAATGACAGCAGTTCAACATTGACATTAACACCAGGTGCGACTAATTTAGATCAAGACTTTGGTTTTAAACCGCTTGGCTCAATTGGTGACACAGTCTGGGTTGACCTGAATGGTGATGGTGTGCAAGATGCCGGTGAACATGGCATCGAAGGCGCCACAGTAACCTTAACGCTACCCGATGGTAGTACGATGACCACCACAACGGATGCGGATGGAAAATATCTATTTGCAGGTCTTGCACCAGGTGATTACACCGTTACGGTAGATGTCAGCACCGCTGATGCAGCTGCCTTGGCAGCTGATCATCCTGGGTTTACCCCAGATGCACTGAATGCCATATTTGATGCAGATGGTGGCACAGACAGCACCTCAGCGCTAACATTAGCTGCGGGTGAAAATAATATAGACCAAGACTTTGGATTCACCGCAGGCGGTGCTATTACAGGGAATGTCTCCGAAGATACGACGGGTGATGGTGCAGCTGATACAGGGATCCCAGGGGTAACATTAGAGCTACTGGATACAACAGGTAATCCGGTCATCAATCCCATTACAGGACAGCCATTTACAGTAGTCACAAATAGTAATGGTGATTATGCCTTCACAGGGGTACCACCTGGTGACTACCGTGTTCGTCAAATCCAACCAGCGGGCTATGACTCTGTTTCAGATGTAGATGCTGGCACAGAAAATATGATTGGAGACGGGACACCTATCTCCGTGGTTGCTGGAGAGACAGCAGGGGCTAATGATTTTGTTGAGGAGGCACAAGCTACAATAGAACCAACAGAGATCCCAACCTTGTCTGGTTGGATGCAAATATTGCTGAGTATTATGCTGGTGATGATGGGCTTAGTGTATAGCCGTCGTCGCAAGTTTAATATGTAATCTTTATTGCAAAAGATGAGAACAAAAGGGCCACATTTGTGGCCCTTTTTGTTTTAATGGCAGTATGACTTCTTTCAGCAAGAGATCGTTAAAAACAGTACAATAGCTTTTTGAAAGTATAAATTTAGGTAGTGAAGTATGAGTAATATAACAAGCTTGTCAGGCGATTTTTCGGCAAAAGGGATCCGTGTTGGGATCGTAGCAGGGCGATTTAATGATTTTATTGTGGATAGCTTATTGTCAGCTGCAATTGATTGTTTGGTACGGCATGGCGCGAGCGAGAAAGATATTGATGTAGCACGGGTACCAGGCGCGGTGGAAATTCCATTGGCAGTGCAACGGATGGGGCGGACGGGTAAATATGATGCAATCATTGCGCTAGGCGCTGTGATTCGAGGTGGCACGCCCCATTTTGAATATGTGGCGGGTGAATGTGTGAAGGGCTTAGGCACGTTAGCGCTACAATTAGACATTCCAGTTGCTTTCGGTGTGTTGACAGTCGATACTATTGAACAAGCCATTGAGCGTGCTGGCAGCAAAGCAGGTAATAAAGGCGCAGAAGCGGCGATGGGTACGATTGAAATGGTCAATGTATTACGCGAGATTGAGAAAGCTTAATGGCAGGAAAACCAAAAGGTATCCCACGTTCGTATGCCCGCCAAGCAGCTGTCCAGGCCTTATATCAAGCCTTAGTGAATGATGAAGCACCAGAAATAAGCACATTAAAATTCATCACTGATGAAACTTCTAATAAGATGGATACCAAATATTTCAGCGCGTTAGTGGCTGGGGTAACGCAAGAAGCGGATGCATTAGATGTTGCGCTTAGTGATGCAGTGGATCGCAGTTTGGGTTCGATTGACCCCGTTGAATTGGCTATTTTGCGGTTGGCCACTTATGAATTAATGTATCGTCCTGCGGTGCCATATCGTGTGATATTGAATGAAGCGGTGGAGCTGGCCAAGGATATGGGCGGTGAAATGGGTCATAAATACGTGAATGGTGTATTGGATAAAGTGGTGAAAAAAGTGCGTGAAGCAGAGTTTAACGCTAAGCGTAAATAAATGGACCATACGTTCGTCCTGAGCTTATCGAAGGATGGATATATTAAATACCCTTCGACAGACTCAGGGCGAACGGGGATAAGTTAAGACGGGGTATTGCATGAAAACACCTTCAGAATTTGAACTCATTAAACAATATTTCTCAGCGCTTACGCCATCGCGTGATGATGTATTACTTGGTATTGGTGATGATTGTGCTTTATTGCAAACACCCACAGGCAAGGCTGTTGCCGTCTCGATTGATACACTTGTTTCTGGCCAGCATTTTGAACCCAACACCTCAGCCTATGATCTAGGGCATAAAAGCTTGGCGGTTGGCTTGAGTGATTTAGCCGCAATGGGCGCAGAACCTGCTTGGTTCACTTTAGCATTAACCTTACCTGGTGTAGACGTCGAATGGCTGCAAGATTTCTCGCGTGGTTTAGCGGCTTTAGCAGGGGAACATGGTATTCAGCTAGTGGGTGGGGATACGACAAGTGGACCGTTAACGATTAGTATCCAAGTTCATGGATTTACGGATGTAGAACACACTTTAAAACGCAGTGGCGCACAGTCTGGGGACATGATTTATGTGACAGGCACGCTTGGCGATGCAGGTGCTGCGCTGGCTTTAGCTAAAGGCGATGCCAAGTTAGCGGCTGCACTCAATTTAGCCGATAGAGATTATCTACAACAACGATTGAACAAGCCCACCCCGCGCGTTGATTTTGGCGAACAATTAGCAGGCCTTCCCACTGCCGCGATTGATATTTCAGATGGTTTATTAGCTGATCTGGGGCATATTCTTGAGGCGAGTGGCAAGGATAATAAAAGTTTAGGCGCACGGATTGATTTAGCGCGATTACCTTTATCAGCAGCATTACAGAAATTACCCATAGAAAAAGCCCAGCAATTTGCCTTATCCGCAGGCGATGATTATGAACTGTGCTTCACTGCTTCACCTGCTGAATTTGGATGCTTACAAGCAGACTTTGCAGATCGCTGTACTCGTATTGGTATTGTGGATAGCCAAGCTGGTATTTATCGGATTGACGACAAGGGTAAGCTGGTAACGATAACAACAGAAAAGGCAGGTTATGAGCACTTTACCTCAAGCTAATATCACTTTTATAGAAGCATTAAAACGCCCCATTTGTTTTCTTGGCTTAGGTTTTGGTTCAGGTTTATTGCCCAAAGCTCCCGGCACTTATGGCACGCTAGTGGCAATCCCGATGGTTTGGTTAATGATGCAATTGTCATTACCTGTCTATATCGCGATTACGGTGATCGCATTCATTGCCGGTATTTGGATTTGCCAACAAACAGCTGAGTGGTTAGGTCGACCCGATCCAGGTGCTGTGGTATGGGATGAAATAGTTGGCTTGATGGTCACCATGATTGCTGCCCCCGCTGGCTGGCAATGGATGCTCTTAGGATTCGTTTTATTTCGTTTCTTCGATATCTTCAAGCCGTGGCCCATTAGCTTGGCTGATCGTGCTATTCATGGTGGGCTGGGTATTATGGTTGATGATGTTCTGGCAGGCCTTTTTGCATTAGTCTGTATTCAATGGTTAGTGCGTGTGGCGCCGACGATCGTCTGGTAGTGGTGCAGCGGAAGATAATCCATGTTGATATGGATGCTTTTTTTGCATCTGTCGAGCAACGGGATAACCCGGGCTTACGAAATAAACCCGTGATTGTAGGCGGCCAGCCCAATAGCCGAGGCGTTGTTGCCGCGTGTAGTTATGAGGCGCGGGAGTTTGGTATTCATTCTGCGATGGCCTGTTCTCGGGCTTATCGTTTATGCCCACAGGCGAACTTTGTGCCGCCACGGTTTGAAGCTTATCGCGAAGTCTCTGATAAAATACGCGAGATATTTTGGCGCTACGCCTCAGAGGTAGAACCTTTATCGCTTGATGAAGCCTATTTGGATGTCACCTATACTGAAGCCTATGCAGGATCTGCCACGCGGATAGCGCAAGCGATTAAGCAAGACATTTTGGCAGAAACCAATCTTATCGCCTCAGCAGGTGTTTCCTATAATAAATTTCTTGCCAAAATTGCCTCAGATATGGATAAACCAGATGGGCTCTATGTAATTAAGCCTGAGCAGGGGGCTGATTTTGTTGCTAGCTTGCCTGTTGGTAAATTTCATGGTGTGGGGCCTGCAACTGAAGCGAAAATGAAAAAACTAGGCATTGAAACAGGGTTAGATTTACGTGTTTGGTCACAAGCCGAGCTGGCCATGAAATTCGGAAAATCAGCAGACTATTATTATCATATTGCTCGCGGTATCGATCATCGTCCAGTGCGGAGTACGCGCATTCGGAAATCGTTAGGTAAGGAAACCACCTTTTCTGAAGATATTCTAGATGTTGCCGTATTGTTAAACCATTTAAACGCATTAGCTGAAAAAGTATTTGAGCGGCTTCAGCAGTTAGAACTAACAGGAAAGACTCTCACCTTAAAAGTAAAATATGCTGATTTCAAACAAGTCACCCGAGCCCAAAGTTGTTCTGAAATTATTAAAGATTTAACCAGCTTACGGGTAATGCTGCCAGATTTATTATCGCGTACAGAGGCAGGGCAGAAAGCGGTGCGCTTAGTGGGTGTAACGGTGAGTGGCTTTGTCAGTGAATCAGGCGATAAATCGGAAGAGCAACTGGGGTTTGATCTAGAGTTCTAAGGTTTTGCTTCCTATGCTACAATCTATATTCCATAATTGTTTGTTTTAAGGAGAGAAACGGATGGCATCAATTGATACGATAAAAATACTCGGCAGCTTACTAGGTAATGGTACCCTTTCAAAAGGGTCTGGTGGTAATGTGTTAGGTAATGTTCTAGGTGCTGCATTAGGAGGAGCCCAAAAGCAACCGACGCAAGGTGGCGGTGCTTTAGGGGATATCCTCGGTGGCTTAATAGCAGGAGGCCAAAAATCTACCCGAGGCGGTGATATCGGCGATTTACTAGGCGGTCTCCTTGGTGGCGGAGCTAGGCAGCAACCTAAAGCAGGCGGCGGATTAGGCGATTTGATCGGGAGCCTTTCTGGCGGTGGTAGACAACAAAGACAAGCGCCTGCAGCCGGTGGTGGCATGGGTGATTTGCTCGGCAGTCTACTTGGTGGCGGGCAAAAAAATAGTGCTGGGCTTGGTGGTGCAGGTGGATTAGGCGGCCTACTTGGTGGCGCACTCACTAAATATGCACAAGCTCAAAATGCCAATGCAACTACACAAGGGCATGATAATTGCGATCACTTGCCAATGGGCGTCAATAGCGCACAAGCAACAGATCAAGCAACGCTGATTATCCGCGCCATGATTAATGCAGCAAAATCAGATGGCAGTATTGATGCAGCAGAGCAAGAAAAAGTGATTAGTAGATTAGGTGAGGTGTCTCAAGCAGAAGCAGACTTTGTTCGCGCCGAATTTCGTGCACCATTAGATGTCGCTGGTTTTGTACGCAGCATTCCAAGAGGAATGGAGCAACAAATCTATGCCGTATCACTAATGGCTATTGATCTAGATAGTAATAAAGAAGCACATTATTTGGATAGCCTAGCAAAAGGACTGGGCATCAATCAAAGTGTAGCCAATCAAATTCATGCACAATTAGGTGCACCGACTATTTATGGTTAACATCAATCGTTTTAACGAAAAAAGCGGCTCTAAAAAAGCCGCTTTTTTGTTGATAAAGTGATTAAAAAATTACCCTGGCATTTCTCGTCGTCTTAAAGTTAAAGCACCCATGAATGCTAATAATCCGGCACCAAACAGCCATGCTGTGGCTGGGATAGGTACAGGAGTCGCAGTGGTAGCGGCTGATGTGGTTGTAATTTGTAAGCTACTTAAAGTTGCAAAATTGGCCGTTCCTCGAAATATTCTATTGATAACATTTGGCGTACTAATGCCTGATGTGAGCGAACCACCAATACCAAAATCACCACCGCCTGCTTGTCCTAGCGTGGTTAATGCATTCATCAATGCTGGGGTGAGCGTATCAGCGGTTGAAACAGATTGTGACGTACTATTATCTGCCAGACTTGATGTCATTGTGCCATATGAGGTGCCCGCCCCTAAATCATTAAAAATAGCTTGTAAGGTGCTGATAGGGCGGTTTTCAAGCGGCGGTGTTGCACCAGGTGCACCAGGTGTAAATTTGCTGATAACGCGCATATCAGTAAAGTTAGCAGGATCAACATCAAATAGTTCAAGCGTCTCCGTAGCATCGCCACTATGATATGAGCTTGCAGGGTGTGCCAATGTGAGCGTAACACTGGTAACCACTTCACCCGCTGCGAGTGCTGGAATATCAAAAATATGATAATTGCGGGTAAAGGGTAGGGCAGCCGCGCCACCACCAGCGGTTCTAACTTGATAGTTACCATCCTGAACTTTCCACCTATCTTGGAACATATTGATAGCAAGTGGCGCATTAAAGGAACCTCTATTTTCATTTGAGGGTCCGGCATTTACAGTGGTCATTCAAGTTCGAAGTGCAACACTGCACATCTTACTTTTTATGAACTGTTTTTAAAACGTTGCACTTCGTTGTTGAATCTAAGTGCCTAAAATAGTCTTGGTGGTGATATAGAGTAATGAACTAATACTTAAAATAGACAGTAGTAAGACAGTACGGAATACAGGTCTTGGATCTCCGGATAGACTGAATGCTAGTAATAATAGGCACAGGATTAGAACCATTTCAGTGCCAAGAACTATTTTGTGTATCAATCTAATCACCTTACTCCGAAGAAATAGACGGCTTAAATTCACGCGGCAACCCTCCAATTTAGTAGCCTGACCTGAGTTCGGACTAAGAATAGTCACTAGGTATGTAACTTACAATGGCCTATCATGTGTTTTTAGATTTGGGAGTGCCGATAGCATAAAACCAAGTGATCGTTTACCATTCCGACCGCTTGCATATAAGCATAACAAGTAGTGGGGCCAATAAATTTAAAGCCTCTTTTTTTAAAATCTTTACTCATGGCTTCTGAAACGGGTGTGTTTGTCGGAACGTCGACTAACTTCTGCCAAGCATTTTTTATTGGTTTTCCGTCAACAAATGACCAAATATAAGCATCAAAGCTACCATGTTCACCTTGAATATTTAAGATCTGTTTTGCATTTTCGATGGTGGCGATAATCTTTTGTTTATGTCTTACAATACCAGCGTCTTGGAGTAATACTGCTATTTTTGTATCTGTGTATTTGGCTACTTTTTGAATATCAAAATTATCAAAGGCAGCCAGATAACTTTGCCTCTTTTTAAGAATGGTTGCCCAGCTTAGTCCTGACTGTGCACTTTCCAGCGTTAACATTTCAAATAGCAAGCGGTCATCATGCACTGGAATTCCCCATTCCTTGTCATGATATTCCATTTCTAAAGGGTTTGAGTTCGCCCATTCACAGCGTTTCATTGGTGATTGCCAACCGCTGTTTCAGAGATGTTTTTTGTGGCGTGGTATGCAATGCCAAAACTTTCTTCGAATCGTGCTGCAAATTCAGCCATGGTGAACCGATGATTTTGGGTACCATTCTGTTCTATTTTGATTGCGCCTAGTAGGGAGGCAATACGGCCAGTGGTTGCCCAATCTTTGCCATGCTGGATACCATGCAATAAACCTGCGCGGTAGGCATCGCCACAGCCTGTTGGATCGGCTAGTTGGGCGGCTTTGGCGCTGGGGATATCTAGGCGTTTGCCATCGGTGTAAATATACGAGCCTTCACCGCCGCGGGTGATAATTAAAGCCTCAACCAGTTCGGCAATTTGTTCGGGTGTTTGCCCTGTGCGATCTTGGAAGAGCTGGGCTTCATAGTCATTGAGGGTGATGTAAGTGGCTTGTTTGGCGAAGGTGAGCAATTCATCGCCATCAAACATGGGGAGGCCTTGGCCGGGATCGAAGATGAAGGGGATATTAGCTGCCTGTAGATCAGCCGCATGCTGGATCATGCCATCGCGACCATCGGGGGAGACAATGGCGATGGTGATGTTTTTGGCATCGCTGATGGGCGTTTCATGGGCGAGGCTCATGGCGCCGGGATGGAAGGCGGTGATTTGATTATCATCTAGATCGGTGGTGATGAAGGCTTGGGCGGTGTAGGTGCCGGCTTTGGCATGTACATGTTGGCGGCTGATGTTTTGCTTATCTATCCAGGCGGCATAGGGACCAAAATCATCGCCAACGGTGCCCATGGCAACGGGTTCATCGCCTAGCAATTTTAAGTTATAGGCGATATTACCCGCGCAGCCACCAAATTCACGCCGCATTTCAGGCACGAAGAAAGACACATTGAGCATGTGTATTTTATCGGCCAAGATGTGGTTTTTAAATTGGTCTGGGAAGACCATGATGGTGTCGAAGGCGAAGGAGCCGCAGATAAGTGCTGACATTATAAATCCTGTTTAGATGTGGATCCCCGCCTCGACTTTGGCATCCTGCGTCGCTCTAACTCCTCCATCCTTGGAGTTGTGCTCGGGAATATGGTTAATTGTTGATTCATCCTTCGAGCGCCTCAGGACGAACGGTTTTATTTTAAGTAATATTTATTTTACCATAAGAAATAGAAAGTTGATCGTCGCCATTTAGGAAGGCTTTGAGTTTGCTGCCGATGATGTCATGTCGCCAGCCTTGTAGTAGGGGAATATTTTGTTCGCCGATAACGAGTTTGTCGATGTCTTTTCTTGTGGCGATGGCGGCGGGGGAGATATCATGTTCGGCGCTATATTTTCGGAGCAATCCCATTAGAATGTCGGAGGTGGCATCTTGTTCGCTGCTGAGGATGTGTGGTTTTTTAAGGATAGGCCAGCTGTCTTTAGGGCTGGATTTGGCTGTTTTGATAAGATCTAACCAAATGTCTGCATAGCGTTTGATGGCGCCTTCTTCTAGGCCGCGGATTTGTTGGAGTTGATCAGGTGAATCGGGTCCTATACGGGCAAGATCGAGCAGGATATCATCTTTTAGGATCCAGCGGCGTGGTCGATCCTTATTAATGGCACGGTGCTCCCGCCATTCGCAGAGGCTTTGTAGGATGGCGAGTTGCACGCCTTTTAGCCGACCGCCACCGCGTAATTTATGCCAAATATTAGTTGGGTCGGGGCGATATTTTGCGGGATCGGTGAGTAGATTAAATTCTTCTGTTAACCAGTCTGTGCGGCCTTTGTCGGCGAGTTCTTGTACAAGTTGGAGATATACTTGGCGTAGATAACGGACATCATCGGCGGCATAGCTAATTTGGCCTTCACTCAGTGGCCGGCGCGCCCAATCTGTGCGGGAATGGGCTTTATCGAGATCAATATTAAGGCATTTCTTGACGAGGTTGGCATAGCCAATTTGTTCGCCATAGCCAAGCACAGTGGCGGCAATTTGGGTATCAAACACGGGTGCAGGTAGGGCATCACGGAGCAAGTGGAAAATTTCTAAATCTTGGCTAGCAGCATGGAAGACGATGGTGATGTCTTGTCGATAGAGCACATCTAATAAAGGATCGAGATCATCGGCTAAGGCAATGGGATCCACACAGGCAATCACATCTTGGGTGGCGACTTGGATTAAACATAGTTGTGGTCTATAAGTCTTTTCACGGATAAATTCAGTATCCAGCGCGATCCAGTCGCTATTAGCTAAGGTGTCGCAAAGTGTTGCGAGTTCGGGGGCGGTATCTATATAAAGTAAGGTCATACGTTTTCGCTTATAAAAGTGAGCAGTTCTGCTTGGGTAAATGGCCAATCTAGAGTATTACCATTATCAGTAGCAATAACGGGGATACGAATACCATATTCGGCAAGTAATACATCATCATCACCGATTTCGGTGGGGATATAGGATTGGTTGATTGTGTTGAGTAAATCAGCCGCTTGGTCACAGAGATGGCAGCCAAGAGTCGTATATAAAATCACTTTTCCAATAGCCTTGGCATCAGTTCAACAAAATTACAGGGGCGATGCCGAATATCAAGTTGGTGTTTGAGAATATCATCCCAAGCTGTTTTGCACGCACCGGATGAACCCGGCAGGCAGAAGATATAGCTACCATTGGCAACGCCGGCAATCGCACGGGATTGAATGGTGGAGGTTTTGATGGTTTGGTAGGAAATCTGGCGGAATAGCTCACCGAAACCGACAATTTCTTTATCGAGCAACACTTGAACGGCTTCTGGCGTGCCATCACGACCTGTCACACCCGTACCGCCTGTGGTGATGATGGCTTGAATATCAGGATGGGTGATCCAGTGTGACAGTGTGGCGCGGATTTGATAGATATCATCGCGCACAATTTGTTGATCAGCGAGTTGGTGGCCTGCTTCGAGTAGGCGTTCTCGTAATACTTTGCCTGAGGTATCGTTCTCTGCAGTACGCGAATCTGAGATAGTGAGCAACGCGATATTAACGGGAATGAAGGCGTGTTCCATAAAATTCAAGCTCCAAATGATAAATATTAAAAAAAGATTGTCCTACCCTTAGAGAGGGGTATTCAGCGGGTGTTCATTTTAGTGTGCGAACATGGGCTGGAACAACAATATTGAGTGCTTTTATGTCGACAATTATAGTCATCCTAGCTGCTCAGGTCTAACCAAAGAGGATAATAAAAATGAAAAAGTTAATCTTAGCAGTCGCAGTGGCCGCATCATTGAGCGCATGTGCGACTAATGATCCGAATTATAAAATGAAAACAGGGGCGGCGGTGGGTGCTGTGGTCGGGGCTGTTATTGGCCATGCGGTGGATAATGATAAAGGTGGATTATTGACGGGCGCGGCAGTGGGCGCGGCGGCAGGGGCGGGTGTTGGCCATTATATGGATAAGCAGCAGCGCGAGATGGAAGCAGCGTTAGCGGATGAACAAGCGCGCCATGATTTAGAAGTCCAACGATTGGAAGATGAGACATTGAAGATTGAAATTTCAAATGAAGTGTCATTTGATTTTAATAGCAGTTCTTTGAAGCCGACGTTTATGGCAACGTTGGATAAAGTGGTCAGCGTATTGGAGCGATACCCGCATACAGTGATTCATGTGGTCGGACATACTGATAGTGTCGGCTCAGATGCGTATAATATGACGCTTTCCCAGCAGCGCGCTGCAGCGGTGGTGAATTATTTCACTTCACGCGGGATTGCAGAGTCTCGCTTAGTGACATTAGGTCGCGGTGAATCATCACCGAGAGCGACCAATGATACGGAAGCGGGGCGCCAATTAAATCGTCGAGTAGAAATTTATGTCAAACCGATCGTCGAAGGACAAGAATCATCAGCCTACCAAACGCCGTCAGGGATCTAACCCCGAGCGCGTTCAACCAGATTTAATCTTTGGTTTTCATGCGATTCAGGCAGCGTTAGAGCGGCCTGAATCGCGGGTGATTGAGGTTTGGCTAGCACAAGGCCGGCAAGATGCGCGCATGGCCGCCTTACTTGAGGCGGTAGAAACACACAAGATCCTTGTGCAGCACGTTGAACGGCAGATATTAGATGAGATGTTGCCTGATGCACAACACCAAGGGGTGATTGCACGCAGCCGCCCTTTGGTGGCGGGTGATGAAGTGCAATTATTTCAGCTGTTGGATGGATTAGCATCGCCGCCTTTTTTATTGATTTTAGATGGGGTGCAAGATCCGCATAATTTGGGTGCTTGCTTGCGCACAGCAGAGGCGGCAGGCGTGCATGCGGTGATTGCACCTAAAGATCGGGCAACGGGCTTAACTCATACGGTATTGAAAGTATCGAGTGGCGCCGCTGAACGTTTGCCGTTTATTCAGGTGACTAATTTAGCGCGTGTTTTGCGCGAATTACAAGATCGCGGTATCTGGCTTGTGGGTACGTCGGGTGATAGTGAAGGGTCCGTGTTTAGTGCCAATTTAACAGGACCATTGGCGATCGTGTTAGGTGCGGAAGGGCGCGGAATACGGCGTTTAACGCGGGAACATTGTGATCATGTGGTGGATATTCCGATGCAAGGTGGCGCGGAGAGTTTGAATGTGTCTGTGGCGGCAGGGGTGTGTTTATTTGAAGCCGTAAGACAGCGCGGTTTGTGATCAAATGCCAAAGTAACGTATAATTGTGGATTACCTTTCGTTCTATATAGTTAGAACGGCAATAGGTAAAACTCCTTGCTTCTTGAATAATTTGGGAAGCTTTTTAATCCGTAGGGAGATGTTAATTGAGACATTATGAAATTGTGTTTCTGGTCCACCCTGATCAGAGTGAACAAGTGCCTGCCATGGTTGAAAAATACCAGCAGACGTTAACCAGCAAAGGTGGAAAAATTCACCGCTTTGAAGACTGGGGACGTCGCCAACTGGCTTATCCAATCAATAAAATCCATAAAGCACACTATGTGATGATCAACGTCGAATGTGACGTTGCAGAGTTGAATGAAGTGACGACTGCTTTCCGTTTTAACGATGCGGTTATCCGTCATCTTGTTGTGAGCTGTAATGAAGCGATTACTGAGCCTTCACCGCAAATGCGTAAAGATGATGAAAAGCCCAGCAGATTTGCTGATAAAGATAGGGGATAAGAAGATGGCACGTTTTTTTAGACGCAGAAAATTTTGTCGTTTCACGGCAGAAAATGTAAAACAAATCGATTATAAAGATATTACCTTGTTGAAAAACTATATTACTGAAACAGGTAAAATCGTACCAAGCCGTATTACTGGCACGAAGGCGCGTTATCAGCGTCAGTTGGCGACTTGTGTGAAGCGTGCACGTTATTTAGCGTTGCTTCCTTATTGCGATATGCATAAATAAGAATTGAGGATAGAACCATGCAAGTTATTTTGCTAGAAAAAATGCAAAAACTGGGTAATTTAGGTGATGAAGTTGCCGTAAAATCAGGCTTTGGCCGTAATTTCTTGATCCCACAAGGCAAGGCATTAACAGCGAACAAAGCGAATCGTGAAGTATTTGAAACACGTCGCGTTGAGTTAGAAGCGGCAGCAGCAGATGCACTCACGTCAGCACAAGGCCGAATGAAGAAAGTGGCAGCAGCGGGCGAGCTTGAGTTACTGGCGAATGCGGGAATTGAAGGTAAACTTTTTGGTTCAATTGGTGCGCAAGATATTGCGGATGCATTGAATGAAAAAGGTGCTGATGTACAACGTAGCGAAGTACGCTTACCAACAGGTGCATTACGCCATACAGGTGAATATGAAATTGATATTCAAATGCATGCAGATGTGGTGGGTACGGTTAAGCTGAGCGTCTCTTCAGAAGCTGAGATTGAAGCGAAAGCAGCGGCAGAAGAAGTGAAAAAAGCGAAAGCGAAAGCATTAGCTGAAGCAGAGAAAATCGCAAAAGAACAAGACGAAGACTAATTTTATACGCTGTTTATCCTCTTTTATATGGGGAAATGGCATAGGGTAAGTCTTCACAGAAAAGTGTGATATTCGATTAGAATGTCGCGCTTTTTTTGTGGGCGTGACATGATATGATCACAGCCTAATTCGAAATTATTGAGAATACTGTGGCCGAAATTTTATATCCTGATTCCTATGCAGATGTCGATACTGAAGCGCTAAAAGTACCGCCGCATTCAGTTGAAGCGGAGCAATCTGTTTTAGGTGGGTTGATGTTAGATAATACGGCATGGGAAAAGGTTGCAGATTTATTAGTGGATCAAGATTTTTATCAGCGTAGCCACCAACTTATTTTCCGCGGTATCGCAGATTTACGTGAGCAAGATAAACCCGTTGATGTGGTGACGCTGGCAGAATGGCATGACTCTCGCGGTGAACTTGATGACGTGGGCGAACTTGCTTATTTAGGCATGCTGGCACGCAACACCCCAAGTGCAGCCAATATTGTAGCGTATGCCAATATAGTACGAGAACGGTCGGTCTGGCGGAAGCTGATCCATGTGGGCACAGAAATTTCTGCAACGGCGTTTAATTCGGAAGGCAGAACCAGCGAAGAGATGATCGACCAAGCTGAAAAGATGGTGTTTGAGATCGCAGAGCAAGGCGCCCGACGTGGTGGGGGATTTCATTCGATCAAAAGTGTCATCGCAAAAGTGGTTGATCGTATCGACACCTTATTTGAACAAGATGATCCGATTACGGGCTTAGCAACGGGATTTTCTGATTTTGATCGCGATACATCAGGCTTACAGCCAGCAGATTTGGTGATTGTTGCTGGGCGACCTTCAATGGGTAAAACAACATTTGCAATGAATCTAGCAGAACATGCGGCGATACAAAGCAAGAAGGCGGTTGCGGTCTTTAGTATGGAAATGCCAGCCGATTCATTGGTGATGCGGATGCTTTCATCGCTAGGTCAAATTAACCAAACTAAGCTGCGCAGCGGCCGAATGGAAGATGATGATTGGCCACGCTTAACCTCGGCACTCTCGCTATTGCAAGATGCGCCGCTGTATATTGATGATACCCCTGCGCTGACGGTGACGGAGTTGCGTGCACGCTCTCGCCGCTTGAAGCGTGAGCATGGTGACTTAGGTTTAATCGTGATCGATTATATTCAACTTATGCAGGGTTCGGCAGGGCGGGCGAGTGAGAATAGGGCAACTGAAATTTCTGAAATATCGCGCTCGTTAAAGGCCTTGGCGAAAGAATTGAATGTGCCAATTGTGGCGCTATCTCAGCTTAATCGAAGCTTGGAGAATCGCCCGAATAAACGGCCTATCATGTCGGATTTGCGAGAGTCAGGTGCGATTGAGCAGGATGCTGATTTAATTGTATTTATCTATCGAGATGAAGTGTATAACGAAGAAAGTACTGAAAAAGGTAAAGCAGAAATTATTATTAGTAAGCAGCGGAATGGGCCGATTGGGACGGTGAATTTGACCTTCCAAGGAGAATACACGAGATTTTCAAATTTTGCGCGGGACAGCTATGGCTATGACGATGATATGCCGCCACCCTTCCACTAGAAGCCACCGCTAATGAATGATGCGTCACCCAATGCCCAGATTAATCTGGCGGCACTTAAACATAATTTATCCGTTGTTAAACAATATGCACCACAAAGCCGTGTGATGTCGGTGATCAAATCGAATGCCTATGGGCATGGCGTGCTTGAAGTGGCTGCGGCATTGCAAGAGAGCGATGCGTTTGCCGTCGCGCGGTTGGCAGAAGGTTTGCAGTTACGAGAAGCAGGTGAAACGAAACCGATTCTACTGCTGGAAGGCGTGACCAACGCTTCAGAGCTAGAACAAGCCGCGGCTGCAGATTTATCCTTAGTATTCCATACCCATGAACAATTGATGATGCTGGTGGGCACATCATTAGCCAAATCACTGACTTTTTGTTGGGTAAAAGTGGATACAGGTATGCATCGCCTTGGTTTTTCACCAGATCATGCTTTATCGGCGTGGAAAATATTGAATAAAAGTAATTTGATCTCTGGTGATGTGGGGATGATGAGCCATTTTTCTAATGCGGATGTCTTGGGTGATCCAAAAAATGTTAGCCAACAAGCGTTATTTTCAGGGCTTATTACGCAAGATACAGACTTAGCCGCCGCACCGAAAAGCATGGCAAACTCAGCGGCTATTTTAAGCCAGCCAGACAGCCACTTAGATTGGGTGAGGCCAGGGTTGATGCTGTATGGGATCTCTCCAATAAGAGGTAAAACTGCTGAAGAATTGGGCTTAAAACCGGTGATGACGGTATCGGGGGAATTGATTTCAATTCAAAATTTATTAGCCGGCGATACGGTGGGTTATGGTAGTTCATGGGAATGTCCTACTGATATGCGTGTTGGTCTTATTAATATTGGTTATGGAGATGGCTATCCTCGCCAGTTGTCTATGAGGGGAACGGTATTAGTGAAGGGTATAAAATCACGGGTGCTGGGTCATGTATCGATGGATATGATATGTGTTGATTTATGCAATCAGCCTGATGCAAAAGTTGGCGATAGTGTTACTTTGTGGGGTGATGATTTGCCCGTTGAGATGATTGCTGAACAAGCGAATACGATCGGCTATGAACTTGTTTGTCAGCTAACACAGCGCGTACCACGCTTTTATAAGGACGCATAATGGCTAAACCAAAGCGATTATTTAGATGCCAGCAATGTGATGCGCAAGCACCGCAATGGGGTGGGCAATGTAATGAGTGTGGCGCATGGAATAGTCTAGTTGAAGAAATCCAACAGGCGAGTACAGCAGCAGGGCAGGAAATGATCAGCAAGCATGCAACTTATGCGGGCGAACGGCAGAGCAGTGTGCAATCACTAACAGAGATAACATCTGAACAAGCGGTGCGTTGGAGTACGGGTTTACCCGAATTAGATAGGGCGCTGGGTGGTGGCTTGGTCACGGGTTCAGTGGTGCTGATTGGCGGCGATCCTGGGATTGGTAAATCAACTTTGTTATTACAAGCGATGGCGGCAATGGCAGAGAAAAGTGGGGTCAGCCCGCTGTATGTGAGCGGTGAAGAATCCTTGCAACAAATTCGTCTGCGGGCAGAGAGATTAGAATTAGAAAATGCACCCGTTGATTTATTAGCCGAAACGCATGCCGAGCAAATGATTGCGGTGGCGAAAAAACGTCAGCCACAAGTGATGGTGGTGGATTCTATCCAAACGGTGTTTACCGAATTACTCACTTCTGCACCGGGCACAGTGGCACAAGTGCGCGAGAGTGCGGCGCAACTCGTGCGGTTTGCTAAATCAAGCGGTGTGACGATGATTTTAGTCGGTCATGTTACCAAACAGGGTGCGATAGCGGGGCCGCGGGTATTAGAGCATATGGTGGATACGGTGTTATATTTTGAAGGCGATAGCACGACTCGTTTTCGGATTTTAAGGGCGGTTAAAAATCGCTTCGGTGCGGTGAATGAGCTGGGCGTATTCGGGATGACCGAGCTGGGTTTGAAAGAAGTGAGTAATCCGTCGGCTATATTTTTATCGCGAGGCGAGCAAGCTGTTGCAGGGAGTGTGGTTACTGTGATCCGGGAAGGCAGCCGGCCAATGATGGTGGAAGTGCAAGCGTTGGTGGATGAAACATCCTTAGGTAATCCACGCCGTGTATCGGTGGGAATGGAACAAAACCGTTTGGCGATGCTATTGGCGATTCTGCATCGGCATGGTGGGATTACTTGTAGCGACCAAGATGTGTTTATTAATGTGGTCGGTGGCGTGAAGCTCAGCGAAACAGGGGCGGATTTAGCGGTGATTGCCGCGGTGATTTCCAGCTTACGCAATAGAGCCATTCCACGTGATTGGGTGTTATTTGGTGAAGTGGGGCTAACGGGTGAAATTAGACCTGTTCAAGCAGGCGAAGAAAGAATTCAAGATGCGAGTAAACATGGTTTTAGCCATGCCATTGTGCCCGCAGCGAATGCGCCGAGAAAAGCAGTAAAAGGGATTAAAGTCATTGCCGTAAAACATCTATCAGAAGTTATTTCTGTGTTGCAGCAAACAGAATAATCAGCAAAATATTTTTCACATTCTATGGATAATAAGCCCAAATTCATCAACTTTACGCCAATTAGTGAATTCTATATTTGTATCTGAAGCCGTTGGACCATTGGTTATTTTCATAATAAACTTAATCATTAGACGATCAAATAATTTATACTTTTGATATTCAATTTTCCCGGCAAAAACGGCTATATTTTGTGGTTTCCACAGTGTTTGTTTAAGAAACGTCTGAATATAGGGGTTAGTTTCGGGTGTGCTTTTTTCTAATTTTCGTGCGACCACATTGACAGAAAAGAAAGCATTAGGTTTACTTTCTAAACTTTGTTTGTTTGATTCAATGAATTTGTATATTTCTTGACGATGTTTACCATAACGAATGCTCGCGCCAATTACTATCTTATCGAAAGTAGCTAAACTGATGCTTTTTATTTCTTGTATAGAAACGACTGAAACTTGGTTTCCCTGGGCTTCAATTATTTTCTGCAAGTGCAAACATATTTTTTTTGTTTGCCCATCGGTTGACGAGTAAATAATTAAAGTTTTGGCCATGAAATGATTGTCTTATTTTTAATATGAAAGCGCATACAATTTGATGATTATAGCTTGACTACCCAAAAACCAGCGATTCCAGCCTGTCCTAATGGTATGTCTCCATCTCTTTCCAGATACCTAATTGGAAAGATGGTTACGATGCCAAAATAACGCCATGGTAATATCAATCCAAGGAGTATGCTTGTTAATAATTTGGGCTTTATTTTAATCGTCAGAGAAGATAAAAAGCAGGATTTTTGTTCGAGTGCAAGGCAGATGTTTGTCACGCACCGCAGCGTATACTTATACGTGAGGAGCGGAGACAAGCATCCAGTGCCGCAATCGGGCAAAAAGACTGTTTTTAGTGGTATTCGAAGAGTTTGATTACTTTCACTACGCCTTTCGTTCTTCTAGCCAGCAACACCGCTTTCGCCGCCTCATTTTTAGTCACTAGTCCCATGAGATAAACGACATTGCGTTCAGTAACGACTTTGATACGGGTAGGATCGAGACCTTTTTCAGCGGTGATTTTAGATTTTATTTTGGTGGTGATCCAGGTATCTCGGCTACGTGATCTAAGATTACTATTGGCTGAAATCACCAGCTCATTGTAAACCCTGTCTACATTGGGTATTGATTTTGCAAGTGCACCAATTTCTTGCTTAACGGCTTCAGTGAGTGCTTCACCGGTGATGAGCATGGCGCCATTGTAGCTGATGAAGTTGACATGGGATTGTTGATCGAGCGCTGTTTTTTTAAGCAACATATCAGAGGCCTTGAGTTCGGCACCTTGGTCATCAACGACTCGGCCTACAGAACGATGATCATGTACTGTTGAGGCGCCAACTGCGGCACCGGTAGCGATAACGGGGACACAGGCTTGTTGTAGACTGCTGGCGAGGATAAGAGCAAGAATATGATAGTGACGCATGATGTATTCCTTTTTTTTAGTAGTGGTCGTGTGAAGATTCAGTATTATCAGGTGTATTACCTGTTATGAGGGCGGTAGCGCAGCCTTGTAACGATGTGCAGATAAGACATAATAAGATAATGGTTGCGTGTCTCATAATGAAGCAGGCCTTATTGTTAATTTCTTAATTGCATTCTAATAGACTTACTTGAAGAGTGATAGTTCTTTTTTGATGTGATTAATCTAAGCGAAATGCATCGGCGATCCAATCAAGCTGTTCACTGCTGATGGCCACCACATCAAATCGGTAGGCGGTGGCAACTTGTCGTTGGTGTTGGATATAATGCTCTGCAGCGGCAATGATGCGTTGTTGTTTACGAAAGTCCACACTGGCCGCGGCGCCACCAAATTGCGCATTTTTGCGATAGCGGACTTCGATAAAAACGAGGGTGTCATTATCCCGCATAATAAGATCTATTTCGCCATATCGACACTGATAATTGCGGTCAATAAATTGCAGCCCTTGTTTTACTAGATGATCGCGCGCCCGCTGTTCTGCCTGTTCACCAATACGCTGGGTATCTGCCATCGCTTACTGATAAGTGGTGCGCGTAAGTAATGGGGTGAGGATACCTTTTTTAAATTGTCCAGTGATTGTTTTGCGCCGCACATGCCCTGATTCATTGATAGACAGTTGACCCGATGCGCCATCAAAGGTGGTGCCAGGGAATTGGCTGAGTTCATTAAGTTTGGGAATAAGGCGGTAGGCATCCACTCCCAGAGCATAAAAACGCTTGAGCGAATTGAGATCTTTAGGTTTGAGTGATATGAGTTGTTGATAAGTAGGATCATTTTCAGCGATGCCTTTGAAGATCCACGGCATGTCGGTGGTATAGATCGGATTTAAGTCAATATCTTGGCGCGGGTTTTCTTGGCCATTATAAATATGGGAAGTGGCAAGTACCGGCATCCGTTTTAGATAGTGGAAGCGGAGTTGAGGCATAAGCTGACGCGCCAGCTGTGGCCGGGCGACCAGAAATACAAAGTCTGCTGCACCACGGTGTTTCATTAGAGGGCGAATAACGGAGGCGAAATCATTGTTTTTGGTATCATACCAGCCAATATCAACCACATCGCCTCCTGTCATTAACCATTGATCATTAAAGGCATTGACGATACGGCTTCCCCATTCATTTTCAGGCGCAAGAATGAGGGTGCGATAATAACCACGGCTTTGGGCAAAATCAGCGATAGAGCGTGCTTCATCCTCTGGTGCCAGTCCAAATTGGTAGAGGTTATCAACATAGACATTATCATTTAAACGATTGAGCGAAAGTACGGGCACGGTTAATAGACCAGATTGCGATAAAATTTC
>DBOG01000041.1 GCA_002299915.1 Proteobacteria bacterium UBA652 | reverse complement strand
AACAATTATTATACACCCCTCAAAGGTGTATAAATCCAAACGAAAGGTGCATAATAAATTCAGTTGCGCTGCAGACTTCCACCTAGCAACATAAAATAAAACCAATCACACCTTCCACAAAAAATAAAGACACCTTCTAAAGTTGCTAACTAAATTTTGTATAAAATGTCGTGTTGAGATATTGTAGCATAAGCCCATCGAGTGGCGATGGCATCGGCATTTGGGTTGTAAAATTACTTAACTTGATAGGCCAAAACAGTCCCATCCAACATCATAGGCACAATAATCAAATCATCAATCACTTCATGGTCGGCACTGCCCGCTTGCCTGAAGGCGATTAGGGTGTGCGCCTCACCTTTAGGTGTAATATGCAATAAAGTGCCTCGCATCCAGTCGGTGACGTAATAATTACCGTTGCTATCTGATTCTACGCCGTCTAGGTTGCCGACAGGTGTGCCATTGCCTAAACTGGAGATGCTTTTATCGTTAAGTGAAATCGTTTTTAGGTGGCCTGGTATGTCAGTGACGAACCCCTCCGTAATCACGCCCCAGCTACCGACGATAAGTTGATTATTTTCAACTAGCAGACCATTGGGAAAGGCGAGCGCTTTATCTTTAATCCATGAAGTGAATTTCCCCTTGGACAGGCGATATATTTGATCGGTCATCATATCGGAGACATAGATATTGCCATCAGCATCGGCGGCAATATCATTGAGGAAAATAGCCTCTGCTGCCGGATAACGCTGGCTGATCTTGCCAGATTTAATATCAATGGCGACTAACTGGGTGATATCGGCAACATATAGCGTATCACCGACGATGGCCATGCCTTTGGGCGCATCTAAGCCGTCTATCCAATGTTGTTTGATTACGCTGCCATCTACAGCAAGCTGGGAGAGATAGCCCTTGCCATCCGCTTCGGTGGGTTGACCATTTACATTAGAGACATAGAGTAATTTTCGTTGTTGGTCATAGACAACCGATTCAGGCTGCTCGAAAATAGCGTCAGTTTGCCATGCGGGTTGCAGGATGGGTAAATTATCCGCTGTGGCGAGGCCATAGCTGAGATTGGCGAGGCAGAGCAGGAGGGTGGTAAGCCGTATTTTCATAGTTGATCCAGAATACCAGATTAGCAATGATGGGGTATTGATAATACCAGTTATTTTGTGGTGAGCACCAGCAAACTACCAGCGACCATCACGAGGCTGGCGAATAAACGTCGGTAAAAATGGGGTTCATTGAATATTTTATGACCAAAAAAGACTTGTAACACCATCGCGAGCTGGAATAGGGCGAGAGAATAGGCGATTAGCATTTGGGAGAATAAAATCAGGGTGCAGTATTGTAATACGAAAATCAGCACGCCGAGGCCGACAAAGTGGCTAGCATAGGCTCGGCTGCGTTTAAAATCTTGCGCGATATTATCATGTACGAATAAGCGGTTAGCCAGCATGGCGAGTGGCAAGCCTAATAAGCCCCAAAACAGCGTGGTAGTGAGCGGCGTGGAGAGTATGACGGCATTTTTAAGCGGCAAGGTGCCGATTGAGAATAGTAGAATAGAGAGGAAGCGATATTGTACGCCGCGATCTCGAAATAGATGATGTAGTGGCACGCCTTTGCTGGGAGGGAACAGTAGGAAGCTGCCGAGAATAATAATGGCAATACCGATAAAGCCTTGCATGCTGGGTATTTCATGCAAAAACACCAGTGCAAGCAAGGTGGAGAAGACGACTTTATAGGCATTAAGTGGACCGAATACAGATAAATCTGTGCGGGCGACAGCGAGCACCATAAATAAGCCAGCCGTCATATCAAATAGGGCGGCAAGCGACATATTGAACCAAAATTCAGCCGATAGGGTGTGGATTGGAATAAACAATAAAAAAGGTAAGGCAAGCAAGCTAATTAAGGCATAGGCAGAGAGCACAATATAAAAAGGGTGAAAGCCTGCGTGTGCGAGCTGTTTTTGTACGACGTTAGAATAGGAGGAGGTCAATAAGCGACCCAATAGGATAAGTAATTCCATAAATTTATACCTGTAATCACTCAGTTTGTATATTTATAGCACGTATGCTGAATGCGCTATCGGCATTATAATAGTGATGGCTATTCCATCCATTATAAGCATGAAAACCCTGTAAGTTACATGATTACGGGTGGTGTGATATTAAAAAAGAAGGGCGGAATAAAAATTCCACCCTTCTGAATTTAAACAGCAATAATGACCTTAGCTAGGATCATTATTTACAATATTAGTAAGCTAACAGCTTATTGAGTGTTGCAGGATCTAACCGGCCTGTTGGATTCATACCATTATCAGCTTGGAAGGCTTTTACTGCTGTCCGCGTATTTCCACCTACTTTACCATCAGGCGTTCCTGCATTGTATCCTAAAGAATTCAAAGTAGATTGTGCTTTTCTGATTTTAGCTTGTAAGCTCATGCCTGATACCGCGGCCGCAGGAGCGGGTGCAGGAGCCGATGAAGCACCATCCACACCTAATGAGCCACCTGTGCCTAATCCATTCGGGCTATCAACCGTTTGTGCTTTATAGTTTCTAGTCGATCTGACCATGGTATTAAAAGCATCCATCATTGCACCTACAATAACCTTGCCTTCTGGTGTTTTGGTATAGCCACCGAAGCCGCCGCCGCCGCCACCACCAAATAAACCAATACCCGCTTTAATATTAGTTGCGCGAGCGCTTCCTTCAGCTGCTGCCACTTGGACACCAGAGCGATTTTCTACCAAAGTCATTACACTTTGTGCATCAGCAAAGCTAAGGCTACCACCAATTAAGGCACCAATAGAGCCGCCCAGTAAGCCACCAATAAGCCCACCTACGCCGCCTGTGTCATCATCGCTAAAAATAAGGCTAGGGATAATTGTATAATCGGCAGCCACTAATTGGCCTTTACCAAAGTTACTAGAACCCCGCAACTCACCAGAATCCTCTAAGGCACGTTCGCGCTCAATATGTGCCATTCCTCTTCGGCTACGTTCGACCACAATGAAACAATTACTTTGTTGTGCCATAACACGTAAAATAGGGACGGTTGAATTGACACCATATCTCCCCATACGGTTATACCAAGGTGAAGATGTATCTTCATCAATAGCAACCGTACCTAATGCACGATCACAACGCTCTAGTGAGGCATTTGCATCCTCAGCATTCGACCCACCTGTACCACCACTCACAGAAGATTCGGCTTTTTTAGAACCCATTTGTACGCCAGTACTAACACATGCTGTTAGTAAAACTGATAATGCTGTTATTGTGAGTAAATTGCTTACTTGTTTAGCCTTCATTGCTGTCTCCATATAAATTAATAAATCGTCGTTGACTGTTCACTTTACTTGACTTGTGATGATTAGGTCAAGTTAGAATTTACTCAGACACTTTGCCACGCAGTGATTTTACTTTCCCGCGGCGGGTTTTATTATCGACTCTTTTTTTCTTGGCATTTTTGCTGGGCTTGGTGGCACGGCGGGTTTTTTGAATCACTGCGGCGCTTTGAATCAAGCCTTGTAGGCGTGCGAGTGCATCGTCTTTATTTTTGCTTTGGGTGCGAAACTTTTGCGCTTTGATCACCAAAATACCTTCTTTACTGATCCGCCGATCTTGCAAACGCATCAGGCGTTGCTTATAAAAATCAGGCAGCGAAGAACGATAAATATCAAACCGTAGATGAATCGCCGACGAGACTTTATTGACATTTTGCCCGCCTGCACCTTGGGCACGAATGGCGGTGAGCTCGATTTCATCGTCAGGTAGGCTAACGGTTGAGGAGATGATTAACATGGCGCAGACTTAATTTTTTGGATATTGATTAAACACCGCTAACTTACCATCTTGTTTGAAGCTGAAAACAGTATAAGGATCAACGCGGTCACCATGCTCCATGCCGGGAGAGCCAATGGGCATCTCAGGCACGGCGAGGCCATTAATATCGGGCTGCGCTAACAGCAATCGTTTAATGTCGTCAGCAGGCACATGCCCTTCAATAATATAATCGCCAATCAGTGCGGTGTGGCAGGAATTCATTTTATGCGGCACGTGCAGCTGATCTTTGACGGAAGCGAGGTTCATGCTGATTTTGTCTTTTACAATGAAGCCGTTTTCTTCCAAATGCGACATCCATTTTTTGCAGCAGTTACACGTTGGGCTTCGATAAACGGTGATTTCCTGTGTAAGTGACGATATTGCAGCGCTATCTTGTGAAAATTCTTCCATATAATTGCCTTCCAGCCCTGAGTCTGCAGGGTGTTGCTGGCGGAAGTTTTGATAGGCTTGATAGACCCGTGCAAATTTAGGATCGGCAGTGGCTGCTTCCGTTAGTGTTTCATCAGTCAGGTGTTTGAACGTGGCGATCACATCATCTGGAAAACGGTGGATTTGAATATTTTTAAGCGCTTTAAGTTCCGTTAATGCGGCACGATTATTGCGATCCATGTCGGCTAGCATTTGAAGATTTTCTTTCTTTGCTTGATCACGAATAATCGCTTGTAAATCAGCAGGCAAGGATTCCCATGCGCGTTGGTTAATGCCAAGTTCTAATACGGTGCCAGGCTCATGCCAGCCAGGATAATAATAGTGTTTGGCAGCGCGATATAGACCGAGGCGCTGATCATGGAAGGGACCGATCCATTCGGTGGCATCAATCGTATTACGCTCAAGCGCGGTATAGACTTCGCTGCCTGCGAGCAATACAGGATTACCACCGGCTTTCGCGAATACTTTGCCGCCCAAACCTGGGATCCGCATTTTTAAGCCCTGAATATCTTCTATAGAATTGATTTCTTTATTAAACCAGCCACCCATTTGTGGGCCAGTATTGCCGAGCGGGAAGGGGATAACATGAAAAGGTTGATAGACTTCACGCCAAAGCTCAAGACCGCCACCCTCATACAGCCAGGTGTTCATGCCTTCAGCCGTCATTCCGAAGGGCACACCAGAGAAAAATTGCGCTTCAGGCACCTTGCCTGCCCAATAATAAGCCGAGCCATGACTCATTTCAACCGTGCCTTGCGAGACAGCATCAAACGCTTGCAAAGCGGGGATCAATTCACCACCAGCGAAGACTTGTATTTTTATCCGACCATCGCTTGCTGTTTCAACATTTTTGGCAAAACGCTCCGCACCTTCTTGTAATACGGGGAAATTAGGTGGCCAAGTTGTAACCATTTTCCAGTTGTATTGGTCTTTGTTGGCGGCCGAACTGGTCGAATTGTCATCACCGCAAGCGGTAAGCAGGGAGCAAAGGGTGATAAGCATAATAAATAGAAAATGTGGGCGCATAAATTTGGGTATCCTGTTATAGCAGATGATTGTGGTTATTTTAACCTAAAATTACAGTGTCATTCCGACCGTAGTGGAGGAATCTTTAAGTTATTTAAAATTAAGTTCTCTCCATCCTTCGAGAGCCTCAGGACGAACGGAGTCGAGATGACACGATTTTTTAGTCTTATTCAAGATTAGCATAAGCGAGCACCAACCACTTGCTGCCAGCATGCTTAAAGTTGACTTGGATCCGTGCGCTTTTGCCGGAACCTTCATTATTGACTACCGTGCCACCCCCAAATTTTTGATGATGGACTTGTTGGCCGATGGTATAGCCTGTTTCATTTAGCGTATTCGTTTGAGACGCGTTAGGCATGCTTGCTTGCGTAACATAGCCCTTACGAGCGCGGATTTCTTCAGTATGCTCTTCGGGAATTTCTCGTAAGAAGCGCGAGGGAGTAGGATACATTTCTTGGCCATAAAGTCGTCTGAATTCAGTATGCAACAAAAACAGTTTTTGGCGTGCACGCGTCATGCCGACATAGCAGAGCCGGCGCTCTTCGGCCAAGCGAGCAGGATCATCACTGCTTTTTTGACCAGGGAATAGGCCTTCTTCCATACCGACGATAAACACGGTGGGGAATTCCAAACCCTTTGCCGCATGCAATGTCATCAGTTGCACACAATCTTCCCAGCGGTCGCCTTGATCTTCACCTGCTTCTAGCGCGGCATGCGATAAAAAGGCAGCGAGCAGCGGCATATCTTTGGTTTCTTCGCTATGGGTAAATTGTCGTGCGGCATTGATCAATTCATCTAAGTTTTCAATTCGACCTTGGCCTTTTTCGGATTGATCTTTTTCAAAGTGGCCGCGTAAGCCTGTTTCATCAATCACTAAGGTGGTCAGTTCGTGCAAGGGAAAATCAGCATCTTCAGGTGTGAGTGAATCAATGAGATTTAAGAATCCAACCAGCGCATTGCCTGCCCGAGCGGTGAACACTTCAGCGGCAAGTAAGGCTTTGGTCGCCTTCCACATCGTTTGCTGCTGTTCACGAGCATATTGGCGAACTTCGGTGAGCGTACGTGCGCCAATGCCACGAGTAGGCGTATTGACGACCCGTTCAAAGGCGGCATCATCATCCCGATTAGCAACCAGCCGCAGATAAGCCAATACATCTTTAATTTCAGCACGTTCAAAAAAGCGTAGGCCGCCATATACCCGATACGGCACTTGTGCCTGTAACAAGGCTTCTTCAATTATCCGAGATTGGGCATTGGAACGATAGAGCACCGCATGATCAGCGCGCGGCAAACCCGCTTCATTTTGCTCTTTCACGATATTGACCAAGAATCGCGCTTCATCGCGTTCATCAAAGGCTTGATAAATTTGTACTGGCGAACCAGCATCATCATCTGTCCACAGCTTTTTACCTAAGCGATCCGTATTGTTTGAAATAACAGCATTAGCGACAGCAAGAATATTGCCTGTTGAGCGATAGTTTTGTTCTAAGCGTACGGTGTTTTCGGTGGGGTAATCCACATGAAACTGTTGGATGTTTTCAATTTTTGCCCCACGCCAGCCATAGATTGATTGATCATCATCACCAACGATAAATAAATGGCCTGATTCACCTGCTAGCAGCCGCAACCAAGCATATTGAATGGTGTTGGTATCTTGAAATTCATCGACTAGGATTTGCTTAAAACGCTGTTGGTAATGTGCCAAAATATCAGGGCGTTTTAACCAGAGCTCATGGGAGCGTAAAATCAGCTCACCAAAATCGACCACGCCTGCGCGTTGGCAAGTCGCTTCATAAGCCTCATAAATGGCCAACATTTTTTGTGAATAGAGATCATTGCCCACTTGAATATGCTTTGGGCGCAACCCTTCATCTTTTTGGCCGTTGATAAACCATTGGGCTTGTTTGGGTGGCCACTGGGCTTCATCCAATTCCATGCCGCGAATAATCCGCTTGATCATCCGCAGTTGATCGTCGCTATCTAGGATCTGAAAGCTTTGCGGTAAATCGGCATCTTGCCAATGGGCACGTAATAAGCGATGGGCAAGGCCATGAAATGTGCCGACCCACATACCGCCAAGTGGATAACCCAATAAATCTTCAATTCGACCCCGCATTTCGGCAGCGGCTTTATTGGTAAAGGTGACGGATAGAATTTCCGCGGGCGAATACTCTTCCACCTCAATTAACCAGGCAATACGATGGACTAAAACACGGGTTTTACCACTGCCCGCACCCGCTAAAATACGGGCATGCCCAGGATCGGCAGACACCGCTTCGCGTTGCGGTTTATTCAGTTCATCTAATAATCGGGAGACATCTTCCATGGTGGCTATTTTACAGGGTAAAAATAGGCTTATGCATCTTTATCTGACCAGACTGCAAATTCATTTCCGCTAGGCTCAGAAAAATGGAAACGGCGACCACCTGGGAAAGGAAAGGTAGGTTCTATGATAATACCATTTGCCTGTATGATTTTATTTTGTGTTGATTCTAAATCGTGACTATAGAATACGATTAACGCCGCGCCTTTGTTGGCATCTGAATGGAATTCAGATGTAAAGAACCCACCATTAAGGCCTTCATCGGAAAAAGCGATATAGTCAGTACCAAAACGTTCAAAAGACCAGCTAAAGGCTTGTTCAAAAAATAACTGGGTTGCTGGAAGGTTGTTGGCAGGGAATTCAACGTAATTTATTTTTTCATGTTGATTTATTCTGTATACCTCTTAAATGCAAAACAGGCTGAATGATTACCCAGACAGCCTGTTTTTTGTAATGCGTGTTGTCGAGTGTTTTAGATATTACTATCTAAAAACGCCGTCAATTGTGATTTAGTGAGTGCGCCGACCTTAGTCGCTTCGACTTCACCATTTTTAAATAGCATGAGCGTTGGGATGCCGCGGATACCATAACGAGGTGGGATTTCTAAATTTTCATCGATATTCAGTTTACAGACCGTAATTTTACCTGCATATTCAGCGCCAATTTCTTCAAGAATTGGGGCAATCATTTTGCAAGGGCCACACCATTCTGCCCAGTAATCAACTAATACAGGCAATTCAGATTGCAGTACTTGGCCATCAAATGTGCCATCGGTGACTGCGGTGACGTGTTCACTCATGTTTTTTCTCCAGTGTTTATAAAGTATTGCATCGTGGATGTTGTTATACTCACGTACACAATATAGTTACATTTTTTACGATCAGCGAAGGTAATGCAAGCATTTCTATGAGTACACATCTAACGGAGCAAGCTTTTTCGGACTTGCCTTTACACGAAACCCTAAGGCAGGGGCTACAATCAGCGGGATTTACCCATTGCACACCTATCCAAGCGGAATCATTACCAATTTTGCTGGCAGGTCGTGATGTGGCGGGGCAAGCGCAAACCGGGACGGGGAAAACGATTGCCTTTTTACTGGCTACTTTCCAGCGGTTATTAGATGAACCGCAGCCTAAAGGGTGGGATGGAAAACAACCCCGCGCCTTAATTTTGGCACCCACCCGTGAGCTGGCAATTCAGATTGTAAAAGACGCCAACTTACTCAATTCTGCGGCAGGTTTGCGCATTGCTTTGGCGCATGGTGGTAAGGATTATGAAAAACAGCGGGATGCTATTACAGTAGGATGTGATGTATTAATTGGTACGCCAGGACGGTTATTGGATTACCACAAGAATCGGGTGTTCCACCTGCGCCAAGCGCAGGCGATTGTGTTAGATGAAGCGGATCGGATGTTTGATTTGGGGTTTATCAAAGATGTGCGTTATTTCTTGCGGCGCGTACCCAAGCCTGAAGAACGATTGGGCATGTTATTTTCAGCGACCTTGAGTTTTAACGTGTTAGAGCTGGCCTATGAGCATATGAATAATCCCGAAAAAGTATTGATTGAACCTGAGAAAGTGTCTGTTGATCGGATTGAGGAAAGTGCCTATTACCCTGCTAATGATGAGAAGATACCGCTGTTATTGGCATTGATTAAGCGCTTGCAACCGACGCGCAGCATTGTATTTGTGAACACGAAACGCGCGGCAGATAGGGTGTGGGGGTTTTTGGAAGGCAATGGCCATAAGGCGGCGTTATTATCTGGTGATGTGCCACAGAAGAAGCGTGAGAGTTTATTAAATCGTTTCCAAGAAGGCGAGGTGGCTTTTTTGGTGGCAACGGATGTGGCGGCGCGGGGATTGCATATTCCCGAAGTAAGCCATGTGTTTAATTATGATTTACCACAAGATCAGGAAGATTATGTGCATCGGATCGGGCGCACGGCGCGGGCAGGTGCCAGCGGGGTGGCGGTGAGCTTCGCCTGTGAGGAATATGTATTTTCTTTGCCAGATATTGAAACTTATATTAAACATAAATTGCCTGTATTATCGACAGGTGATGAGGTGCTGGAAACTCCCGCACCTGCGGTAAAAACAAAATATTCAGCGCCACCGCCGCGGCGGAAACCGCAAGGTAATAAGGGTAATAACAACAGTAACCGCCATCGTGGGAATCCACGGCGATAGAGATCAGTCAAATCAGTCAAGAGGAAAGAAATGATGACATCACGTAGCGTATTTTTATTAATTTTTATTGCCTGTGTTGGGATGTTGGGTGTGGCAGTGTATTTTCAAGTTGTGGAAGGTATGGAGCCTTGCCCCTTGTGTATTTTCCAGCGGGTAGGCATATTTGCGGTGGGGGCGGTGGCTTTGTTGGCGCTTGTGCATAATCCTTATGGATTTGGCAATAAAGTCTATGGTTTCTTTGCGGGTACGTTTGCAATTATTGGCGGCCTGGTTTCGGCGCGGCATATATGGATCCAAAATCTCCCCGCTGATCAGGTACCGACCTGTGGCCCTGGCTTGGGCTTTATGTTGGATAATTTTCCGCTGATGGATGCCTTGAAAACCGTCTTAACAGGATCGGGCGAGTGCGCAGAAGTATTATGGACATTTGCGGGCTTAACCGTGCCAGGGTGGACGCTGGTGGCGTTTGTAATCTTGGCGTTGCTGAGTTGGTGGCAGGTATTTCGCTATCAATATAAGCGGGGATTAAAAATTAATCCACTGTAGGTGTCACTATCAATACTACTAGTTAGAATAGCGACCCTGCTTAGCGCAAGAGATTAACGCGCGCGGTAGGTGATACGTCCTTTAGACAGGTCGTAAGGGGTGAGTTGTACAGTAACAGCATCGCCTGTCAGGATGCGGATATAGTTTTTACGCATTTTGCCAGAGATGTGGGCAGTGACGACATGACCATTTTCTAACTCGACTTTAAACGTCGTGTTAGGCATGGTATCAATCACAGTGCCTTCAAGTTCAATAGATTCTTCTTTTGCCATAATTTCCTACATATAATAATAAAATTACCACACAATAACGTGCGGTAACTAGACATTATACAACATTTTATTGTTTTACAACTAATTCCCACTGTGAACCGTCAAAACCCTCTAGTGCAGAGAAGGCTGTTTTATAACTCATTTTCTGACATTGGGCGATCCAATAGCCGAGATAAAGGTGGGATAAGCCTTGTGCTTGGATGATTTCAATCTGCTTCAAAATGGCATAAGTCCCTAGGCTGCGTTGTGATTCGTCAGGCTCAAAAAAGGTATAAAAAGCGGAGCCGCCATCATGCACCAGATCAGTCACAATCACCGCCATCAGCTTTAAATCTGATTCGGTACGCAATTCAATAAAGCGGGTTTTACTCCAGCTGCTGGTTAAAAATCGACTATAGATTTCTTCGCTTGTTTCGTCCATGCCGCCATCAGGATGGCGTGATTTAAGGTAGCGTACATACAGATCGTAGTGTTCGGCAACAAAGCCAGCAGGCCGCTGAATAACAATCAAATCATCATTCCGTTTGATGCAGCGACGTTGGCTACGGTTGGGCTTAAAATCAACAATGTTAATCCGCACAGGAACACATGCCGAGCAACCCTCACAATGGGGTCGATAGACTTGATCACCACTGCGTCGAAAGCCATTTTGGATCAGCTGGCTGTATAAGTCATTGCTCATCGGCAAATTCGGATCGGGGAAAATATTGCGAGATTGTTCGTTGGGTAGATAACTACAAGCCGCTTCTGTACCCAAATAAAGCGCTAATGATTCAGCCATGGTGATTTTCCCACGGCGTGTTATGTGGCTGTGTGTGGCAAAGCAAAGACATCTTAGCGATAAAATCTTGGCGGGAAATATTTTCCGCGCCTAGGCTAATTAGATGGGGTGAACTCACTTGGCAATCAATTAAGGGAAAGCCACATTCAGCGAGTTGCTGACAGAGATGAACAAAGGCAACTTTAGAAGCATCCGTTTGGTGGCTAAACATCGATTCGCCAAAAAACATTGAGCCGATTGCGATGCCATATAAGCCTCCCACCAGTTCATCATTTTGCCAACATTCCACGCTATGCGCGATGCCCTGATGATGTAAATGTGTATAAGCTGCGATCATATCGTGATTGATCCACGTATTTTCTTCAGACGGGCGGGGTGCTGCGCAGGCGTGCATCACTTGGGTAAATGCCTGATCAAAAGTGAGTGTGAATTTATCTTGGCGCAAGGTTTTTTGTAGACTACGGCTAATATGTACCGCTTCAGTAGCGATCACTAATCTTGGATCAGGAGACCACCATAAAATAGGATCGCCTTCATTAAACCACGGGAAAACACCCTGCTGATAAGCTGCGATCAGGCGTTCAGAGGATAAATCACCGCCTGCCGCGAGCAAGCCATCAGATGTGGCTGTATTCAGCTCGGGGAAAAGGCTGGGCGCATCCTCCTGCAGCCATGGCAAGGCATATTCCATTTTTAAAGTGTGGCGCGGCCAGAGAAAGCATGGGAGAGCGTACCGCTATCAATAAATTCAAGTTCTCCGCCTAGCGGAATGCCATGGGCTAAACGCGTTACTTTAATATCATATGCGTGGGCGAGTTCGCCAATATAATGCGCTGTTGCTTCACCTTCCACAGTCGGATTGGTGGCAAGGATCACTTCCTGAATTTTATTTTCTGCAAATTGTGTAATCAGCTTGGGAATGCCTAACGCTTCGGGGCCGATGCCATCTAAGGGCGATAAATGGCCTGATAATACGAAATACTGACCTTGATAATGGGTTGCTTGTTCAATCGCCAGCACATCGCTAGGCATTTCAACAATGCACAGTTGATCTGGTTGGCGATTGGGATCGGTACAGCGGGGACAAAGCGGTGTTTCGCTCAAAATACGGCAGCGTTCGCAATGCTGTACCTTATCTAATGCTTGTCGCAAGGCCTTAGCCAACAGATCACCGCCATCACGTTGTCGCTCTAACAAATGGAACGTCATCCGCTGTGCAGATTTTGGCCCCACGCCGGGTAAACAGCGAAGTGCTTCCATGAGTTGGTCTATACTGGGGCCTAAGCTTGCCATACGAATATCTCTAAATTAGGATTTTTGTTCAAGAGCAAGGCGGCTTGTTTTTGAGAACCGGAATGTATATATAATACTTGAGGATCGCAAAAAATTAAGCCAACGTCGAAATTGGACAAAAAGACAATTTAGAAAGGGAAATTCATGCCCGCTGGCATCACACCCGACATCTGATCTTGCGATGTTTTCTCAACTTGGCGCACCGCATCATTCACTGCTGCCGCAATCAAATCTTCCAACATATCTTTATCATCTTCTAATAATGCATCTTCGATAGACACGCGTTTCACATCATGCTTACCCGTCATCACCACTTGCACCATGCCGCCACCAGATTGACCGGTGACTTCCATTTGTGCCAACTCTTGCTGTGCTTTTTCCATTTTGGCCTGCATTTGCTGGGCCTGTTTCATGAGATTTCCCATGCCACCTTTCATATTGTGCTCCTAATTGGGTTTAATAGAATTTTCGATAACTTCTGCGCCGAAAGCTTGCTGTAATTCATCGATAGTCGGATCGTTATGAATGGCATCTTGCGCTTGTTTTTGCTGTTGTTCTATTGACGATTTTTTTTGCTTAGCAATGGTTTGTTTGTCACCCGAAAGTGCCTCACTAGAATTAACAATTAAGCTAAGAGCCTCACCAAGATACACAGCTAACTGCTCTTGCACTTTATCACGTGCTTTTTCATTATTAACATGGTCATATTTTGATTCAATTTCAATGGTCAGTTTTGACCCGTCGAATTCGGTGAATACGGCATTATCTACCAACTGACGGGCAAAACTTTTTAGTGGTAGCGTTGCCGCAATAGAGTGCCAATTTTCAGCATTGAGCGCCAATCCCTTGCTAGGTGTCGGACTTGGTTCACTCACAGCTTCAGAAATTATCGCGTTCTCTTCAACTACATTTGTCCCGGCAGAAGCAGATTTAGTTTCGGTGGGTTCAGCTGTAGGTTCAGCCTCTGTGGCAACTTTTTCGACAGGCGCCGCTTTAGCGGTTGCCACAGTGGGTGTCGCTATGGCATCAGCCATCTCGCGCGGTTGAAATTGCAACATCCGCAATAAGGTCATCTCAAAGCCACTTTGTGGATCAGCTGCAAATGGCAAATCTCGTTTACCATGTAAGGCAATTTGATAAAATAACTGGACATTCTCAGGTGTGAACTGGCGACTTAATTCACGATAAGCTGCCAAATCAGGGCTATTATCATCTTCCATGTTGGGTATCGCTTGTAGCGTCGCTAATCGCTGTAAAGCGCTGAGCAAGGCATCCAAAGAATACGTAAAATCGCGCCCTTGGGCCGCTAATTCTTTTGCTTGTCCCATTAAGGCTGAACCCGCTTGGTCGCGCAGTGCTTCCAAAATATGCAATACTTGCTGTTGATTCAATGTGCCTAACATCTCGTGTACATTATCAGTGTTCACCGCGCCGGCACCAAAGGAAATAGCTTGGTCCAGCAAGCTCAATGCATCCCGCATGCTGCCGTCAGCCGCGCGGGCAATTTCCGTTAACGCAGGGGGGGTGAATTTGATTTTTTCCTGTTTCAAAATCGTTGCTAGATAATCTGAAATTTGCAATGGCTCTATTCGACGTAGGGTAAATTGTAAACAACGGGATAGAATCGTTACGGGTAATTTTTCAGGATCGGTGGTCGCAAATAAGAATTTAACGTGTGGCGGTGGTTCTTCTAATGTTTTCAGCAGCGCATTAAAACTATGTGTCGATAACATATGAACTTCATCAATGAGATAGACTTTATATCGCCCACGGCTCGGTGCATATTGCACATTATCAAGCAACTCCCGTGTATCCTCAACCTTAGTACGCGATGCCGCATCCACCTCGATTAAATCAACAAATCGACCCGCATCAATTTCACTACAACTATCACATTCTCCACAAGGCGTTGAGCTGACGCCTTTTTCGCAATTAAGTGATTTTGCCAAGATCCGCGCTAGGGTTGTTTTACCCACGCCGCGGGTACCTGTAAACAAAAAGGCATGGTGCAAACGATCCTGATCTAAGCCGTTTATCAGTGCACGCATTACATGCTGCTGGCCGATAACCTCTGAGAATGTTTTTGGACGCCATTTACGGGCAAGCACCAAATAACTCATATTGCGTAAACTCTCGTTATAATTGGAGGTGAACCCGCACCAGCCTGATCTCGGCACACGAGTCGGAAGGCCCCGCTGCTCCCTTCCAGGCCTGACGGATTAACCAACGTATCGTTGCGAGGAGACCAGCACGAGCCACCATAGAACAGTCTATTTTAAGTGTTTTTTTTAGTTTTTGCTATGTTATTTAATGATTAAAATATTGCGGATGAATAATTACTACTAGAAGCCCTTGAATACCATAATAAATTGCATATATCTTGTATAAATAGTATTTTAGGCAGATAGATTGGTGTAGTGCTAGGGATATAAATGAAAAAAATGCTTATTAAAGTGATGTTGCGGCTTTGTTCTTGCCTTTTAATGGTAATGGGTATGCAGAGTGTGCATGCCGCGGGTCTTATCGTCAATGAATTATCCAATGGTACCAGTGGCTCAAAAGAGTTTTTTGAATTATTAGTCGTAGGAGATGCTGGCGCACCGTTAACAGCTGTGAACCTAGATGGTTGGATTATTGATGATAATAATGGGGAATGGTCGGGAACAGGAATTGGTGCTGGATTCTTAAAATTTAATGCAACAGCATGTCCTGCTCTGGCAGCTGTGCCACCAGGTGCAATTATCGTTGTTTATAATGGCACTTCCCCGGCAACAAAAAATGATGCCATTGTTGCCGCAGATGATTTTGATGATACAGCGCCTGCAGATAGTGTTTATATTATTCCGAATACCAGTGCCTGTATAGATGGCTATAACAATCCTGCTTACACAGGAGCCATAGGTGCTGATAACTGGGGTAAGATTTCGCTACGAAATGGCGGTGATGTTGGGCAAGTTAGAGATCCTATCGGAGCTTTATTTCATGGGTTCTCATATGGTGACGTAGGAAACACCGTTACACCTGTAAATGGATTTGACATCAATGATGGCAATACGCCAGGCTCACAGCAGCACTATTCATTTGCTTGCGGTGATTGGTTTGATAATGCAAACTTTACAGCCGCGGGAGCAGCAAGTGATAGCCCAGGAACTGCGAATGATCCAGACAATACTATCTTGATCAGCAATATAAAAGCAGGAATATTTGACTATACAAACCTCGCTAATCCAGCAAACTGTACGGTATTAGCTAGCCTCACCCTCAACAAACTAGTTGATAATAATAACGGTGGCACCGCAGTTATTGCCGACTTCCCCCTATTTGCCAACGGCACTGCCTTCACCGCAGGCACCGCCCAAGCCGTCAATGTCGGCACATACGCCCTCACCGAAACCAACCTAGCGGGCTATACTGCGAGTGATTATAGCTGTGTGATTAATGGTGGCGCAGCGATTGTAGGCAATGATGTCACACTTGCTTTAGGCGACATAGCAGACTGTACCATCACCAACACAGACAACCCGACAAATATCACTTTAGTTAACACAGTTACAAATGATAACGGTGGTACCGCTGTTCCAACTGATTTCACGTTACGCTTAAATGGCGGGATCTATGATGGTACTATTGCTTATAACTCAGGTGTGACACTGCCGATTATGCCAGGCGTTACCTATACCGTAAGCGAAGACAGTTTAGTCGGTTATACCCAAGATTCATTATTGTGTATTGATGACAGTGATGGTGTCACGCTAGTCGCGCATCCTGTTGTACCCGCGCTAGGACAATCCATCACCTGCACGGTGAATGATAACGATAATGGCGCTGAGTTAACGATTATCAAGCAAGTAATTAATGATCACTCTGGAATAGCAACGATTGCTGATTTTGGACTTATGACAGATGCTGGTACACTCACTTTTGGTGTGCCAACTGGGACAGGAACAGCCACAGATCCATTTGAATATATTTCTACAACAATTACGGGATTAACCGCGGGCACTTATACGCTAGTGGAAAATGATCTAGCAGATTACACCGAAGGGAGTTGGGATTGTGTTGATACGGCAGGCGTTGTAGCTAGTATATTTAATGCGGGTTCAGTTACTCTTGCTAATGGGGAAAATGCTATTTGTAGCATTAGTAATGATGATCAGGCTATTACCTTACCTATGCCAGAAAGCATTCCGACATTACCCCGTCCAATCTTGATGGTTTTATTACTCCTAATGATGATCCAAGGGGGATTCATTGCACGGCGGCATAGAGGTAGGTAATGCAAGCAATATTGAACTAGATACAAATACCATTACCCCTGATGAAAGTGATGGTATCCGTCTATATGGTATAAACATGTCACTTTCCATCAACAACAATATTATTTCAGAGCCCACGGGTGCAACCAGATATGTGTGTATCAATAATGGTTCGGATAATCCAGATGATGTTGTTATAACAAATAATAGCTGTAATTAGATAATGTAAGCCTCCCCACCCCCCCCCTCCAGCGCCAACGGTTTCCATTTTAAGCTACCGCTAGGAATGGGGGGATTACAATGTTAGCGTTACTTTAGGGTGTAAATTAAGTGAAAGTATGGCTAGACTACAGCTTTAAATACAAAAGCCCTATGTATCCAGGAACATAGGGCTTATAAATGGCGGAGAGAGAGGGATTCGAACCCTCGGTACCTTGCGGTACACACGCTTTCCAAGCGAGCTCATTCGGCCGCTCTGACATCTCTCCTGAAGGACGTGAGATTACAGGGTTTTAGGGTGATTAGCAATGTAGATGTTGCCAATATTTACTTTTCGTGAGTATATTTCCATAGCCGCCAGAAGCTGATGCTGGCAGTAAATAAGAAGATAATAGCCGCTAGGATAAAAGCGAGAACGGATTGTTGGTGGAACACGATACCTGAGCCTGCATCAACATATCGGCCTTCTGAATTGAACGGCAATTGGGAATAAGCGATAGCTAAGCGTGTAAAAGCGATACTGAGCATGGCGGACAAGATGCCGATAATGAATTTTGTTATGGGCGCATTCATGTTTTAAGTGAGACGATTAAACCACCGAGAATAAGGTGGGGATAATGTTCAATATACTCAGGCAATAGGGGCAATAGTTTTTCGGCATCGCCGCCTGTAATGAGGTAGTGAATATCATTGTCTGAATCTGCATCAAGATCGTCGATTAGTTGATTTAGGCTGGCGGTGATCGTATAAAACGCGCCAGCTTGAATGGCATCGTGGGTGTTGGTGGCAAGCTGTTGAAGCTGTTTTTTCTCAGATTTTTCTGTTTGGATACCCTCTGTGTTATCAATCAAGCTGCTTTGCATCAGCTGCAAACCAGGGAGGATTAAGCCGCCTTGATGTTGGCCATTGCTAATGAGGTCAATGGTGATAGCAGTGCCACAATCAATAATACAGCTGGTGGCTGTTGGGTTGAGCTGATGCGCAGCAATCAGGGTGAGCCAGCGATCAACGCCGAGTTGTTCTGGTGTGTCATACCCATTTTTTACGCCAAACTGTTCAATTTCGCTGTGGATAAAAGTGGGGGTGAGCGTCCATTGCTTTTCACACCATTCCGTCAGTTGTTTGGCAATTTTATCACCGGCAACATTGGAGATAATAATCGCTTCAATATCGGAGAGATCTTTCCAGTTTTTTTTGAAGGCGGTTTTCATGCCCGTTTTTGTGTGTGGGAAGACAGCGTTATTGGAGAGGTGTTCTCCGTCAAAAAGCGCCCATTTTATTCGGCTATTGCCTATATCGATCAGTAATTTCATGTTGCTAATTTTATACTGTAATCGCTGCTGGAGATACTGTGGATCTCCTTTTTATCTTGTATTTGATACCGAAAGCTACCATCAGAGTTGATGCCTTGACCTGTTGCGACAATGTGTTTGTCGCCATCGCTAATGGTAATGGGCTGTTGGAAGCAGGCATCATAATCTGCCCATTGTTGGGAGAAGGGGGCCAGTCCGTCCTGTTCAAATTGACTGAGTGCATGCATCAGATTATTAATAAGCGATCCTGCGAGGAGATTGCGACAGGGAGGATGTTCATGGAGCAGGGAAAGACTGGTGGTAGCTTGCGAGATTTGTTGCTGCGAGGTGTTTGGTAGATAATAGTTGATGCCAATGCCGATCATAATGTGTTGTTGTTTACCAATACGAGATTCAACGAGAATGCCGCCGAGTTTTTGTTGTTGGTAAAACAGATCATTAGGCCATTTTAGTTGGAGCTGGTGGATATCATACGCAGCAAGCGTTTGAATGAGGGCGACACCTGCGAGGATGCTGATGCCGTTAATATCAGAAGGTGAGTTTAACCGCCAAAGCAATGATAGATAGAGGTTGCCGCTATTGGGTGATTGCCATGGATCGCCGCGCCGACCGCGGCCTGCAGTTTGGCTGTTAGCAATACAAACGCTGACATTGTTTGTGTTTTCTGGTAGCTGCTGCCAGAGGTAATCGTTGGTGGAGTTGACGCTATCGAGCAGATAAATATCAGCCAGTTTATTTTGATTGTTAGCTGATAAAGCCAGCAATATGTCGGCTTTAGAAAGAGGTGTGCGTGTCATTTTTTAGCGTTGAATTTGATGAAATATAAGCCACTAATGAAGAGTAGTGTGCTAAAGAGTATTTCAAGCCAGGCAAATAGCGGAAACGTGTCTGCACTATAGACTTCCCCAACGCCATGACTAAAATAAAACAGCATCATGAAGCCAACCCAGTAGTGGGTGTAGGGCTTGCCAGCAAGAATCCCGCGAAGCGGGAAAAGCAGCGGTACAATACCGATGACAATAAATGATAGAGCGGGAAAATTAGCATTGGCATTGGCTTGGGTGATGATCCATGCCGTTAAACTCAATAATAAGCCGAAGTAGCCTAGTAGGCTGAGGGAGCGGGTAAGGGTACGAGCTGTCATGTTTGTAGTTGCTTGGCTGTTTTGGCAAGCCGTTGGCCGAGTGCTTGGCAGAGTTGCATTTCAGTATCGCTTAAATCACGATCATTATTGGCACCTGCAAAATGGCTGGCGCCGTAAGGTGTGCCGCCATCTTGAGTGTGCATTAAGGCAGGTTCGCTATAAGGGATGCCTAGCATAAGCATGCCATGGTGGATCAGGGGAAGCATCATGGAGAGCAGGGTGCTTTCTTGGCCGCCATGTAGGCTACCTGTGGCAGTGAATACGGCAGCAGGTTTGCCAATCAGTTCACCAGAAAGCCAGAGATCGCTGGTTTGGTCTAAATAATATTTTAGGGGGGCGGCCATATTACCGAAGCGGGTGGGGCTGCCTAATGCAAGTCCAGCGCATTGGCGCAAATCATCATGAGTGACATAAGGGGATCCAGTTTCAGGAATGGCTTCTTCAGTGGCTTCACAAGTAGTGGAAATAGCGGGCACTGTACGCAAGACAGCAGTGCAATCAGGTACTTTTTCAATCCCGCGTGCAATGTGATTAGCCATAGTGGCAACATGACCACTACGACTATAGTAGAGGACTAAGATATTAATCATATTTATAAAATTTCGATCACAGATTCAGGTGGCCGACCCACCTTGGCAACACCGTTATTTATGACGATAGGTCGTTCGATAAGTTTAGGATGTTCACTCATTATGGTGATGAGCTGGATATCCGTATGATCACTGTCTTTTAGACCCAGTTCTTTGTAAATAGCTTCACCTGTGCGTATAAGTTGGCGCGGGGTGAATTTAAGCTGTGCCAAAATATCGACTAATTCAGCCGGGCTGGGCGGGATTTTAAGATAAAGGATGATCTCAGGGCTGATCCCTCTTTCTTCTAGTATCGTCAGTGCTTGGCGAGATTTACTACACTTTGGGTTATGATAAATTTGTATAGTAGTCATGATTTTTTCTCTCGTAAGGTTTCAAGTGCGGAAAGATGAATTTCTGTTGGTTGGATGCTGCCCCATTGGGCACAGCCTGGGCAGAGCCAGTGTAAGGTTTTACCTGCAAAACCACAATGTACACAGGTATAGCTATGGCCAAGCTTGATAAGACGACGGGTCACATCTTCAATTAAGGGGAACAGATCCGGATTGTCATTTTGACCCAGCGATAGCAGGCTATGCAAACCTTCCACTGATGGGTGTTTTCTTAATGCGTGATTCAAATAGTCTTGCATGGCTTGTGCACCATGTTCTTGTTTCATTAGATTAGCGAGCATCAACCGTGCTGCAGTCATGTTGGGATGCCGTTCAAGTAAGGTGTTTAGCCATGATTCAAAGGCGGGTAAGCTGTCTAATGCGGTGTGGGATGTGAGTAAATGTGGCAGTGCTTCGGGTATATATTCATTATTTTGCTGTTCGATACGTTGCAGTATTTTAATTGCCTTACGATGCTCAGCAGCATCAATTAATAATTTGGCCTCGCATAAGCTAGCACGCACGCAGTTTGGATCGTTTGAATGTGCTTTACGTAATAATTGACGTATGTCTGATTCAGGGAGTTGTGGTTTCTGTTCCGTCAGTTCACAATAAAATTGCGAGATCAGTTCCCCCATTTGCGGCTCAGCATTGGCTTGTAAAATTTGCGCGGTCGCAATGGCTTGTTGCCAATTTTTTTCTTGCTGATATATTTTGAGTAGTTGCTGATGGGCAGGAGTGATGTGTTGTTTTTTTGAGATGAGTTCGAGAAAGAGCTCTTCGGCGCGATCAAGCAAACCCGCATGCATATAATCCATACCTAATTCAAATAAGGCACTACTCCGTTGTGCAGGAGGAAGCGCAGGGCGGGCAATCAGGTTTTGGTGGATGCGGATGGCACGATCGGTTTCACCACGACGACGAAAGAGGTTGGCCAGTGCAAGATGGGTTTCAACGGTATCACTATTAACCTCGAGTAAGCGGATAAAAATATCAATCGCTTTATCAGGCTGTTCATCTAAGAGATAGTTGATGCCTTTGAAATATTCGGGATTGATTCCGTTATTTTGAATGCCATAGCGTGTTTTATAATGTTTACGCGCCGAGAACCAGCCCGATAAGGCGGCAATAGGTAGCAACAGTAAGAGCCAAACTGAGATCATGTTTTAGGGAATATCGCGCAGTGGTAGAACACGTAAGCTGTCGATTTCTTGCTCAGCCAGCTTAGCCTGCTTTTTCAGCCGACGGTTATCATAACGAAGGCGCAAGGTTGCAAGTGATACAGCGAGCGCACCTAATAAAACACCCATAATCAGTGCGATCAGCACTAAGCCAGATAAGGGCAATGTGAGGCTGCCAAAATAATAATTGAGGGTGACAGGATCGCTATTGACCTTCGTAAAAGCGGCGCCCGTGATGAGCACAATGAGAAAGATAAGCAATGAGATGAGTCGGCGCATTTTATGTTCTCCATATCGATGATTATTTCATTATAAATAAAACTGGCCGCCTGTGCTTGAATTTGGATAATTAGCCAACACGTTAGCAACTGATGTAAAATGATTGGTAAGGGTAGCGTGATACAGGTGAAATACCGCACTTGTATTTTTTAAAGTAGTCATATTGAGTTGGTCGGAGAGAAAGATGACGTTTGTCGTTGGTGAAAATTGTATTAAGTGTAAACATACGACGTGTGTTGAAGTGTGTCCCGTGGATTGCTTTCATGAGGGGCCAAATTTTTTGGTGATTAATCCAGAAGAGTGTATTGATTGCACATTATGCGAGCCAGAATGCCCAGCAGAAGCGATTTATTCAGAGGATGATTTACCCGAGGATCAAAGCCAGTTTTTGGAGTTAAATGAAGATCTTGCACAAGGTTGGCCGGTGATTTCAGAGATGAAAGATGCGCCTGCTGATGCGGAAGAATGGGATGGCAAGCCGAATAAATTGGTATTATTAGAGCGTTAAATTTATTTGGCGTTTGATGTGCGCGCAATCGACCATACCTCTATATGGTTGACACCAATATCGCGCAGTGCTTTAGCTGCGATATTAAACGTAAGGCCCGTCGTCATGACATCATCAACCAATGCAATATGCTGAGGTGCGTTCTTTCCTCGCATTGCATTAGGCACAAAAGGCGATTTGAAGGCATGACGCATATTTTGCTGACGTTGCTTGAGCGATAAGCCTGCTTGAATGGGCGTGTTTTTAACCCGATCTAGTAAATCAAGACGAACGGGGATATCCAATCGAGTGGAAAGTGCGCGGGCGAATTCTAATGCTTGATTATATCCACGTTGGCGTAGCCGCTCTGGATGGAGCGGGATGGCAACTAAACAATCTGGTGAAGGAACCTTATTTTGCGCAAGTCGTTTTACAAATTCATCAGCAAATAAATCGGTCAGGGTACGTTGGTCATGATGTTTTAGCGCGATAATAAGGGTACTAACAGGTGGGCTATAATGATAAAGACTGAGGCTGCTGTCTTGTACTGGCGGTTTGGCGAGGCAGGCACCACAGGTCGTTTGTAGATTAAGCGGCGTGGCGCAATGCGGGCAGCAAAGTCCTAATTGGGGTAAATCATCTGTGCAATCATCACAAAGTGCCGAGTTTATACTGCGCACATGGCATAATAGACATGGTGCGGGAAAAGCTTGGCGTAATCGCTGTGTGATATATTGCCGACATCGTGGCATTGCGCCACCCCATTAAATTATTTATAGATATAAGAGTACTATCATGTCTAAAGCTGTAAAAATCAATACTGAAGAGAATCAAACCACCCCTCCTGAAGTAAGTAAAATTGAGGTTCAGACTACTATTCGCCAAGATTGGACGGTGGCAGAAGTGGCGGCGTTATTTGATTTGCCGTTCGCAGATTTAATGTATCGTGCGCAAACTGTGCATCGTGAAAACTTTGATCCGAACACGGTGCAAATCAGCACCTTATTAAGTATCAAAACAGGTGGTTGTGCGGAAGATTGTGGCTATTGCCCACAAAGTGCGCATCATCCTTCGGCGGTGAAAGCAGAGCCTTTGATGAAATTAGATGCAGTTCTCGTCGAAGCGCAACAGGCGAAGGATGGCGGAGCAAGCCGTTTTTGCATGGGCGCAGCATGGCGGAATTTGAAAGATCGAGATTTGGAAAAAGTCGCTGATATGGTGACTGGCGTTAAAGATTTAGGCTTAGAAACCTGTGTCACGCTCGGCATGTTGGAATCGCATCAGGCAGAGCGTTTAAAAGAGGCGGGCTTGGATTACTATAATCATAATTTAGATACCTCACCTGAATTTTATAGTGATGTGATCAGTACCCGGACATATGAAGACCGTTTGGACACGTTGAGCCATGTGCGTGATGCGGGTATTAATGTGTGTAGTGGCGGCATTGTGGGCATGGGAGAAGGCCGCACAGGACGAGCAGGCATGTTAGTGGGCTTAGCCAATTTACCGACGCAGCCTGAAAGCGTGCCCATTAATTTACTGGTGCAAGTAGAAGGTACGCCGTTAATGGGTAGCAGACCATTGGATCCCTTTGAATTTGTACGCACGGTTGCCGTTGCGCGATTAATGATGCCAAAATCCTATGTGCGTTTATCTGCTGGCCGCGAAGAAATGAGCGATGAATTGCAATCAATGTGTTTCTTGGCGGGTGCAAATTCTTTATTTGCAGGTGATAAATTATTAACAACAGATAATCCAAGCACGGATCACGATCAATATTTGTTTTCACGTTTGGGGATCTCTCATACCGTGAAGGTAAAAAATTAGGACAATTTATATTGGCCACATTACCTTGGTCTGATGCCTTAGAAAAAGATCTCGTTGCTAAACAATCCGCGGGACGCTATCGTAGCCATCGTGTGCGTGATGGTGCGCAAGGCGTGATGATTGATATTGAGGGCAAGGGCTTGCTGTCATTTTGCAGTAATGATTACTTGGGACTGGCTAATCACGATACTGTAAAACAAACCTTTATTGCCGCAGCAGAGCAGGAAGGTGTCGGCAGTGGTGCAGCGCATCTGCTAACCGGGCATAGCAAAACACACCATGAACTTGAAGCTGCATTAGCTGATTTTTTAGGCTATCAACGGGTGTTGTTATTTTCCTCTGGTTATATGGCGAATATCGGAGTACTAGATGGCTTGCTGGGAAAAAATGACACTTTATTACAAGATAAACTCAACCATGCCTCACTCCTAGATGGCGGTCGATTATCAGCCGCGACACAGCGACGTTATCCACATTTAGATATGCCAGCACTTGAACGGCGATTGCAACAAGAGGCAACAGGTCGTACCTTGATTGCGACCGATGGT
>DBOG01000082.1:12698-21330 GCA_002299915.1 Proteobacteria bacterium UBA652 | reverse complement strand
TCCAATGGTGTTTGAGCCTGCTTTTCTGCACGTTGAAAAAGGGGCAACGATAAGATTTATCCCTACCGATGCCAGCCATGATTCAACCTCAGTATTCACGCCTGAAGGTGCGGATGATTGGCAGGGGGAAAACTCTAAAGAAGTCGTTGTTACCTTGGATGTAGAAGGCGTTTATTTATATAAATGTACGCCACATGCGATGATGGGGATGGTCGGTGTGATTCAAGTTGGTGAAGCTACGAATAAAGCTGATGCAGAAAAGGCTGCTGAGAAGCTTATCGGCACAATGGCAATGGGTAAAGACCGACTTGATAATTATTTGGCAGAAATTAAATAATAATTTTTTGCCCTCGCTGAGACTTGCTAAGAAACGCTAGTGACACACAAAAATTAAATGGATAAATTCACTCGAAACTATTCAATTGGTCTTGCCCTATTCTGCCTGTTTATACTATTTAACTACTGGATCGCAGGCTATGACCCACGGGTGAGTGAGCTCAATGAACTACTGGAAAATGATAAAATACTGGCCGAATATCCTTATCAATTTCATGTCATATCACTCAAGGATAATGTAGCTAAACTAGGCACGCCCCGCTCATTTGAAGCGCCTGCTGTAAAATTTCTTGCCATGATTTACCCTGCATTAAAAAATAAGACAACAGAAGATCCACAATTAGTTATAGCCCAACAAAAACTGGCCAATATTCAAATGCACGCAAAAGAATTAATCCTCAATCAACCAGATATAACAGAGATCCATTGGGAGCTAGATAGAGAGTGGTATGCTAAACGTGGAATCAATTTTAGATAAGCCATAATGATTACTTCAGCATTTCGCGTATTTTAGAGAGATGCATATTCCCGCGCTCTTTTCGCTTAACGGGATCAACAGGTGTTTTCTCCGTTTCCCATGCCAAATCTTGTTCGGGCATTTCCATTAAAAACCGGCTTGGTTCACAGCTTACTTTCTCACCATATCGCTTACGAGATTTAGCCATCATAAATGTTAAACTACGCTGTGCACGTGTCACCCCCACATAAGCCAAACGCCGCTCTTCTTCCACATTTTCTTCTTCAATACTCGTTTTGTGTGGCAGAATTTCCTCTTCCATTCCCATAATGAACACATGTGGAAACTCTAGGCCTTTTGCAGCATGCAGCGTCATTAAACTGACCGCATCATCCTGGTTTTCTTCTGCTTGGCGCTCCATAATATCCATCAATGTTAAGCGTGCAGCAATATCACCAATCTCCTTCATATCACCCTCTTCACGCTTCAATAACCGTTCAACCCACGCTAATAGCTCCGTAATATTCTCCATCCTCCTCTCGGCTTGCATCGGATCACCTGTCACTTCTTCCAACCACCCACGATAATTAATTTCCTCAATCATATCGCGTAAGGTATCGACTAAATCTCCCGTTCTAGCCACCCGATCGGCAATATCCACCAACCAATGGCTGAATTCAATCACCTTTGTTTTAACAGCCGTCGATAGCTGTGTTGTCAGCCCCATTTCAAAACAAGCTGAAAACAGGCTGATTTCACGTTCTCCTGCGTAATTTCCTAATATCTGCAGCGTTTTGGGGCCAATACCACGCCGCGGCGTATTAATGACCCTCAAAAAGGCATTATCATCATCCTGATTCGCCACTAACCGTAAATACGCCATAATATCTTTGATTTCACTACGCGCAAAAAATGACTGCCCACCCGTAATAAAATAAGGCACATCCATTTCTCGTAAGATCCGTTCTATCGGACGAGATTGGTGATTGCCGCGATATAAAATCGCATAATCCTTATATTCTGTAGGCCTCTTCATCTTATGGAAGAGTAATTCGGTCACCACCTTTTCAGCTTCATGGTCTTCATTCCGACACCCAATCACTCGAATCGGATCACCCTCACCCATATCGCTCCATAATTTCTTTTCAAAAATATGCGGGTTATGACTAATAAGTGCATTAGCCGCCCGCAAAATTCGGCTTACTGACCGATAATTCTGCTCTAGTTTTACAACTTTTAGATCCGTGTAATCTGCTTGTAATTGCAGTAAATTCTCAGGTCGTGCACCCCGCCAAGAATACACCGATTGATCATCATCGCCGACCACCGTGAGTGCACCACGCTTCCCCACCAATAACGTCACCAATGCATACTGGCTACCATTCGTATCCTGATATTCATCCACCAATAAATAGCGGATCCTGTTTTGCCAATAGCTCAATACTTTCTCATGCTGCTGGAATAACATCACGGGCTTGGTAATCAAGTCATCAAAATCAACCGCGTTATACGCCAATAATGCTTTTTCATATTCTACATATACAGCTGCTGCAGCCACCTGATCAGCGTCTTCTGCCTGACTGGCCGCCTGATCAGGTAATTTCAAATCATTTTTCCATTCAGAAATCTGCCACTGACATCGCGAGGCATGATCGCTATCCGCAGCAAAGTCTTGCCCCATAATATCGCGTAATACCGCCAAGCTATCCTGTGCATCAAAAATAGAAAAGCCAGGCCGATAGCCCAATAAAGCAAAATCCCGCCGTAAAATCGTCAAGCCCAAATTATGGAAAGTTGATACCAATAAACCGCGGGAATTGCTCCCTCGCTGATTCATTAATTCAGCCACCCGTGATTTCATCTCACGTGCTGCTTTATTGGTAAACGTCACCGCCGCAATATTACGCGGCATCATGTCGCATTGTTCAATCAGATAAGCAATTTTACGCGTTATCACCCGCGTTTTACCACTACCCGCCCCTGCCAATACTAGCAAAGGGCTGCCAAGGTGTTTTACCGCCTCTCGCTGTGGGGTATTCAGATCTTGCATGGTTCTATGACTGTCCGCAAAATGATTAAATTAACAAACTCACTACTTTATAAAATTCATCTAAATAGCAGATGAACTATTTGCTATGATGACTGACTAAACATACATCACTCACCCTTAAGATAGAACATGGATTATACCGATGAAATCACTTTCTTTAATCAAAAAATTAGTCGCAATTTTATTGCTCTCCCTTTCATTTACTCATCTGGCCTTCTCTTTTACCGATCTAGCGGGTGAAGCCGATGTTATAAAAAACCACTTAGGCAATAATAAATGGACGATTGTTGAAGTTTGGCAATCAGATTGTCACTCTTGCCGCGAACATATGCCGAGCATGGTGGAATTTGATGGCAAACTGAAAAATGTTCGTATTCTAGGTATTTCGCTGGATGGCAAAGCGGGCATAGAAAATGCCAAAAACTTTCTCGCCGAGTTTGATATTAAATTCCCTACTATTATGTCTCACCCTATTGAAATGAACGCTTGGATGGAAGAAAATTTAGAAGAATCACTGATCGGCACACCGACCTTTATTCTATTCAACGACAAGGGTGAACTGGTTGCTGCCCAAGCAGGTATCGTACCCGTAGATTCTCTTGAAAACTTTATTATGGAAAATAGCGCTGATTAATTTTTAATGCTAAAGCAGAGCACCTACTCCTTAAAGTCTCGATTCCAACAACGACTATTGCCCATTCGAGACTGGCTAATAACTCGCCATATTTCTCCCAACACCATCACCCTATCAACCTGTGGATTATGCCTGCTTTACGCCTGCTTATTGGCATGGAAACCGACTCGCTATATTGCATTAATAGGGCTACCCGTGTTCTTATTTATTAGGATGGCACTCAACGCACTAGATGGAATGGTAGCCAGTGCAACACAACAACAAACCCCGCTGGGCAGTGTCTTAAATGAAGTCTGTGACATTATCTCAGATGTTGCTTTATTTTCCATTTTTATTGTATTTTTACCTGTAAAATTAGAATATTGGGTGGCACTCCTAATCTTAATTATATTGTCTGAGTTTGTTGCCTTAGCGATATTTCAAGCCATTAATAAGCGGCCTTATTCTGGCCCCTTTGGGAAGAGTGATCGTGCAGTCTACCTTGCCATTGTAGGTATCAGCTATCTTATTTTCCCAACTGTCAGCCAGATCTATAATGTGTTCGCTATCATCGGCATTCTATTGTCACTCACCACCCTATTGAATCGCTTTAAATTACTCCAAACATAATGTTATTTCTTACCCTGTTAATAGCCAGTTTATTGTTAATCGCCACCCTATTTATTGAATATCAGATCTACCAACACACCACAGCTGAACGGCTTAATAATCGCAAACGTATCCACTCTTGGTGGGGGATCTTCGTGCTTTGCCTTATTGTCTTTTACGCTGGCAATATCACCTTAGCGTTATTTGTATTGGGGCTAAGTCTCTGGGCGATTAGTGAGTTTTTACGCTTACTCAAACACCGCATTAGCCTAAGTCACACCCTACTCACCATTGCGCTTATTGCCGCCTATTATCTAGCAACGCCTTACCTACTTACCTTACCCCGTTACTATAGTGTTTTACTTCTCTTATTACCCATTATATTGATGCTGCTTAGCTTAATCATACACCCTAAATTCACCACACCACTCGTTATCATTACCGCTTTATCTTCGCTTATCCTTATCGACACTTTCAGCCAGCAATCTGGTTTATTACTATTGTATTTGATCAGCATCACTGCGCTTAATGATATTTTGCAATATATGACGGGTAAATTATTTGGCAAGCATCACTTTGCCCCCACACTCAGCCCTAACAAAACCTATGAAGGTGCAGCCGGAGGATTACTCCTATCCAGCATGATTGGCACACTTACCTTGCCCTTTATCTTACCCATAAACTGGCAAATTGCGCTATTGATTGCCAGCACCTTGTCACTTTGTGGTATGTTAGGCGACCTCTACATCTCTTATTTTAAACGCCGTGCACAGGTTAAACATACCGGTAATTCAATTCCTGGCCATGGCGGCTTGCTCGACCGAATAGATAGCTTATTGCTCACAGCCCCACTGTTTGCTGTAAGTGTATTGCTCATCCAATCATAAAACCACTTGGTAAGGACAAATAGTTTGGCAAACTGGATTGAATCTGAATTTCATACCTTTGATGGGTTAACGCTGTTTTATCGGTATAAAAAACCCAATATAGACACACAAAACACCCTGTTACTCCTACACCGCGGTCATGAACACTCAGGCCGCGTAACAGATATTGCAGATAAACTATCCGCAGACCAACACTGGTGTTTCTCATTTGATCTACGTGGCCACGGCAGATCTGAAGGCACTCGTGCATGGGCGCCTAACTTTGAAACTTGGATCCGTGATCTCAATAGTTTCGCCGGCCATTTACATCAGCAACACAATATCAAAACCAGTGATATTCTGCTGATTGCCAACAGTGTGGGTTCCGTGATGGCAGTTTCTTGGATCCTCAATTATGGACCCAGTTTAAAAGGCTGTATTCTCGGCGCGCCTGCCTTCAAAATTAAGCTCTATATCCCGCTGGCATTGCAAAGCCTCCGCCTGCTCAGTAAAGTCAGCGACCATCAATTTGTCACCAGCTATGTCAAATCATCCTTACTCACCCGTGATCCCCAACAAGCCTTGGCTTATGATAACGATCCTTTAATCACCAAAAAGATTGGCGTCAACATTTTGGTCACTCTCTTTGACACCACCAAAAATTGTTTCAATCGCCTCGCCGATTTTGAAACACCTGTATTGATTATCACCGCCGAAAATGATGTTATCGTACAAAATAAACAGCATACTGTTTTTTATAATGGCATCAGTAGCACAATTAAAAAACATATCACCCTCAAAAATTTTAAACATGCGATCTTTCATGAACAAGATCCGCATTTATTAATTGCACCCTGTCAACAATTTATCCAGCAACAATTTAATCATCACACCGCCAATCTACCAGCAATCATCCCAGCCGCACGCTTGCATACTGTCGCTGAATACCAATCATTGCAGCAAGCAGATACTGGCTTAAAAAAGGTTTATCACACTGCCGCCCGCTGGTGTCTCAGCCATATCGGGAAATATGCTAATGGCATCGCCACCGGCTTGAAATATGGTTTTGATTCGGGTGTCGCTCTAGATTATGTGTATAACAACACCCCCGCAGGCTCAAATTGGCTTGGCAAACAAATTGACAAAGCCTATCTACAATCGGTTGGCTGGCGCGGTATTAGAACGCGCAAACAGCATCTCAAACACACCCTATCCAATCTCATTGATAATATGCATGCTAATGGTGTCACGCCCATTATCTTCGATATTGCATCAGGCCCTGGCCGTTATCTATTCGAACTGCAGCAAGAAAAAACCTTCCCCTTACAACTTTATCTCAATGATATTGACTCTGCATCGCTGGATAAAGCCAAACAAATTTCTGCTGAAACAAGTGATAACGCTAGTCGCTTCTTCAATCAAGATGTCTTTAATCCAAGCATTGACTGGCATTTTGATAGCCCACCTAATATTATTATCGTCTCAGGTTTATTTGAACTTTATGACAATAACCAGCAAGCACACCCTGTTATCAACCACCTATTCAGCCTATTACAAGCGGGTGGCTATTTAATCTATACAGGCCAGCCCTGGCATCCCCAACTCAAGCTAATTGGACGATTGCTCAATAACCGCCGAGGCGAACGGTGGATCATGCGCCGTCGCGCCCAAATTGAAATTGATCAGCTTATTGCCGCATCAGGATTTACAAAAATGAGTACAATAGCAGATGATAAAGGCATATTTACCGTATCCTTTGCTCAAAAATTAGGAGCATGAACTATGACATATGAACAAGAAAGAAAACAACTCCGAGAAATCCAAGGCATTTTCGAACATGCCGTTGAACACAATGATATCGAACAACTGCGAGCACACAGCGACCCCGATTTTTCCTATGTCTCATTCTCTGATCGCGCCTTCTCAGATTTCGATGCATTTAAGCAGCAATGGCAACTCACTCGCGATAAAATGATCGGTGCGGGTAGCTTCAAAACGCAGCTTAATCCAGAGCCCAGTTTATTTATAGATGATATTGCCGTATGTCATGGTAATTCTACTAATCAAATGGTCAATAATGCAGGAGAGAATTTTGAATTTTCTTCCAACTGGACTGTTATCTTCAAACGTACTGCTGGCGAATGGAAAGTCCTCAGAGCCCATAATAGCCTCAACCCCTTCTCCAACCCCATGCTCAATCAAGCGATTAAAAAATCTACGCTCAAACTCGGTGTTGGTTTGTTTGCGGCCGGCGGCATCCTATGTTCACTAGTCACCTACCTAATACTCCGCTAAGCTTAGTAGCTACACTGCTCAGCTCGATTATCGTTTTAACCGTCTTCATTATGATGGCGCGTTCCTACACCCAAAAACGCGCCAACCAAGCCTATGCAACAGGCAAACAGCGCGCACCATCACTGCGTGCCTTCAAGCCGCTTAGCCAACTGATTTTCATGCTCAACATGCTGATCACCCTCGCCAGCTATTGGATCATCTCCCCGCTTTTCCTCTCTTTACATCACAATCCATGGTTCCAACTACTCGGTGCCCTTATCGTGCTTATCGGTTATATCAATCTCAAGCGTGCTTTTAGTGCCCTAGGCAACAACTATTCTCCCCTATTCGACAGCTATGCCCCCAACACCTTAATCACCCAAGGCAGTTATCAGCACGTTCGTCACCCTATCTACCTATTCAATCTATTCGTCAGCTTCGGATTAGCCTTATCGAGTGGTTCGCTAATCGTATTAGTAGGCGCTATTATCGGATTGCTATTTATCTTAAAAGCCATCTCGCTAGAAGAAACCTATTTAAACCAACACTTCCCTGAATATCATGCTTATATTCAAACAAGCTCGCGGTTAATTCCGCTTATTTTTTGATGCCACTTCTGCATAAAATAACCATCCGATAACATTCCCACTATAAAAACTAATACACGCTTAGCCACAACGGGCTTGAAGATTCTATTATAAAAATGTAAACTAATGCAAATAATAGCTATTCCTATTATATTTTATAATTTTAAAGAGATAAAAATGCGCCCAATAATCACCCCCATCGCCCTCCTGATATTCACCCTTAATTCGCCCACGCTGCTCGCTGAAGAACGCACCGATCATTATACGGGCAAGAAAGCTGAAAGCATCGAACAGGCACACGCGAATCTAAGCAAATACAATAACAAAATAGCGACCCTACTCGCTGCCGACAAGCTTGACCCAACAGCCATCCAAAAGATCCACAATATTACCTACACACTAGAAAATGCCTTAGAGCATCTAGAGCAAGAATTAGAACAATTAAAGGCAGATTTAGAAGAAATTCACCTTGCATCAGAACGCGGTGATGCCGACACCATTAATGCCCTTGCCCCAGACTACTTGCTCAAGTCCAAACAACTGTTTTAACTCGCTTGATATTTTCAGTGAGAGCAGGTCAAAAATAAGATCTTATTTTTTCTAAGCTCTTACCCATAAAAAAAGCTGCCTTGCAATCGCAAGGCAGCCTGTTTATTTTAGCTTAATGATTCTATTTATTCCTGCTTACGCATCTGCACCATCGGTACCGCAATCAAAGCCAATAACAGCGAGACTAAGATTAATGCCCAAGCCGTTAAGGTTGGAATCGGATTATGGGGTGATGCAGAGACAATCGCATCATCATCACTGATAATGAGTTGTGCACTGCCATTAGCACCG
>DBOG01000082.1:0-12347 GCA_002299915.1 Proteobacteria bacterium UBA652 | reverse complement strand
CATATTCACCCGCTAATGCAGTGCCAATATGGATAATAACACTCTCATCGCCTTCAATATCGGCATCATCAATCGGAATAATATCCACTGTCACTTCTGCTGCGCCGGTAGGAATTGTCACTGTTGCAGGAATCGCCACATAATCAGTACCGCTGCTTGCTGCGCCTGATGTACTGATATTAACAATCAAATCTGCCACAGTAGCGCCCGTGCGAGACACCGTAAACTGGCCATTATCTGGCCCCGCTTCAGATGCCACTGCATCGCTGGTTGTTACCGACACAAAAGCAGGTGCATCATCATCTACAATATCTAGTACTGCGCTGCCTATAGCATGAATGGTATATTCACCAGCAGCTGCGGCGCCAATATCCAGCTTCACGACTTCTGTTCCTTCAATCAGCGCATCATCAATGACATCAATCACAACATCAAAACTCTGCCTATTAGCAGGAATAATAACGCTGGCAGGCAAGCCAGTATAATCAATACCATTTTGTGCCGTACCACCTAACACGGCAATATTGACTTCCAGAGGAAGATTTATATCTCCCCCAACACGAAACACCTGAAATAAGCCATCCGTTGCAGGCTCTGCCGCATGATCATGAGTCTGAATAGAAATAACAGGCACCCCATCATCATCTATAATTCCTACATCAACACTATTCATAGCTCCAATCGTATAATCAGCCGATGCAGCAACCTCAATATTCAGCTCTTCAATGAGATCCTCCACAATCGCATCATCAATCGGCGTCACAAACACGGTTGCCTCATCTGAACCGGCTGGAATCACAATTGTAGTGGGAATTGCCACGTAATCCACCCCACTTATTGTGTCAACATCTGTTATCGTTAAATTAACCGTTAAGGCTGCCGCCGTTGAACCTGTGCGCACAACAATCGCCCCTCGTGCAGCTGAATTTTCGCGTGGATGCCCGTAAAGACGCATTGTAACTTCTGGCAATGCGGGCGCAGCCGCTGGGCGAACGGGCCAAACAAAATAACGGCTCGTATCAAGGCCAAAAATTTGCCGTCCTAGTGATGCACTTGTAGATAAGGTAAATACAGAATTTGGACTAGAGAGGGAGCGTGTACCTGTCCAATAATTAAAAATACCTATATTCACAAAAGGGGCACTGTCTTGAAAGCACGCCATTCCCCCTGGGCAAGTTGTAGGGTCCAAAGTCAGTTCATTAATATATAAATGAGGGAGCTCACTCCCTAAACAACCAAGCCCATAACCTTGGTCAATGACTCCAACAGCCGACAATTGAAGACTACAGCTTGCATCTGGCTGCGACACCTCAGGTTGGCGCCAGTCAGTAGAGCCAAGATAGTTTTGACTATTCAGCCGCGCAATCCAAGCCTCAGCATCATCCCATTCCATTCTGCCGTCTATATGACATATATTCCCAGCTAGTGTAGCTGTAACCGGGGTAAATCCCGTTGCAATCGGATCATTTGCATCACAGAGTGTTTTAAACACATTAGCATCTTGCAGCCACACAATATTCTGGGTGGTATCTTCAATCTGGCCACCGCCCAGATCATTTAATGCGGCATGGCCAGTTATCGCGCTGGCGCTAAATAGACTTGCAAGTAAAAAGATAAGGTAGTGTTTCATTAGGGTTGCTCTCCATAAAATAAAATGTATCAAATTAAGCGGGTTGACCCTTGGCTGTATGTTAAATTTAAAAGATTTTTCACCCACCGGTACAGGATGTGTGCTGAGGAAATAAATGTATCGTTAATACGATGCAAATGACTTCCTAAACACAGATAGAAAAAAACAATTCAAATATAATCCACCACCAAGAGCCAACGCAGCCTAGTATGACAAAAGAAAGTAATGAATCGTGAAAAATGGACAATTAATTTACTTTTATGCAAATTAATGTCAATCCCGTCTCAATTGTTGCCAAAAAGCAACAGTTTTAGCAACACTTAGGCCCCTGCTAATACCTTATTAATCGTACAAATCACATCTTGAATATCAATTTTTTCATCCACATTGCAATCCGCATCTTGTTTATAAGGAGCACTATTTAAAATCATATTGATAATCGCAATCACATCCTGAATATTAATATCCCCATCTCTATTGGCATCACCAGCTTCAAATCCGCTGCTGGTGATCTCATCATCCCATTTCAGATCATAGCTATTACCCGCATTTTCGTAATATACCTTAAGATAATAATCATGATTACCATCGGGTAAAATAGTCTCCAGCAATTCATTATCAGAAGCCGTCGTTCTACTTGTTATAAATAGCCCATCTGCATCATATAACGCGAGATCAATATCTCCTAGCGCATCGCTAAAAGTTAAATTTACAACCAGATTCCGAAACCCTTGATTTACATGTATTTTATACCAATCCTGATTAGATTGAATGCCCGCCCCATTAAGGGTGCTCAACAAAGTTTGTTCAGCCGCCGAGAAATCATATGCGGTTTCTGGCATATTATTAGCTTCATAATTATCATCTACCACGGTGCGGTCAAATAGATAAGCCGCCCCAGCATCCTCCTCCGAATTATCGCCTTCAATATTGGCGCTATCTTCACTTAGCGCCCCCACCACTAAATGGCGGTCAGCTATCGCAACAGCGAGGCCAAAAGCATCGCCTATCCCAGTATTGCTGGCTTTTAGATAAGATTGTTGCGTCCAGCTATTTTTTGAACGGGTAAAGACATAGGCAGCACCAGACTCACCAACCGAATTATCTGCCTGACCGCCACCACCCGAACCCGTCGCGCCACTATCTTCAGAGGCTGCAGCCACCACAATCATCTCGCCTGAAATAGCGACAGAGCGCCCAAAGCGATCCAGCGGCTGCGTATTCGATGCTTTTAGATAAGCTTGCTGACTCCAATTACTACTGTTCTGTCGCTTAAAGACATAGGCTGCACCTGCCGCTGTTGCTGAGGTGTCTGACTGATCACCATTCACACCAGTAGCATTGCTGCTCTCCTGCCATGCCCCTATTACAATAGTATCTCCCGATATCGCAACTGAGTCGCCGAAACGGTCACTCGTGTCTGTATTCGATGCTTTTAGATAGGCTTGTTGGCTCCAGCTCCCCCCTACCCGATTAAAAACATAAGCCGCACCAGAATGAGGTGACAGATCATTGGTCTCATTCCCATTAACCCCTGTTGCATTGCTGCTCTCTCCATATGCACCTACCACCACTGTATTACCAGAGATAGAGACTGAAATCCCAAAGTTATCGTCCAGCCCCGTATTAGAGGCTTTTAAATAAGCTTGCTGGTGCCAGTTCGAACCTGTTCGGGTAAATATATACGCCGCGCCCGCATTTTCTGCCAAATTATCGTCGCCACCAAAGCCAAACACACCTGTCGCTCCCGTTGTGCCTGTCTCATGGCTATCCTCTCTAGCTGCGCCGACCACAAGGGTATCGCCTGAAATCGCCACCGAAATACCAAAAAAATCACCCGCCTCCACATTATGTGCCTGCAGATAAGCCTGCTCGCTCCAACTTAAACCTGAGCGGGTAAATACATAAACATCACCCACAGTATGAAAATTAGGGGCAGATCTTGCCTCGCCAGACGCGCCCACTGCCACCGTTTCACCTGAAATTGCAACAGAGGTACCAAAGAAAGAAGAAGTAGCTGATTGCGGTGCTGTCAAATATGCTTGCTGAAACCAATGCGACCCTACGCGGTTAAAAATATAAGCGGCACCACGGCCCACAGCACCTACTACCACCGTATCTCCCGATACCGCAACAGCCTCGCCAAAGAAATCATCTGCATCGGCATTAGAAGCTTTAAGATAGGCTTGGTCTTGAAAGCTGGGATCAATGGTTAAAGGATAAACCGCCAGTTGATCTGCAATCACTAATGATAAAACAGCCTTATCCAACTGCATGGTTGCCGCAATTTCTGTGCCTTGGCTATCCCATACCTTCAGTTTGTTATAGCTGATTTTATGCTGGTTTTTATTATCGGTGAAATAAAGCGTATTACCTTGCTGGCTGAGGTGCAAATCTGTTGTAATCGCCAGTTGGAGTGTCAATGGTTGATGCGCTGCCGCGCCTTGTGGTTTATGTTGAATTTCAAACCATTGCTCTAAGCTATCCGCTGTATTGGTCCAGATTTCAGTCACATTATTATCCCAATGATAATTCAGCGTCGTGTTATCTGATGTGATCCGAGCAGGCACAGTAACCGCAGATTGCTTTTGATAGCCTAAAGATGTGAGCTGCAAGCCAATAAAATAAGCGTCCGCATTCTGTTTCAGCGGCATTAATGTGGTGCGTCCATTTTGGGCATAATCAATCTGCCAGCCATGGGCAATATTCTCCGCCGTATAGCTGCCATTTTCCTGTGGAAAAGCAGAATATCGATGCTGGCTCATCTGCTGGCGAATGCTTTGCCAATCTGATACGCTGATACCTATAGGTGTGTCGCCTGCTGCAATCTGCTGATTATTTTGTTGCTGTGCATTGGCTATCGCCATTTGGCTCAGAAAAACAGCGCCCAACCATATCCCGGCAATACGCAATCGTTTTTTAATTGTCATCTTAATATACTCTCCTTACAAAGCAATAACACACTGAAGTGTGTGGTTCCTATTTTGGAGGATATCAAAAGAAAGTAATGAATCGTGAAAAAAACAGATATTTTGAAAAAAAACATCTTATTTTAAGATGTAGCCTTCCCCATAGACACTAGAAATACAGCCTTTAGGTAATTTTTTCCGCAAGCAACTGACTTGATTTTTAATGGAATCCATCGAAATTTCACGCTTAAATCCATTTTCCCAGACTGCTGATACAACCATCTCATACGTTATCAATGATTTTCTATAGCTAATAAAAAGTTTTAACAGTTTTTGTTCTTTTTCAGACAGGGCTATCGGTACATCAGCCAGTAATAATAGTTCTTGTTGCCGATCCCAACGGTAATGCTCACATAAACTTAAAAATCGTGTTGGATCCTGAGCAAGCTCTTCTGCTAATAAATGCAACGTTGCTTTAAATATTTTAGGTGGCACAGGTTTAATGAGATATTTTGTCAGTTTCAATTCAGTGGCTTTGAGCAGCTTTTCTTTATCTGCATGTGCTGTAAGCATAATTATTTTGATTGTTTGATCATGCTGGCGTATTGTTTTAGCCACCCTCAGCCCATCTAGCAGTGGTAAGTTAATATCAAGCAAGAGGGCATCAGGGGCGTGCTGTTTATATTGTGTTAACGCTTCTTTTCCATTTGAGGCCAAATATACTTCCGCAAAATAACACCCTAAATATTCAGCAATATTGGCCTGTATCTTAGGTTCATCTTCAACATACAGTATGGTATGTTTTTTAAGTATTAACAACACATTACCCTCCCAATTCTATCGTGAATCTAGCGCCTGCCGCGCTATTAATCGCTATAATTTTCCCTAGCATTTTCTGCTCCACAATAATCTTCGCAATATATAATCCCAATCCTGTTCCCCCTGATTGTTCTTTTGTGGTGAAATAAGGATCAAATATTGTCGCTAAGTGCTCAGCCGGGATACCACCTGCATTATCTTGTATTGAGATAATGGTTTCTTTTTCCTCAGCAAAAACATCTATCTTTATTGCTTTACCTGTTATATTTCTACTATTAAACACCTCTATCATATTACTCAATATGATAATAAACACTTGTATCAATTCACTTTTGAACCCCTCTATTGATGTTTCTGCTTTAGCACCGTAATCAATGACAATATCACTTAGATTATTTTTCATCAATGCAATGACCTCATTTACTGCGCTTTCAATTGTAAAGCTTGTTTGTGCCTGCTCAGTTTTAAATAACCCTCTAAAATCTTCTATCGTTTGAGACATGTGGGCAGTAAGTGAGGCAACTTCATCTACTTTATCCGTTAAATAGTTTTTGTCTTTTTCCCCTTCTTCTAATGCATTATCCATATTCATTAAAATTGAGTTGATATGCATTAAGGGTTGACGCCATTGATGCGCAATTGAATCTAACATTTCTCCCATATTTGCCATTCTATATTGGCGCAGTAACATTTGCTCTTGTACCTCTCGCTGTTCTATTTCCGTATTAATTTTGTTTTCAAGTTTATGACTTAACAGTTTGAATTCTAGCGCATCATTTTCAATTTTTCGAAAAAATAAATATAAAAACCCAATGAAAATAATAAAAAATGTCGTAAATGTTGCCAGCGCTGCCGGAGAAAGTTTTAAATCATGAACTTTACTAATCAGCAAGATACTACTTAATAGAAAAAGTCCCAGCCATAACCCATATTTCCTACCCAAAAGTACATAAATTGCGAATAAGGCTAAAAAGAAAGCGATAAGTCTAAATTGATCTTCTTCATGTGTCAGCAATACAAAATAGAACAACAATAAGGAGCTGAAAATAAAGAAATTAACAACCAACAAATAATGACGTTGATCTCTTCGAAGAAAATAAATGACAAAAATGTTGATAATCATATGGGCTAAGATGGCTTTTTCAAAAATATTGTTCACTTGAATTAAACCAAGGACAGAGCCAATATAGTTTAACAATGAGCCAATTAAAGCCATTATCATAAGAGAGTTCAATAATGAAAATCGAAATTTTTGTAAATTATCGTTCCCATTAAATTCATGTCCACTACTTAAGAAATTGTTTAATAGAGTCATCCTTTATAACTTCCTCCAAACATACGCAATTAGGAAACCGCCTTATCCAACCGTCGATAGCCTATTGCTTCGGTTAGGTGTGCGGTCATGATTTTTTCGCTATCCGCTAAATCGGCAATCGTGCGTGATACTTTGAGAATACGGTGATAAGCCCGAGCGGATAAGCCTAGCCGCGTCATCGCTTGCTCCAATAGCTGATAATCGCTATCGGTAAGTGGGCAATGCTTTTCTAACTCTTTATGGGCAAGCAAATAATTGGCTTTGCCTGCCCGGCTCATTTGTCGTTCTCTAGCCGCAACCACGCGCTCTCGCACGGCAACGCTGCCTTCTTCTTGCTCGCCAGCTTCTGCGGGGCGCAGCATCGTTTTCGGCACGGGCGGCACTTCCACCAGCATATCAATCCGATCCATCAAGGGTCCTGATACTTTTGCTTTATACCGTTGCACTTGATCTTGGGTGCAATGACATCGTGCTTCTCCCAGATACCCACAGGGGCAAGGATTCATCGCTGCGACTAGCTGAAACTGGGCGGGGAACTCTGCTTGATGGGCAGCACGGGAGATGATGATTTTGCCTGATTCGATGGGCTCCCGAAGCACTTCTAACACTTGCCGACTAAATTCAGGTAATTCATCTAAAAATAATACGCCATGATGGGCGAGTGAAATTTCGCCAGGGCGGGGTTGGCCGCCACCACCGACCAGCGCTACCGCAGAGGCTGTATGATGCGGTGCGCGGAATGGTCGTTGTCGCCATTGCTCGGGATGAAAGCCTTGTGCAGAAATGGATTGAATCGTTGCGGTGGCAACAGCTTCATCTTCGGTCATTTCAGATAAAATACCTGGCAAGCGGCTGGCGAGCATGGTTTTACCCGTGCCAGGTGGGCCTGAAAATAGAATCGAATGCGATCCTGCGGCAGCCACTTCTAGCGCACGCCGTGCTTGCGGTTGCCCTCGTACATCCGCCATATCAGGATAGACGATCGGACTTATTTGTTCTGTTTTTTCGGTTATTGGTAAAATAGTCTGCCCATGCAGATGGGCACATACATCCAATAAATGGGCTGCCCCTCTGCTTTCTGCCCCATCGACTAATACGGATTCAGCCAGATTGACATTGGGCAATATCAATTTTCTACCTGATTCTCTGACCGCTAGGGTAATCGGCAATACGCCTCGAACAGAGCGCAATTCTCCCGTTAAACCCAATTCACCAATAAATTCATGGCCTGCTAAACTGCTGGCTGGAATTTGGCTCGATGCCGCTAAAATTCCCAAGGCAATCGGCAAGTCAAAACACCCCCCTTCTTTGGGTAAATCGGCTGGTGCAAGATTAATCGTGATCCGTTGCTGTGGGAAGGTGAATTGTGAATTCATTAGCGCCGACCGTACCCGATCTTTGCTTTCCTTCACCGCGGTTTCTGCCATGCCGACAATGGACAAACTCGGCAAGCCGCTAGATAAATGCACTTCTACCGTTACGGGTAAGGCATCTACCCCTGTTATCGCACGACTATAAACCGTTGCAATACTCATGACTTAGTCGGCGAGGTAACTACAGCAATAATCAACAACCGTGGTGATTTCTAAATCAAACGCAGCGTTCCCAGGCACATTAAAAGCTTGGCCACCCACAATATTATGCCACTCGCTTTCATCCGCTAAACGATAACGCAATTCACCTGCTAAAACTTCCATCAGCTCGGGCGCATCGGTATTAAAGGTATAGTCACCCGGCAACATAATGCCCAGTGTTTTAGTTGTACCATCCTCAAAAGTCACCGCACGACTGGTCACTTTGCCATCAAAATACACATTGGCTTCACGGGTAATCGTGACATTAGCAAACTCGCTCATTCCGTTTTTCCTTCTAAGTCAGCGACTAATTTCTCTAATGCTTCCAATTTTTCACGCGTGCGCAATAACACTTGGCTTTGCACATCAAATTCTTCCCGCGTCACCAAATCTAATTTTGCAAACGCGCCCGTCATTGCCGACCGTACATTATCTTCCACATCCTGCTTCATATCGAGTAAGCCAGCAGGTAATGCATTCGCCACATTCTGCATAAACTCATCTATTTTTTTACCATCAATCATTATAATCCCCATACCAATGCCGCACGATATTTAAAATCATTCTGCTTAATATCCGCTGCTACATTAGATTCATATTCATTATCAAATCCGATCTGCAAGCTCATATCCCACTCGTCTTCTAACAATAATTTCCAAGCAAATCTGGAAATATTCCGGAATTCACTTAGATCGGATATCCCTGTGAAAAAATCAGTTGCAAAAGCGAGCGACTGTCTATCCGTTAACACCCAGTCCACATCTAATCCTACCACCAATTCAGGTGTAAATCCTGACTCACCACCGCCAAAATTTTGCTTGCCTGCGAAACCAAATCGCCCAAGAATAGATTTATTCTCTAATCCCACAAATTGATAGCCGCCACCTAGCAACCCTGTTAAGCGATGATCCCAATCTTTAAATTCATCCCAATCATATTTTGCACCTGCAAAATAAAACCATTTAGAATCAGGCTGTAACCAATCACGATTTACCCCGGTATAAAATTGATTTTTGATTCTATCACCATCGCTCTCGATAGAATCAAAAATAGCCTCTAATTTCCAACGCTTCAAGCTATCCGCATAATTGGCATCAAATACACCATAGATCGCCATTGTATCGGAATTGCCTTGGCTGCCATTAAAACCCGCACCCACGCTTCTTTCCCATCCTGACAAGATACCCAGATTAAATAAACCATCCTCAATCGCTTCAGGCTCTGATGTTTCAACTATCGCTTCTAATGAAGCTCCCAACTCAACGCCATCAATCCGCATGATCTGTGTTGATGATAATACGATTTCTCCTAACACCTCATGGTGTAACACAATATCTGGCGCAGATTGTGACACGACATCTGCATTCAATATATCACCATTTACCAATTCAATTACCGCCGCCTGAGAAAAACTCGATAGCACCAAGCTAACCAACATAAGTCCATTTGGTATAAACTTCCAGTCCATTTTCTTCAAATCCTCTAACTAAAAAAACATCTTTTATTGGGGTACGACCACAAAACTCTCCGCAAATTCTAAGGCATTATTATCGGGATCATGACAAAATAACGCCGCCCGCCCTGATTTACTACGACTATAAGGCACACCTGCTTTATCTAGTGCCGCCGCCAGCCCATCAAAATCAGTAACCACTAATGCCACATGCTTATCTCGCCCACCATGCTCAGGTCGATCTGCATCCTTATCAGGATTTGGTAACACCATTAAATGAATTTGCTGTCCACTGTTCCCAATATCTAACCAAGCACCATCATAAGCAAACGTCGGTCGATGTTGATTCACCGGGATCTGCAACACATCACGATAAAATTTTAATGACACCTCTAAATCTGCCACCAATACACTGGCATGTGCAATTGATTTAATCATTGTTTTTTTCCTTTTCTAAAACCGCAACACCATAAGCTGCCAACAAAATCAAACAGCCACCAAACCATTCACGTCCCGTCATCACTTCATTGGTCAGCCACCAAGCTGCAATAGCCGCCACAATCAGCTCAAATAACATAATCACCGATGACCGATACACAGGCATTCGTGCCAAGCCATACATCACTGCCACTGTCATCGTCGCAACACCAATCAAACCCAATAATATAGCCCCCCACCACGCACCACTTGATGCAATGGGTATGCTCGCTTGCTGCCAAAGCAATGCCGCTAACGCCACAAACACCACGCCCCACCACACTACGCCGATCCGTAAAGCCATCGGTACCGTTCCTAGTCTTCTCGCTAATACATTATTGACCGAAAATCCAAGGCCTGCGATTAATGCCAACCAATCAGCACGTACTTGTGGCCAAGGTTTACCCGATTCACTATCCCACAACATCACCATCGCACCCACCATCGCGACTGCAAACATGAGCCATGCCAGCGGAGATAATTTTTCACCTAAATACCAACGCCCTAGTAATACAGTCCATAAAGGTGACAAATAAAACAGCAACATCACCCGCATCACCTCGCCTTCAATCAACGCCACCACAAACACCACATTCGTGATCCCAGCTGCCAAGCCTAATGTAGATAATCTGGCTAAATTAGGCCTGATCTCATGTCGTGATTGATAGCAAAACGGAATCACCAATACTGCCGCCGCCAGATACATAATAAGCGAACTCCACACCCCAGACAAACCCGCATCATCCAGTAACCGTAAGGGATACCAGATCAGCCCCCACAAACTGGCAGAATAGAGCAAGGCGATAACGGCCAACTGATTATTAGGGAAATTTTGAGTCTTCATTCGCCGTCTATTTTAACATGTCAAAGCGATTCTATAAGGGTTATAATGAACCGATTTATACGATACTAAAAATAGATATGAACCCAGATCTCCAGCAACTGCATCCTTATCCTTTTGAAAAACTAGCCGAGCTTAAGGTAGGCTGTAATCCCCCTAGCGAACTACCCCATATTGCCCTCTCAATTGGTGAACCCAAGCATTCTACCCCGGGTTTTATTACAGAAGCCGTTATTGAGCATCTGCATGGTTTATCGCATTACCCCACCACCGCTGGCACACTTAAATTACGAGAAGCCATTGCCAATTGGCTTGATACACGGTTTCAGCTCGCAGGCAACATTGATGCTGCAACACAAGTGCTCCCCGTAAACGGCACTCGTGAAGCTTTGTTTGCTTTTGCCCAAGCTGTCGTTGATAGGAATCAACCGGCACCACTCATCGTTATGCCTAATCCCTTCTATCAAATCTATGAAGGTGCCGCGATTCTGGCAGGTGCGGAACCTTATTTCCTAAATTGCGATGCAGCTAATGATTTTATCCCTGACTTTGCTGCTGTATCAGCCGATATTTGGGATCACTGCCAACTGCTTTATTTATGTAGCCCCGGTAATCCAACCGGCGCCGTAATCGATCAAGCCACGCTCACCATGCTGATTAAGCTCGCCCAAAAGCATGATTTTATCATCGCATCCGATGAATGTTATTCCGAGATTTACTTTGATGAGTCCCAACCGCCTGTTGGCTTATTAGAAGCCGCTATTGAGATGGGAAATTATGATTTAAATCATTGTGTTGTATTCCATAGCTTATCCAAAAGATCAAATGCACCGGGTTTGCGATCTGGCTTTGTGGCGGGTGGTGCCAGTGTATTAAAAAGCTTTTTACGCTATCGCACCTATCATGGCTGCGCCATGCCGCCAGCCACCCAATCTGCCAGCATCGTTGCATGGCAAGATGAAAAGCATGTCGCGGTTAACCGCCAGTTTTATCGCGATAAATTTGCCGCCGTGCTCGAGATACTCTCGCCCATTATGAACGTATCGCAGCCCGAAGCCAGCTTTTATCTTTGGGCAGAAACCCCCATTTCAGACAGCGATTTTGCCCGTCGCTTATTTGACGAGCAAAATGTCACCGTATTACCCGGTAGCTTTTTAGCGCGTGATACAGATAACGGCAACCCCGGTGCTAATCGCATTCGAATGGCGCTAGTCGCCCCGATTGAAGAATGCATTGAAGCGGCATATCGTATTAAAACATTAATCGAAGAAATAACATCCCCTCTCCCCCAGGGAGAGGGCTAGGGTGAGGGTAAAAATCAGCGTGAGG
>DBOG01000002.1 GCA_002299915.1 Proteobacteria bacterium UBA652 | reverse complement strand
ACTTCGATGTTGAATCCACCACCTAAAGATATACTGACAATAAAAAATGAATAAAACAGCACTAATAATCATCTCAACCCTAGTAGGAACACTTATTCAGAGCTCGTTAATGGCCGCAGAATCCAAACAGAATGAAGTAATAGACAAAAGTAAGCCAGCAGATAAGCAGGCGATACAACTAGAAAACATCGAAGTGTTGGGTACTAACGTCGAACAGGATGTTAATAATATTAATACTGCCGTCCATAGTGTGAGCATCACTACTGCGCAAGATTTAGAAGATAGCACCATGCTAGATTTGCGAGATGTCTTCAGCAGAACCGCCAATATTCAAGAAGATTTTAATATTCGCGGCATTGGTGCTTTTTCAGTTGCAGGCGGCTCACTAGCTGCATCACCCTTGGTTGGTATGTATGTCGATGGCGCTATTCAATCTACTTTTGGTTTGCGTAATGGTGCTTTGGAGCTGTGGGATGTGGCGCAAGTAGAAGTGTATCGTGGTGCACAATCTATTAACCTCGGCCGCTCATCCTTGGCGGGCGGTGTCGCCATCAAAACAAAAGATCCGACTTATGATTGGACGCTTGATACCAGAATGCAAGCTGCCTCCTATAATGGGTATATCGCGTCAGCGGCTGGCGGTGGTCCCATTATAGAAGACCAATTGGCTTTCCGTCTTGCCTTTGATTATCAAACAACCGATGGCTTTGTTGAAAATCCAATATTAGACACAAAACGTGCAAATGACAATGGTAATACCTTGCTTAGAGGGAAGTTACTGTATGAACCTCAGATGATCCCAGCGCTATCTGTTTTAGCGTCTATGAGCTATTCAGAGAATCGGGAAGGGGATGATCTGGTTGCCATCGCTAAAGGAAGAGGCAATACAACGCTGGAGAAAGGGGAAGATGGTCTGGTGCATCTTGTTATAGAAGAACCCATTAGTCCTTTTAAGCATAAAATATTTTCTAACCACCCAGGATTTGAGAATGTAGACACCTTTGTAACAACATTAGATCTAAATTATGAGCTTAATACACATTGGCGACTTCAATCCTTAAGCACTTTCACCGAGGATAGCTATGAGCGACAAGATGATGTTGATCGTCGGCCAAATCCCACTCCGCAATCTATTCCTCAACAATTAGATGCCGAGGCAGTACGGATTCGACATGACGATACGCAAACCTTCACTCAAGAAGTTAAATTCCATTATGAAACGGACAGACTCCATGGCCAGGTTGGTGGTTATTATTATAATCGAAAAAAACAGGACGATTCTTTTTTCACAGCAGGGCTGCTTAGCCGTGATGCACGCTTTGAGGCCGGCACTGAAAACTGGGCACTTACAGGAAAGTTAGATTATGATGTAACAGACAAGCTCACGCTGTTTGCTGGTGCGCGGTATGATGTCGAATCATTTGAACTGTTAAATTTCCAAGAATTTCAGCTAGATTATCAGCTGCTTGGGCCAGATTGTATTGCTATATTTGGTGCTGGCCGCTGTCCTTTTATCCTGACTCAAGATCATAATAGCGATAGCTCTTTTAATGCTTTCTTGCCGCAGGCAGGCTTAACGATAAACTGGACTGACGATCTCTCAACAAGTTTTGTCTGGAAAGAAGGCTATCGCCCCGGCGGTACAGATTTAAAGCCAGGCAATCAGAATGATTATGACGCCGAATTCACCACAAATTATGAATTATCACTTCGCTCAAACTGGCTGGATGATCGCCTACAACTCGATGTCAATTTATATTACACCGAATGGGAAGAGATGCAATTACTGGTGTTCCAATTCGAACGATTCAAAAATGTGGAAATTGGTCAAGTGGCACATACTGAAAATGCGGGTTCATCAGAACTGTATGGTTTTGAGATTGAATTAAAGGCGCGGCCTATTGATAATGTGTCGCTGTTTGCAAATCTAGGGTATTCAAAGACCAAATTTATTGATTTCAGCTCAGAGGGTAACGTAGCTGGACAACCCGCATTTGATTTCTCAGGTCAAGAGTTCCAAAGAGCACCACGCGTAAACGCCTCTATTGGCGCTACCTATCGGCACCAAAATGGATTTTTCCTGAGCACAGATTATAATTACAAATCTGACCAAATTAATGCCATCACGCGACAAAGCAATAAATTTGCTGATGAAAAACTTCCTGGCCGCGCGATTCTCAATATGAAACTAGGTTATGAATTTGAGAATGTGGCACTTTATCTATACGCCCGTAATTTATTAGATGAAGAATATATCACCCACCGTAGTCTTGGTCAGCGGCTAAGGCATACCGTTAGGGTAGGTGAACCGCGCATTATTGGCTTGCAACTACTCACGTATTGGTAGATAAACAGTCATCTCCACTTAAAATAAACTACGTCATAAATAGGTAACTAGACACTAAACTTAATGTATCTCCGTTCCTAACAGCATTTTCAAGTAGAAAAGCTTAGGCGACATTCAGTGGAAATTGAATACGATATTGGTGTTTTAAGAAGAAATCACCCTCCCATAGAAACCTTATTCTAAGGTAATTAAAACCGTATCATCTGCTACACGTGTCGCATAGCTTGCTAAATCCCGCTGCGCAGGCCCTCGTAACAGCTCTCCTTGCAAGCTAAATCGCGCACCGTGGCAAGGACAAATGATCTGGCCTTTCGCCACCTCTATTTTGCACTTTTGGTGCGTACAACTCATTAATGAGGCAACATAATTCTCCTCATCTGATCTAAGCAATAAAATAGGGAATAATAACGCTGGATGAGCCAATAAAAGAGTTGACTGTCCTGCAAATGCACTTTTACTGACCACCAGCTCACCCGCGTCATTTCTGGGTACTACAAGCCCTGTTTTCTGCCGTGCTTGCGCTGGATCGCTGCAGCCCAATAAAGCTGTGGTCGTACCACATACAGTTAATGCTGATACGCTACAGTTTTTGATAAATGCACGTCTTTTCATGTGCTTCCCCCTCACCAATCAATCAGGATATTTTAGCATTGAAATCTAGTTGGCTAGGACTAGAAATTGATTGTGGAGGCACAAAAAACTAAATCTGCCACGGATAGAAGCAGAATTCAAATTAGTGGTGCAACACCTTATCTTTATTTTTCGTCACACTTTTTTGCTAGCGCAGTCCACTCATCAGAAGTTAGACGCGCCAAAATAGTAAAACCATCCTGACCGTTTGGCTGTAATACATAAGCCACACCTTGCGGCTCAGGATAAATGCCTGACACGGCTTCAAAGGGGTCATCATGACCCACTAAAATGGTATTGCCGCCTTCTGGTGGCTTAGCAGTTACTAATGGCATCACCCGCACCCGCATTGCTTCCATTTGTGCTTCAGTATAATCTTCAGCGGGTTCAAAATTTAATACCGCATTTTTTTCGTATCGACCAAAAGCCAAATCAGCCGTTTGCCAAGCTCGGAAATATTGGCTACTGATCACATCACCAACAGGGATCTTTAACGCCCGAAATGCTTCACCTATTCCTTTCGCCTGATGCCAGCCTTTCTCGCTCAACACACGCTGCGTCGAGCCATCATTTGGATCAGCCGTGACCTGATCAGCATAATCTTTTTCCGTTTGTGCATGCCGGAAGTAGATCACCTGCCCTCCTTTGCGGAGTTGTTCGATCAGCTCTTTATTATCGATCTGCTTAAAAGTCATTTTTTCAACGGCAATCGCCTCAAAAGACAGCATAAAAGCAAAAGCCGTGGGGATGAGAAATGAAAAAAGTTTATGCGCTGTCATGTGTATTTGCCTTAATTTGGAATACCATTAATAGGATGGAAGTATATTTATTGAGCATGCTTCCATAATCGATAATAATTTGTAGACTACCAAGCTAACTCAATAATCCAATATGAATAGTAATAATTATTGTTTCTAATTGCAAGTTTTTAATGGCAATTGGATCTATTCCATTCACAAGGGAGTGGAAACTAAGCCCTGCCCATGGTTACCATCATGCTCTCTCAGTTATAAATATAGAGCATAACACCTCACCGAAAAAACTAAGTACCTACATCCATGTAGGCAAACGCCGAGAGCCACTAAAATGAAGCTGCTGTATGGCGTACTTAGCTCAATTCTTAGGTTAACTACACTCTTTTTCGACAGGCACATCAAACTTAAGATCAATGTCCGACCATGTTTTACCTTGGTGAAATCCTGCTTCACAGACAGCTCTTAACGACTTAAATGCTTTTGGGGCAAAGTCTAGTACTTCAAGACTACCTGCTGCCATTAACTTGCCATCTTCTATGGCAAATGACATTGGCAATGTTTTAGTCACGCCATTCATAGTGACATCTAAATCCAAACTATCTTCATTGACGGCTGATATCAGCGCAGTAATTTTGGCAGGATCTGTTTTAAACTTTTTAAAGAAGTAATCAACTACATTTGAATCACGTAGAGGAAGGAACATTGCTGGCCATTCACCGCCTGTACCATTATCTTTTGTAAAGCTAGTATCCAAAGATGTGGCATCTATTTCAATGGATGCACCTTTGAGAAACCCTGAATCTGAAGCTAATTCATAATTTTTAAACACATTGCCTGCAACAATATAATCTTTTTCAGGCGCGCCATAGGCAGTAAAGCTCATTGCAAACCCTTCCTTTTCAGGCTTATAGGTGCACTCTTCTGCAAAGCTTGGGGAAGTAGCAAATAATGAGTAAAATATCTTTATTTATTTCTAATGTTTTCAAATCACCAGATACTTATGCACATAATCAATGCTAGGTAACTTTACCAACACCATGACTAAAGATCGTATCGAAACCTCTCTGGTGAATCAAGTGAGTTTATCTGTTCAATAAGATAATCAAAAGCACCCATCAAATCCTTCTTTTACTTTACTTGTTTGCCTTGCGTCTCTCATAAACCTGCTAAATTCAGATACGAAATAACAAACACAGGCCGTCTTATGCCACCTCTAATATCTGTAAATCTTGCAACTCTTTTTTTAATTGCATAACCCACTTTTTTACTCTACCTTCAGACAATTCAGACTGCCAATCTTCGTCAATCGCTAGCCCATAGAAATTACCATTTTTATTAATTGCTTGTGATTCAATAAAGTCATATCCCTCAACAGGCCACTCACCAATCAGTTTTGCGCCACCTTCAAGCACTTTATCAGCCAACGCGCCAACTGCATCAATAAAATAAAGTCCCCAATCTTGCTGATCGCCTAACCCATAAAGCGCAACAGCGCGGTCTTTAAGATCCACGCTTGACAGATCTTCCAGCATTTCATCCCAATCATCTTGTACTTGACCATCATACCAAGAAGGCACACCCAGAATTAGGATGTCAAATTTTTCAAAAATAGCGAGTTCCATTCCCGCCACATTATGGACTTCAACCTGTTCTGGTCCCCATTCTTGCTTGATCAGACCCGCTATATGTTCTGTATTACCTGTTTCTGTGCCATAAATTATACCGACATTTTTTTCCATCACAATCGCCTTTGTTACTATCTCTAATGAAGCATATACTGAAAATAAGGGGGAGGTTTAAGTTGAATCTAATAAAGCAGGCTTGTTTTGTAGCCTCATCATCAAGATACACAACAACACATGTTCTGTAAGCTGCCTGAACACAAAGTTATCAAACCATCCCATATAATGGGTATTATGTGGATCTTCATATTCTAATTTAAAAAAAAAAGTGGGCCATCCGAACCCGAATGACCCACTAGAATTCAGAAGTTAGAAAGGGTGTTCTCTTCTGAGAGTTAACTACTAGTCTATAGCACGATATACCTTCGTACATGAATTAGCCGGAGAGAAAAATTCACTTGACTTAGTAGTTGATAGAAATGATAATGATTCCCATTCAGGATGTCAAGCATTTTATATCTATTCTCTGAAATTAAATGTTAAACTATAAGAACTATATGTATTCTATAATCGTTATTACACGGCACTAAAAATACGTATCTATTTGTATTTATTATCTTTATAAACATAATCTCAACCAACATAATACTCAGGAGAACACCTTGAAAAATATATTTATTTTTATCAGCAGCTTACATTTATTTGTTTTTTCCTCATCCATCTTCGCACATTCTGGTCATGATCATCAGCATTGGTTAAGTGGAACCATCCATTTAGCCATCTTGTCTATATTGGCTATTCTGGCAATAATTACTGCCAGAAAACTATCAAAAACACCACTACTTCGCAAAATCAAGAAAGGGAAAGAATTATGATATATAAAGTGTTACAGAGTTTAGATAAGCGATATAGCTTCCCACAAGCTGAAGCACATTGTGATGTGCCTTGTGGTATTTATGACCCAAGCACAGCACAAATTGCAGCGCTAACGGTGATCCGCATGCTTGATCAAATCAAAGAACTTGCTGATCAGGGCACCCTAACAATTGCGGATCAAGCAAAACTATCGCGCCTCGTCAGTCAAAAAGAAGAGCATGCCGAAGCGGTAAAACAAGAAGTCCGAATTATCTGGGGTGATTATTTCAAACAGCCTCAATTTGATCAAGTTCCTGGCGTGCATGAACTAGTGCATAACGTTATGCTAACAGGCTCTAAATGCCGCCAAAATATTGACCAAGAAAATGGATTGGCATTATTAAAGTTGGTTAACCAGTTCGCAGAAGCATTCTGGAAAACAAAAGAAATTGAAACTTACACTGCAACCTGCCCTTACCTACCCAAACAGCCCGTTGTTTACCCTAAACTTGGGTAAGAAAACTAATTAATGATCGGGATTTTTAAGATTCATGGGGAAAGTATGCACCCCGCCTTATCGAGCGGTGACTTTGTGGTTGCCGCTCGCTTTTACCGACAGCTGGCTATGGGTGATCTGATTGTATTCCAGCACCCTGTCTATGGTCGCTTAATCAAGCGCATTAAACAGCTTGACCCAGTAGGCAATATTTTGGTGCAGAGTGAAAATAAGCAAGGCTTATCATCCGAACAAATGGGCTGGCTGGAACCCAATCAGATATACGCAAAAGTCTTGTTTAGCAGCCGAAAGAAACAATTCTCACTGCTTTAATTTTCTTTATTCCTTAACCTGAACACTGGATTAAGAATAGCCATCCAGAGTTCAGGCTCCCTAAGGCTCCCAAGCCTCATAACATTCTTATCCCCAACACCATACCCGATAGATATGAAACCATCCAGATACCCCACACAGCGATGCTAAACTTATGAAAGTGAGTGAGTTGTTGTTCACTTCCATTTTTCAATACATTTAATGCCCAAAAATAATGAAAAACCATTAGGAAAAAAGCAATAAACCCCGACACTGTATGTGGGGTGAATTTAATATATCCCAAATTTACAATCATCAAGCAGGTACCGATTGCATCCGTGATAACGCCCAGTAAAAAAACTTTTACATGCCAAGATTTCAGCCGTTTTGTTAATCGCTCATCCCACACACCAACACTATAAAAAATTAAAGCCAATGTGAAAAAAATAACAGCCGTGATTAATATTGGCGACATTATTAACTTTCCTGCCTACCGCGCCGAACCCCGAAAATAACAGCCACTGCAAATAACAGAACAATCGCCAGCAATGTTAATATTGCGGCCATATTTTCTTTGATCAATTCTTCAACGTTGTTCAACTGCTTTTCTTGCTTCTCTAATTCTAATCCTTCTTGTGTTGCCGAAGGTTTGCCCACCAGCGCGGTATTGATCTGCTCTAAATAATCTTTTTGTAATTGCGGCTCTAGTTGTTGACTGATCATCTCGCGTAATTTCACATTGTCACACACAAACCCACTACAGCCCGCATTAAATTCTTTCACCAGTTCAGCATGAAGTTCGGCTATTTTCTTAACAACGGCTTCATCTGGCTGCCAATAACCTTTGCGTACTGTTTCTAGCATAACCGCAGTCATTTCTTGTAATGCGTAGGGATTTTCTCGTTCAAAAAACTCCTTAATTCCCAGATTATATTTATCTTCAATATAAACTTGATTTAGACCATCCCAAAGCTCCTCATCAATCACTGACGATTTCATTACATCCCAACCATAAGTATTGCGGAATGTTTCCGCAAAAACTTCTGCCGATGAGGCTCCGCCTTGTTGTAATGCTTCAATATATTTTGGATTCAGTAAGGTGGTACGACTTTCCATCCAAATCGCTTCTTTTGCACCTTGAATGACAGGTTTATTTTTATTGCGTAAGTCACTGAAATAAGCATCAGGCTCATTGCCTGTTACTTCCTTGATCGCACTATTCATTCCACCCATAAACTCATAAACATGATCGAGTGATAACGGCCCCCACGTATTTGATGAACGAGGCTGGACTATTGTATCGGTATTTTGTAACGCCGCCTCAAACATACCGACCTGAAATTCAGACCAGTTATCTTCATCATACATAGCGCCCATATTCAATAAATACTGATTGGCAATCTCGGCTTCTTCTTCCCATGAATCGCCATCTTCGACCATGCCCATAATGCCTGTTCCATAGTTGCCATTAATGCCGCCAAACACACGGATCCCTGCCAATGCACGGGCAGTTTCTGGTGTAGCGCCTTTTTCTTTCATTACTCTCTCTGCATCGATAACACCTTTTTTCACATGATTCTCAAACTCACCATTATCTTGTGCCTCGGCAGCCATCCTGACGGCTTTATTAATTAGGTAAATCCTAGAGGCACCTAAATCACGAAATTGCCCCGAGGTCTGCACTACAACATCAATTCGGGGACGTTGCAGTTCTGCCATCGGAATCAAACGAATATCATGCACTGTTCCTCTGGTATTACGAACAGGTTCAACGCCTAGTAAATAAAGTATTTCTGCGATTGTGATACCTTGTTGTCGTACAAATTCACTACTCCAGAGTGTAAAAGCCACTTTCTTAGGATAATCACCCGTATCATTTTGCTTGGCTTCAATAAGTTGCTTAACCAGTTTAACACCCACATTCCATGCTTCTTTTGAAGGTGTCTTTTCTGCATCAATACCATAGGTATTTCGACCCGCCGGAATCGAGCGCGGATTAGCGACGGGATCACCACCTGATGCAGGTGCAACATATCCACCCGCTAAGGCGTTGATAATAGTATCCATTTCAATACGCGGTGAACTTTCTACACCTTTGTAATAGTCAGGAATAGCTAATATCGTGGATTTATAGAGCTTAAAAGCATCCATAAATTGCTGTTGAGATTGACTTAGAATTGGTTCTGAATATGACACTTGTTCTTTAATTTTTGTCGGCATATTTTCTTCGTCTGCTTTTTTCAGTATTGCAGATAGCTTCTCAAAATGAGCAATATCATCCTTATTAAGAAAGTCTTCTGGTGATTGTTCGTCGATAAGAATATCATCGATCATATCAAAGGCCTGCTGCCGATAATAACTTTCTAGATCATGATCATGCAGCTCTGTTCCCGAAGGCATGTCTCCACGCGCTTTATCCAATTCTGTTAATGCATGCACCAGATAATCTATCGCGATGAGTTGTACTGTTTCATGAATGTGTTCATCTTGATAACGCTCGCCTAAATTGTATAAACCACGGGTGATTTTTTCATTTTCAATAGCATGTGTATAATGATCTATTTTCTCTATCATTTCTTCTGTTAGAGGCCCATTTTCAAAATCATCTAGTCCCAGATCTTTATGTAAATCTAAGGCTAACACCAGCTCTCTAATCGATTTACGATACTCTTCTTTTAGTGTTTCACCACTCACATGTGTATATTCATGAGTTTTTTCATGCAGATCCATGATCTCTGAATACAAACCTGCCTCCGTAAAGGGTGGTGTGATATGTGTCATCATCGTTGCATAACTACGACGTTTAGCAATCAATGCCTCACCAATATTACTAATTGAATATAAGTAAAAATGTGGCACGCCATATAATAAAGCATCCGGCCAATCATATTTAGACAGGGCATTTTGCTTCCAAGGGGTAAATTCTACACTGCCATGTGTACCAAAATGGATGAAAGCATCAGCACCATACGATCTAATCCCCCATAAATATGCTGCCACATATGGATAAGGGGGCGGTTTCTTAACGCCGTGAACTAGCTTAGTTTCATCATCACCGGCACCTGCTTGTGGAACAGGTAGCAAAATAACGTTGCCAAACTTAACTCTAGAAATAGCAAGATAATTTTTGTTATCACGCTGTATCGTCATATATGAACCCGGTACTGAACCATATTCACGCTCCATCTCAGCAATCATTTCTGGTTGTAGATATTCCTCCATCAATGCTTTAAGTTCCGTTTCTTCAATTAATTGTGGATCACCATGCTCAATGAATTGATCAAATGATCCTTTGGCATACGCGCCAAGCACTTTCCCCTGTTGTTGAATGCGTGCATATAAGGCATCTGCATCCTCCGGCAATACACCTGTTTCATAACCTTCTTTTTGTAAGCGTCGTAATACATTCAGCAGTGATGGCGCAATTTCTAAACCTTCAGCCACCATCGCATTTTCACCTGCACCTTTGTAATAGTAAATTACAATTTTTTTGTCTTTATTTTCTATTGTTTTTAGATCTGCCCACTGCTTAAGCATATCCGCAAAAACAGTAATCCGTTCAGGCAATCCTTCAAATACATTCAGTCCATTAATACCCGGAAATTTTGCTGCGAGAGCAGTAGGATAAATGCCACCATCAACTTCTGGCATAACAACACTCTGGCTCAACATGCCACCATCCATACCTTTTTGATCCGTTAGCCATTTTTCATATTCAGAAAAGACAACAACAGGCGCAAACATGGGAATATTCTGTTGTTTAAGCCAGTTAACGCCTTTCTTACCCGCTAAACGCCCATGAGGAATAATAATGACAAGATCGGGATCAATATCACTAAGAAGCTTAAGGCGATTACGAAAACCAAAGATAGGATAGACATTCATTTGCCGCTGCTGAAGCGCATTGATCAATGTCGTATAAAATTGTTTGCCAGTGCTGCCCGACAACATGACTGAAACAATGGCAATTTTAGGCGCACCTTCTTTGTAAAATCCTTGTTGCTGGTAAAATTGTTGATATTGTTCCAGCGTTTCGAAGATCTCTTCTTCTCCAAGATGAAAGAAGCCCTCTTTAGGAAAGATCAATGGTTCTTCTGCCTTAGCAGTGAAAAAGCTTTTTTGATCAAGCACTAGACGTGAATAATTTAATAACGATCGGGTGTTTTTTTTACCTCCATTTCTTAAATAAGGCTTCACCATCGCAACTTCACTCTCAGTCAAATTGCTAAATGAATTATCATCATTAAGCGGGCCGAACATATACAGTTTGGTGCCAGATTCCCCTAATGATTTTATCTGTTCTATTTGCTTTTCACTTAAATTAATACCGTGAGCAAAAAAGTAAATCACATCATATTTTTCTAATTCCAACTCTTCATCGCTATCAAAATCTATCCTGCTTACACGGATAAAAGGGTTCGATTCAACCTCTAAAATAGTTGCAAATTGAAAATCTTGTAAATTAACAAAGCCGACATGGGTTGGGGAAAAATATTTATTATAAGCAAGGAAAAAAACAGTCGCTAAAATAAGTATAATTGTAATGGATATTTTTTTAAGCATGATAGTTATTCTTTATTGGTTGTGTGATTAAATTCCGGTTAAAACCGCTGATTTATTTATTCTGGCACATAAATAATCTTGCCATCTTCTAGCTCAAAAGCGGAGCCAATACGTTTTCCCGATCCTTCTGATGTTTTCCCAGAAGCCTTATAGCGTTCTATTTCATTACCCGTTTTGACAATAATTTCCATATCTTCCTTGCCTGGGTTTTTCACCAAGGTAATATCTTCCTGGGTAAAGACTTCAGCAATCTGCATCCGAGTGACTACAGCGACCATCAGTGCCAAGGCAAACACCATAGCAAGATCAAATAGATTTGCCATACCACTCAAAGGGTCATCATCTGTCTCACTAATGCGTCGATAGCGTCGTTTCATGAGTCAGGATCCTGTGGTTGATGAAGATCAAAAATATACTGCATATTATTTATATCTTCGACAAACCAACGCTTTTTAACCAATTGGGTAACAAAGCCAACAATCCCACTGAATACGCCAATAACCGTGGTCGAAAAAGCCACCTGCATATTGATTGCCATACCCGCAATATCACCTGATGCCAGCCCAACCAGCGCAGGCCCCATCGGGATCAGTGTTCCCATTAACCCCAACATGGGCCCAACCCGCATTAAAGTTCTGGATGCTTCCAATTCTTTTTCACCCGCCAGCTCAAAGTCCGCCAATATCTTGTCAGTATGAATTGGCCGCCATTGCATTTTTTCTGCAAGCTGTAAGGAAGCCAGAAATTTTGTTTTTCCTGTTAGCACTTCTGCAAAATTTATGGTGTCTGCCTTATCTCTAATCTGAGATAAAATATGCGCTATCTTTTGTTTGAACTTTAATCGTTGCATATAGCCGCCATAAAAGCCCCCTAGCATTAATAATGCATAGATAAAAGCTGCTAGCAATAGCACGACGACAGGGATTAACAGACCCGTCGAGATCCAATAGAGTACATTCGTTAATGCATTCAAAACTGTATTCTCCGTAGTTTAAGTTGCTGCCAATAAAGTCCCGCAAAAACAACCATCGATAACATTATAATTGTGCCCATAGTTTGTGCAAAATCAACCACAAAATGACTTTGTTGAAGCTTATTTCCTATTACGATAATGGGTAAAAACATGGCAACTAATATTTGCAGAAAGGATAAAATTATTTTTATTTCTATTCTGCTTTCCCATGTTTGGATCAGGCCTGTTATAGCAAAAGCCGTTATCAACAGCAGCAGGAAACCAACAATAGCAACCGCCAATGCGATCTGATAAAAAGGTGTTTCTTCTATCATATTAAAGGCATAGGTTTGTACTAAAAACATGCCTACTAAAAAAACAAGAGAGGGTGCTAGCGCAATATAGCTAGCAATCTTTTGAAACCAACCTTCCCTAGTCGTCTGGTAGTGACTCTTAATCAGCACTAAACTTACAAACATGATAGTAAGCCCTTCCATAACCTGAAAGGTGCAACTTGTAGACAAAGTACTGAAGTCAGCTAAAAATTGATCAACACCTTTAATATTAAGACTTTTTGACCAACCAAAGCAAGCAAAAACACCTGCAAAAATAATAAAGCTATATATTATCCTCTGTCGTTTATCTGGTAACAGTGATAGATTACACGCTGTATGAAAAAAACCCAGCACAAAAAGGACAGTTAGTAATAGCCACATAAATTAGAACTGAGCATTTAACCCCATATAATAAAACCGACCACGTTCTGCATAGAAAAAATTATCTGACTTATCAGATAAATCAACATCACCAATATTATCCACTCCAGCGCGTAAAGTAAAATTTTGACTGAGTACCTTGCTTACACTAAAGTGCCACAGTGTATAATTAGGGATATCAATCGTCTCACCTTTCCTGCTATATTGCACCTGAGAGCCAATATACTCAGCACGCAATGCGGTATTAACCCCCCATTGTGGTAGTTGCATATTTAATCTCACATTTGCTGAATGCCGAGGTCTATCCGCTAGCCGACGATCTGCAGTCTGATCTTTTGCATCAAGGTAAGTATGGTTAAAATTGAAATCCAGATTATTTGTTAATGCTAATCCTATTTCTGTTTCAAGGCCTTGTATCCGCACTTCATTAACGTTTTCAAAGTGGAATGTACGCCCAAATCTAGCCTTACAATTAGTAATACAACTTGTTTTGATTAAATCTTCAATATCATTATAGAAATAAGTTACACCAACTTGATGACGCTGATTATGCCACAAAGCCGCTATCTCATAGTTATCACTGGTCTCTGGTCCGACATCTGGATTACCCACAAAATTGTGGTGTCCATTAAACCGGTATTCTGGCGAAACCTGTTTAATAGTCGGCGCCTTAAAACCATGACCATAACCGCCCTTAAGGCTTAAATTATCATTTAGGTGATAAACAAGATAGGCGCGAGGACTGGTCTCCGAACCAAACTCTTCATGATTGTCACCACGCAAACCAAGTGTTAACAGCAGATTATCCGCCAAATCAATTTCATCTTGGATAAACAATGCTTTATATGTTATTTCTTTCTTCCCGCCTGCAATAGAAGGATGTTTCAGGCCTTCTGTACGATATTCGCCCCCCAAAGTAATCAGTTGCTTACCCAATAATGGGAAACTCACATGGCCATCCACGATTCTATCTTCAAGTTTCTGTGTCACTGTTGGACTCACCCCATTGGTACGATGATTCACCTGATCAAAATCACTTTGGTAATAATTTAAGTGGAGCAAGGTGCTACCGAATGTACCATCATAACCCAGCGCATAATGGCTACGATCTAAATCATAACTGCTTTCATAAAAGGGCGGTTTACCACGGCTATTAGTATCACGCGCACGATCTTCATCAACTTTAGCAATCTCTGCCTCAAACCTATGCCCTTCCCATGGTGTTAGCGTTAGGCGAGCAAGATATTGTGTCACATCCTGGCCTTCAATTTCAGAAATCAACGCATTATCATTCAACTCTGTTTTTTCTTTATCGAGATATGAAGCACTGACAGTTAACCCTACTTTATCTCCCAAAGGGCCTGAGGCATACACTCCAACACTCGCTTCATCCCCACCTTGGCTATCATCACGAATACCGCCTTGCGCTCGTATAGAACCACTCCATTTCTCAGGCACGGCTCGAGTGATAATATTGATTACACCGCCTAATGCCTCTGAACCATACAGTGCCGACAACGGCCCACGCACAATTTCAATGCGTTCGATAGCTTCTATCGGGACTTGATTATATTGGAAATTAGAATGCCCCAAAATATTATCTGTTGCCGTTGTCCGTTTACCATCAATTAGAATTAAGGTTTGATGACTCTGCATACCTCGTAAACTGATTACACCACGGCTACCCACCCCACGGCCACTCAAAGTTATTCCTGTAGATTCACGTACAGCTTCTAAAATATTTTCTATTGGGCGTTGCTGTAACTCTTCTCGTGTTATTACCGTCATCGAAGCAGGCGAATCTTTCAGCAATGCTTCTGTCCGTGTTGCCGTAACAACAACTTGGTCGAGTTTCTGAGGTTCTTCTGCCGCCATTACAGGAGCAATCATAATAGTGGATAAAAGGATGAAGGGAGCGAGATATTTAGGCACCAGAATTTTCCTTAAAATAGTAATTAATATTGTTACCTTTGGTAATTTTCCTTAAAATAGTAATTAATATTGTTACCTTTGGTATAGCGAAGAATATGCCAAACACAGAGTATGCTTAATATTATGCCATATTTAGAAATCTAAATGCAAGTAACTTGCATTTAGATTATGTCGTATTCGGTGTTTGTGCCTCGCACAAAAATAAGTTTGACAAGTACTAAAATAATGGCTTTTAACTCATCTTCTGGATCCCCGTTATCAAGCCTGAAAAATAGGACAAGACCCAAATACTCCAGACCAATAAACCAAACTGGTGGAAGAATTGTGTTCGCTGCTTATTGCTAATAAACACAAATAGCACCCAACAAAAATGCAATACCATTAATACCAAAGCTGTAAAACCAAAAATAGCATGCGGTGTTAATACAATGCTACCGATAAGTTTAATGGTTATCCAAACACCTAAAACATCGGCCACCACACCCAAAAAGAAAATAACCAGATGCCACAATTTTAACTGCCTCGTTAAACGCTCACGCCATATTGCGATTGAATATAAAATCAATGCAAGCGTGAATAAAATGGTCGCGTAAATAATTTCTGTCGGCATGATAGATGGCTATTTGCTTCGTTAATATGAGAGTTTTAAGGCTAAACAGAGAAAATATGGCTGATGTAAGCGCCTTAGTTTATTTATTTGTTATTAGGATATTTATCTTTACGGTTATTCGTGATGGAGGCAATTTTCCATTCCTCTTCTATCAATACTAATAAATATACTTCCGAAAAACTATTTGTGTTAATGTCTGCACCCTCTTTTATTGATTGGCTGCGCGTATTAATCGTTGCCCATATCACGGCCATCTCTTTATCAATATGCACATCCATCGCTATCGCGGTGCGCTCATAAAAATGCGTTGAAGGGAATAAAATTTGGCTGACTGATTTCCACATTATCGCCAGATCAGAAATTTGGTCTTTCGCAGTAAGTTTACTCACGCCCTTATCCTGCCCATGTGCACGATGAAGATTAAATTTGACTGCATTATCCGCAAAGGTTTCAAGTAATCTATCAACATCTCTATCGGTAATTGCCTGATTCATTTCAGTTATCACGGCACGCACGCTTGCCTTATGTGAAAAGGCATCCGCCTGAGCAGAGCCA
>DBOG01000004.1 GCA_002299915.1 Proteobacteria bacterium UBA652 | reverse complement strand
CTCGCGGAGCGATTTGTGCAACAATTATTATACGCCTTCTTAAGGTGTATAAATTTCAACAAAAGGCGTATAACTAACGTTTACAACTTAAATCAATTGATTACTAAAACAATGACACCTTTATTCAAAAACAAACACACCTTTGAAAAAAAACCATAATTAATGGCTGAAGCAACCCTAGTCCTGGCTCATTCTAACTATAAATATGCTCAATATCTGTCTTATGATGCGCCATCACCTGCGGGCGTTTTATTTTCATTGTCGGCGTCATTAAACCTGCATCGACTTCCCAAGGATCGAGCGTAAGCGCGACTTTACGAATTCTGGCATAGGCGGGGAAGTCATGCAATAAGTCACGTAGTAGTTTAGTGATGCTGGCATGGACATCTTTATTGTTGAGGCTGTCTGTATCAAACGGATCGCAGCTATGCTCTTTGGCGTAACTAACCCATTTTTCTTGATTGAGCACGAGTAAGGCAGCAAGGAAGTTTTCGCCTTCGCCAATCACGAGTGCTTGCTCAAATAATGAATCCAATAAAATGGCATTTTCAATATCCCCAGGTGGCACTTTTTCGCCATTGGAGAGCACCAGAATCTCTTTTATCCGGCCGGTGATATGAATTTTACCGTCTTCAATTTTTGCTTGATCGCCGGTATGTAACCAACCACGAGAATCGATCACTTGGGCAGTGGCTTTGTGGTTATTCCAATAACCGAGCATATTACCTGGCCCACGGGCGAGTAATTCATCATTTTCACCAATCATCACGGCAACGCCAGGTATGGCGGGGCCAACACTGGTTGGATCGTTATCTTCTGGTGTATTGACACTGATCATGGGGCTGGTTTCTGTAAGCCCATAGCCTTGCACCAAACAAAAGCCTAAACCGATAAACATTTTGGCAACGGGCGTGGGCAGGGCTGCGCCACCACTGACAATAATCCGTATATTGCCACCTAGGCGTGCTTGTACCTTACTGGAAACGAGTTTTTCTAGTAAGGGATTGAGTAATAAACTGGGTCGCCAGCCGATCTTGCCTTGATCATATTGGAATTTGGTCCAGCCTGTTTTAACGGCCGCGTGGAATAAGGTTTTTTTGAATTTAGAGCCCGCTGTCATTTGATCTTGTAGGCGCACATAAATACGCTCAAAAATCCGTGGCACGGCGATCATGATAGTTGGTTTAACGGTTTGTAAATCTGTCGAAAGCTGCGCAATGCCACGCGCATAGGCGACACAAGCACCCGCTATCATGGGCATATAATAGCCTGCCGTTCGTTCTAAAGTATGCGATAACGGTAAGAATGAAAGGAATAGATCCTCTGCGCTCAGCTTTGCTAACTGCGCCGTGCTGGAGGCAACAGACAACATATTATGATGGCTCAGCATTACGCCTTTAGGTCGGCCTGTGGTGCCAGAGGTGTAAATAATAGAGGCGAGTTTATGGGGATCAGTATCCCATTCTTGCAAAGCACCCCAGATTTCAGGGAGCCATTGCTGTGTGTACATAGCGGGTTCAGATAGGCTATCAGCCTCACCCTCACCGAAAATAACCACACGCTTTAAAGCATGTTCTTCGGTGATGCTGGGCTGTAAGCGTTTCCATTGCCCTGAATTTTGCATGAATAGGAGTTTAACGTCAGCATCTTGTAGGATATAGGCAACATTATCAGGGCGATCATCAGGATAGAGCGGGACAATAATAAGGCCTAAACCGTGGGCTGCTTGGTCAAAGAACACCCACTCTTTGCAGTTTTTTAGGTTCAATGCAATAGTATCTCCTGGCTCAAGATCTTCTTGTAATAAAGCTTGTTGCCAGAGCGCTACTTGATTTGCTACATCCTGCCAAGTGATGTCATGCCAAGATTCGCTATTGCTATCATAGCTGCGATAAGCAGGATTATGCGGGGTGCGATGCACGCGCTCCTGAAATAAGCCATATAAGGTGCCTGCTTGCTCAACGGCGATATTATTTGTTGCCATTACCCGCTCCAAATCTACTTGATTATAGAAATTCCCAGCGCATTTGTATGCCTAAAATGTCTGTATCCGCATCATATTTACCTTTCAGTGTGTAGCCATTATGATCGGTTTCATTGATGTCTGGATTTTTAACAAATACATGGCTATAGCCGGCATCTAATATAAGGTGTTTGCTCATTTGATAGCTGGCACCCACCGCGATCCAGTTACGGGTATTGTCTGGGATACGAGCAGTACGGTGTTCAGGATTGGGCACGGGCGTTTCTTCGTAAGCATAGCCTACACGGAAGGTCCATTTGGGGCTATGTTGGTAAATCGCACCAAGACCATAGCGCATGGAGTTTTCCCACTCTTCTGGTTTGGTGCTGTTGAGAATACCCGCGGATTCAATTTTGAGTTCTTCAAACCGGCTCCAGCGAACCCAGGTGGCATCGGCAATAATAGCGAGTTTATCGCTTGCTTGATGATGCATCGCAAGTGATAGCGATTCAGGCACTGAGACATCACCAGAGATTTTTTCTTTGGTGACTAATGCGCCTGCTGCGGAGGTTAATTTGCCATCACCCGTGAGATGGTGTGATATTTTTGACCGATAGGCTAAGCCCCAACGGGTATATTCAGTTGCTTGGAAAGTGGCCCCTAGGTTATAGCCATAGCTCCAATCATCTGCAGTAAGTTTAACCTTGCCATCTGCGGCTTGTGGAAAGCCAGCGCGGGCACCTAAATCGGCTGCTTGGGTGAGTTCTAAATCAATATATTGTGCATTGAACCCTGCACCAATCGACCATTTATCATTCACTTTAAAGCCAATGCTGGGATTAATATTAACAGTGAGTAAATCAGATTTGATGGCATGATAGCGGCCAACCCAATCACTATCATATTCAGTGACCAAACCAAACGGTGCGTTCACACCGAGGCCAACTACCGCACGATCACTTAAGCGATGGGCTAAATATAGATTAGGTACGATACCGATTGAATCGGTTGTATCGCCACCACCCGTTAACGCTTGGCCAGAGAAGCCACCCGCACCACCAAAATTGGGCACAGCTGAACCTTCATCATCAAAATCAGCACGGGGAAAAATGGCATTGATGGCTTGGTTGATTTGGCTATTGGTTAATTGGGTTAGCCCTGCGGGGTTATAGAAAACTGTGCTGGCATCTTCAGCGATAGCGGCGCCCCCTGCAAAAGCGCGACCTAAACCGGTAACGCTTTGCTCGGCAACAGCATAACCTGCTGCATAACTATTTGCACTGAATGTGAGTGCGCTGAATATTGTTACTGTGGCGATACCGCCAATCAGTAATGCACTTCTTTTAATTTGCTTTGTCATCGAATCTCTCTCCAAACTCATCTAACTTAAGGTGCCATGAAAATGACATAAAAGATAAAAGTAACGTATGCATCGGAAAGGTGCAAGCCTTTTAATTGTTTTATACGCGTTGGAAGAGCAGATCCCATACCCCGTGACCTAAGCGGTGGCCGCGTTGTTCAAATTTAGTGAAGGGTCGATAGTCAGGGCGGGGAATGAATTGACCGTCAGTAGCACAATTTCGAAAGTCTTTATTTTCAGAGACATCTACCAGCATATGCTGTGCATAATGTTCCCAGTCAGTCGCCAAATGGAAATATCCGCCAGAGGTGATCTTTTCAGCCAATAGCGCGACAAATTTAGCTTGGATGATCCGCCGTTTATGATGCTTTTTCTTATGCCAAGGATCAGGGAAATAGAGTTGGACGCGATTCAGCGCATTATCCGCAATTTGTTGGCTTAATAATTCAACCGCATCCATGCAGGCGACGCGTAAGTTTTTAATCTGATGCTGTTGGATAAGATTGAGTAAATGACCCACGCCAGGGCGGTGAACCTCGACCCCTAAATAATCCTGCTCTGGGTGCGCTAATGCCGTTTCAGCTAAGGAGGCGCCATTGCCAAACCCAATCTCAAGTACTTTCGGGGCATCGCGATCAAATAAAACATTTAAATCAATAGGCGCACCTTCATTAACACCAAAATCAGCCCATAAGGTGTCTAAAGCACGCTGCTGTGCGTTGGTTAGCCGACCTTCGCGTTTAACGAAACTGCGAATGGTGCGTAAAGGTTTAAGGTCATTCAAAAGGATTATATCTCTTGGTGTAAAATAGCGTGTATGGATCATACGCAATTGAACACGGGAAGAGGATTTTTTTTGGAGCAGGCGCAGATTATTAAGTCGGTAACACAGTGGGTGGAGATGGTAGTGGTTGGACTGAATCTGTGCCCATTTGCTAAGCGGGAATTGATCAATGACCGCATACGATTTGTGGTGACAGAAGCGGCAACAGAAGAAGCGCTTCTTGCAGCATTACAAACAGAACTGAATATTCTCGAACAAGATGATAAAATTGAAACCACCTTGTTGATTCATCCGAGTGTTTTGCGAGATTTTTATGAATACAATGAATTTTTAGATCTTGCCGATGGTCTATTGATCGAGATGGAACGTGATGGCATTATCCAAATTGCCAGCTTTCATCCTAATTATCAGTTTGCAGACACGGATCTTGATGATGTTGAGAATTATACCAATCGTTCGCCTTATCCCTTATTACACTTGATTCGGGAAGTGAGTTTGGCGGATGCAATTACACATTATCCTAATGCGGATAAGATCCCGGACCGAAATATAGGCTTATTACGGACACTGGGCGCGGATAAAATACAGCGGTTGCTGGCAGTGTGTTTTGAGGAGAAATAAATGACGGGCGAAGTAAAAGATATTTTGATTACGGATAAATCAGGCGGTGCATTACATTCAATCGCATCCGCTAAGCTTGAAGTAGGAAAGGGAATTGTGGGAGATCGATACCATGCGGGCGTGGGGGCCTTTTCAAACAAACATCCGGGTTCCCCTGCGCTTGAAGTATCATTAATTGAGCAAGAGGAGATTGTACAATTTAATCTCACAACGGGCCTTGATTATACGGCGGCAGAGCTGCGGCGGAATATCGTAACGGAACATATTCGGTTGAATGATTTAGTCGGTAGAGAATTTTATATTGGTACAGTTAAAATGAAAGGGATTAAGTTGTGTGAACCATGTGGCTATTTGGCGAAGATATTAAGTGATGAAGTGATGACGCATTTATTACATCGGGGTGGTTTGCGGGCGCAGGTGTTATCGGATGGCGATATTCATCTGTTAGATCGCGTTGGAGAGAAATAAGATGGCATCATGTTGCCCACCAGAAGCGCCTAAACCGGTTGAGCCAGAGAATTGTTGTAGCGGTGAATCAGCGGCGCTGACGGAGGCTGTAGTTGTCGGCAGTAGTTGTTGTGATACAGATGATCTGGTGGCAAAACGCCGGTTTGATTGGCTGCTCTGGGGCACGTTGGTTTTAGTCAGTATTGCATATTTGATCGATCTATCTGGTTTACCTATTAGCGGTGCCTTAGCTGATATGACATCAGCCGTACGGAGCCTGATGGATAGCATGTGGATTGGCTTGGCGCTGGGCATGTTTTTTGTCGGTGTATTGGGGCGGGTGCCGCGTGAATTTGTATCGGGTGTGTTAGGGCGTGGCGATAGCGCTGGTGGGATTGTACGGGCGACATTTGCAGGCGTGCTATTGGATTTATGTAGCCATGGTATTTTGCTAGTGTCCATGCGCTTATATCAACGCGGTGCAAGCTTAGGTCAAGTGATGGCGTTTTTGATCGCCAGCCCATGGAATTCATTATCACTTACTGTTATTTTGATTGCCTTAATTGGCTGGCAGTGGACATTATTGTTTGTTGTTTGCTCGATGTTTATTGGTATCGTGAGCGGCTTAGTTTTCAACTTATTAGTACGGACAGGACGCCTACCCGAAAATCCAAATATTGTTGATATGGATGGCTTTAAATTTTGGCCAGAAGCCACATCACGTTGGCAAGCAGCAAGGTTTGATTTAACGTGGTGGAGGGGCATGTTATGGGAAGGGTTGAAAGATTCTCGGATGATTGTGCGTTGGTTGTTGTTGGGTGTATTACTGGCCGCGGCTATTCGTACCTTTGTGTCTATTGACCATTTCCAAACTTATTTTGGCGCGACCTTAATAGGATTAGGGATGACCTTGGTGGTCGCAACGATATTAGAAATTTGCTCTGAGGGTTCAACCCCGATTGCTGCTGATTTACTGACACGAGCACAAGCACCAGGCAATAGTTTTGCTTTTTTAATGACAGGCGTAGCGACGGATTACACTGAAATAATGTCTCTAAAAGAAACCACAAAGTCTTGGAAGATCTCCTTGTTTTTACCCTTGATCACGGTTCCACAAGTTATTGTTTTTGCATGGGTAATGAATATATCCGGCGGTTAGGGTTATTATATAGAGCTGAAGTTTAGAGTGCGTTTTTACAGCTAATGTGGTAACATGTAGGGTCTACCGGCATGCGGAAAGGCATGCTATAAACCCATGTAAATTTAGCAGTAAATTAAAGTTTCCGGAGAGACGACCACGATGGTTCATCCTGTATTAGAGCAAGTGACAACTGATGTTATTGACCGCAGTAAAAAAACGCGTGCAACCTATTTAGCACGGGTGGATTCTGCGATTGATTCAGAGGTGTATCGCGCCCAATTAGCCTGTGGTAATTTAGTGCATGGGTTTGCTGCTTGTGGTCCGAGCGATAAAGCCGATTTATCAGCGAGTGTGAAAGCCAATATTGGGATTATTTCATCCTATAATGACATGCTGTCAGCACATCAACCCTATAAAGATTATCCCGATATTATTAAAGCTGCAGCGAGTAAGGTGGGCGGCATTGCGCAATTTGCAGGTGGCGTGCCGGCGATGTGTGATGGGGTGACACAAGGCCAGCCGGGTATGGAGTTGTCTTTGTTTAGCCGTGATGTGATTGCGATGTCGTCTGCCATTGGGTTGAGCCACAATATGTTTGATGCGGCGATGTTTTTGGGGATCTGCGATAAAATCGTCCCTGGATTATTGATTTCGGCCTTGAGTTTTGGTCATTTGCCTTCTGTATTCGTACCAGGTGGCCCCATGCCAAGTGGCTTGCAGAATAAAGAAAAAGTGCGGATCCGTCAGCTTTATGCCGAAGGAAAAGTGGGGCGTGATGCCTTGTTAAAAGCTGAATCAGAGTCTTATCATAGTGCAGGAACGTGTACCTTCTACGGCACGGCAAATAGTAACCAAATGATGGTTGAAATGATGGGCTTACACACCCCCGGCAGTTCATTTATTAACCCCGGCACCCCGTTGCGGCAAGCATTAACAGAAAATGCGACCGAGCAAGTATTGAAATATACGGCGATGGGCGATGATTTCCGTCCTATGGGCTATATGATTGACGAAAAAGCCATCCTAAATGCCGTTATTGGCTTGATGGCAACGGGTGGTTCAACCAATCACACCATGCATTTAATTGCCATTGCGCGCGCCGCAGGGATTATTATTAACTGGGATGATTTTGACAAGTTAACCCGTATTATCCCGTTATTAACGCGGATTTATCCAAATGGTGAAGCAGATATTAATCATTTCCAAGCGGCTGGTGGTATGGGCGTGTTGATTGGTGAATTGCTGGCGCATGGTTTATTGCATGAAGATATTATGACCGTTGCGCCTACCCGCGGTATGAACAGTTACACCCAAGAGCCCAAGCTTGTTGATGGTAAATTGATCTGGGAAGAAGGGCCTGGAAACTCGCTGGATACAAGTGTGATTGGCACAATCAAAAAACCGTTTTCGAGCAGCGGTGGCTTGCATTTGATCCACGGTAATTTAGGCCGGGGCATGTCTAAAATTTCTGCTGTAGCAGAAGAGCATCAAGTGGTGGAAGCACCTGCAATGGTGTTTGATGACCAAGATGATGTGGTTGAAGCCTTCAAGCGCGGTGAAATGGAAAAAGATTTGATTGTGGTGTTGCGTTTCCAAGGACCGAAGGCCAATGGGATGCCTGAATTGCATAAATTGACACCATTGCTAGGTTCGCTGCAAGATAAAGGTTTCAAGGTTGCAATTGTGACGGACGGCCGGATGTCGGGTGCGTCAGGTAAAGTACCTTCTGCAATTCATATGTGTCCAGAGTGTGAAGTAGGTGGCCCATTAACACGTGTTCGCACGGGTGATATGATTCATTTAAACACCCAAACAGGGCGCTTGAATATTCAAATTGATACGGATACATTTGAGAACCGTACCCAGTGTATTAAAGGCAGTATAGAACACCACTATGGGATGGGGCGTGAATTGTTTGATAGCTTCCGTCGGGGTGTGTCATCTGCCGAAACGGGCGCGATTAATATGTTCAACAACGACGAAATTTAAATTTAGCGACCAGAATATTCATCTTTTAACCTATGGTGGCGTTGCTTTTGTACTCGAATGGTTACATATTTAACATATGCGCCCATTCTCCGTGCAAAAGTGCCTTGCCCCAGGCCAAAATATAAATATTCTGGACACTAAATTATCATAATATTTACCAATAATTATTTTTAAAAAGAGATAAAAAAATGAGCAAAACAATTAAAGAAATAATGAATGGATCGCCAATTGTACCGGTGATGGTGATTAATAATGTTGCGCATGCGGTGCCATTAGCGAAAGCGTTGGTTGCGGGTGGGATCACAACACTAGAAATCACTTTGCGTACCGATGCAGCATTAGAATCGATTACACGCATTAAAGCAGAAGTGCCTGATGCGATCGTGGGTGCAGGTACGATTATCAATATTGAAACACTCAATAAAGCGATTGCAGCAGGATCTGAATTTATCGTTAGCCCAGGCACAACGGATAAAATGATTGATGCGGCATTGGCAACGGGCGTACCTTTATTGCCAGGGATTGCTAATCCAAGCGATGCGATGCGTTTATTAGAAAAAGGCATCACAGAAATGAAATTCTTCCCTGCCGAAGCAGCAGGTGGTATTCCGATGCTGAAATCAATCGGTGCGCCGATTCCACAAATCACCTTCTGCCCAACAGGCGGTGTGAATCAGAAGAATGTAAAAGACTATTACAGCTTACCTAACGTAGCGTGTGTTGGTGGTTCATGGATGTGTGCAGCGAATCTTGTTGATGCTGAAAATTGGGATGAAATTACTCGCTTATCTGCGGAAGCGATTAAGTTGGCGACCAGCTAAATAGCGGCCTAATTTGAAAAGGAAAGCCAGTCAATTGACTGGCTTTTTTTATGCTTGAAATATAATACGGCGGTTGAACCAATCTTGCAGTAGGTTTTTTGCCCCTTTAATGACGACCTCCGCATTGGGATGTTGTAATTCAGTTACGATTTGTTCGGCGGCTTTTTGGCCGGTTAATCCTTCACTGATTAAGCCAAATAAGCGTGCGCTAACGGGATTGAATTCGAGAAAGACTATGCTGTCATCAACGGCGCGGTAAACCAAGAGGTGAACAGCTGATTTAGCTGGGCTGCCTGGTTGGAATTCAGGTGATATTTGGTGGACAGGGTATTGATATTGCAATAGCCGGGCAAGGGGAGATGTGTCGAGTTTAGCGGCCATAATATCGCCAGGGTTTGCTGGTTCAGCAGGTATTTCTTCAGTAGACACACTAAGCGCGAGTTCTACCCATTCATAATGTGCAAGTTCATAGAAAAAAGGCGGATCATTATTTGTGTCTCGTTCATTTTCTAAATAACTCAGAAATTCACGGGCAATTTCATGAAATAGTGGTGTTTTACTTTTATGTTTGATCATAAAATCGCGGATCATGGCATGCCAGCTATCATCATCCATTAACTTGCGGATAACCGGAAAACCATTGGCAATAAAGCCTTGGATATTGTTATAAAATAATTCTTGATAAATCGTCATTCGCCGCGTTTCAATATCGGCGGGGGCAGGGTTGTTTGCAGGATCACGAATATAGTTTGCAAATTGTGCCTGTGTATCTCGAAAGTCGATAGGCTTAGGTTGATTGGACACGTGATGCCCCTTCAAACTCAGATTGGTAGTGACGAATTTGCGCCAGTTCTGTTTTGAGCTCGGCTATTTCTGGAATATTAAAATCACGCTCTAATAGTGTTGGGAAGAGGCCAAACTCTGAATAAGTTGTTTGTAATAACTGCCACACAGGATCAATGATTTCTGCACCATGGGTATCGATAAGTAAATCCTCGGCTTCTTGATAATGCCCTGCGATATGAATGTAGTTTATGCGTTCACGAGGGATGGCTTTGAGGAAATCTTCGGCATGATATTGATGGTTAACACTATTGACGTAAATATTGTTTACATCAAGTAATAACTCACAATCTGATTCTGCTAGCACCGCATTGAGAAAATCAATTTCAGTCATTTCTGGGCTAGGCGTTGCGTAATAGGAGACATTTTCAAGCACTAAAGGACGCTCTATTATCTCTTGTACACGTTTAACGCGGCTGGCAACATGCCTAACTGCATCTTCTGTAAATGGAATGGGCATGAGGTCATAGAGATGGCCTTCATCACTGCAATAGCTGAGATGCTCGCTATAACAAGCGATATTATGTTGATCAAGAAATTTTTTGAGCTTAAATAGGAAATGTTCATCCAGTGGGGAAGGGCTACCAATCGATAGCGATAAACCATGGCAGATAACCGTATTTTTTTCAGCAAAGGCGGCAAATTTCTTACCTATTGCACCGCCCATCTCCATCCAATTCTCAGGGGCAACTTCATAGAAGTCGGCAATGGGATTGCCGAGCGCCATCAATTCATTAATAAAGCTACGGCGTAAACCTAGCCCAGTTCCTGCAAAGTGTGGTGTGGTCATTTTCATTGGTCTATATTCTGAATACGTCATATAATTTGACGCTTAAAACCTGAAAAAGTTACAGATTACTCTATCGTTTCTTCGATGCTCTCTATCTCATCCTGTGCTTCATCAATAACGGTTTTCTTTTCTTCTGGGATTTCAAAAATAGCACGGTCTACACCCACATTGCCTGTTTTTTCATCAAATAAATAAGTGATTATTTTATAATGGCCAGGATGCTCCAGCTTAGTTTTGCTTGAGAATATGCCGACGGGGCCAGTGAAATCCAACGTTATTTCGGTGATTTTCTTGCTATCTCGCATAATAATCGTTTTTGCTTCAAAATTGTCAGGCTGCCATTCGGTATTAGGAGAGATTTTACAGCCACATAACATCGCCGTTTTAGCAAATATTTGAACGATACCACCTTCGAGTACACTGGTCCACGTATCAACAATAAAGCCGGGCATATCTAAAATAATGCCATCTCCCAGGATATGTTTACCCGGAATCACCCAAGAAGTGATGCTAGCTTCTTGTAAGGATTGACGATAGGCATAAGGACCCATTACAGTAAATTTTAGTAAGCGGGGGCTGGTTAAATGAACATGGGCAATAAAGCCCGCAGTATCCTCTTCGGTGAGGCTTTGGCCGCGTGCAATTGGATTGTTGATTAAGGTATCAGTGCTACCTGTTTCGCCATTGATCCAGCCTGAATCTAACACTTCACCTGTTTCGGCATCGCTGACGACAGCACGCATTCCCCCGACACTGCTGCCAATAAATTTTGCATCAACGGCTTTGGCGCGCACCATGATTTGTGTTTCTATCGCCATGCTTGCTTGAGCAAAGCAGATCGTAAATAACGTTAGTATAATACGAAGTTTCATAACAAGTTCCTAAGGTTTAGAGCAGAGAGTAACGCTATAATATAGCGAAATTAAATTATTTGCACCGATTTGGATCAATTTATGACTTTTTATTATTGGATATCTATGGTATTCGTGGTTGATAAGGGATGACTAATAGCGAGCAAAGTGAGCTACGCCAAGCAGCGCTATGGTGTCATGGTTTGATAGACCCACTCGAAAAAGTGACGGCAACGGCTGCGATTATCACACAATGGCGAGCAGGTGAATTAACGCTGGATACGCTGAAAACGCTGGCTATAAGTGATGTGGCAGGGCATCCAGAGAGACCGATCTTAGTCGCTGCCAAGGACTTACCGCGACGTCGAAAAAGTGAACAGCATGGTACAGCACCTTTGATCCATGCCATCGCCCATATTGAATTTAATGCCATCAACCTCGCATGGGATGCGGTGGCGCGTTTTTCGGGGATGCCGGATGAATTTTATGCGGATTGGGCGCAAGTGGCTGCTGAAGAAGCGCAACATTTCACTTTATTGCGAACCCATTTGCAGTCATTAGGCTATGATTATGGTGGTTTTCCAGCCCACAATGGCTTATGGGAAATGGCGCAAAAAACCCATGACGATCCTTTGAAACGAATGGCATTGGTGCCACGGGTATTGGAGGCGAGAGGATTAGATGTTAGCCCTGCGATGATGAACAAATTAACAGGCCATGGCGATCATCGTGCCGTAGAGATTTTAGAAATTATCTTGGAAGAAGAAATTGGGCATGTCACGATTGGTACGCGTTGGTTTAATTATCTATGCGAGCAGCGGCAGCTTGATCCGCTGGTGACGTTTAAAGACTTATTAGAAACCTATTTTGATGGTGAATTACGCGGACCCTTTCATACCGAAGCGCGCAAGAAAGCGGGGTTTACCGATGCCGAGATGGCTTTGCTAGAGGGGAAAGGTTAAGTCGCTTCTTTCGTCGCTTCCAAGGCCTTTTGTTTTTGCATCTCCGCTTGCTGACGGCGGGATTCCTTTGGATCAGCAATCAATTTACGATAAATTTCCACCCGATCTTTATCGCGCAGCACTTTATCGGCTTTTGCCATTTTGCCAAAGATCCCTATTTTAGCGGTGTCTAAATCAATATCAGGAAATTCAGCGATAATATTAGAGAGTTGGATCGCCTCCCCAACAGTGGTGCCTTCGGGCACATCAATGGCAATAATCGTTTGCTTTTCAGGCAGGGCATAAGCCACTTCAACCGTAATTTTCTTGTCATCCATTGTGTCATCCATTGTGTTATCCATAAATTACTTGGGCGCGCTGGCAAAAAGCATCGACCATTGAGCCTGTAATTTGGCTGAAAACAGGGCTAAGTGTCGAACTCAATAATTGGTTTGAGAATTCAAAATCCATGTCGAGTGACACACGGCAACCCTGATTATCACCTATCATACCGAACTGCCAATGACCCTCTAATTGTTTAAAAGGGCCATCAATTAAGTGCATATCAATAGCGGCATCTGGTGTTAATGTATTGCGGGTTGAAAACTGATGGTGCAGTATTCCCTTTTTGACCTCTAACGCTGCCGATATTTCAGCCTCTGTTGATTTAAGGATCTCACTGCCTTTACACCATGGCAAAAATTGTGGGTAGGCCGCAATATCATTCACTAAAGCATACATCTGCGCAGGTGAATATATCACCAAGGCGCTACGACTCACTGTGGTCAATAGTGTAACCAATCTTTAATATTATCAATCAGACCAACTGCATTGAGGAAAACGATAATCACTGCAACCGGCGTTACCCAGCGTACCAAAAAGCGCCATAATTGATACATAAAATTATATTTAATACCGAGTTCTTCGCGGGTTGCATGCTGATGCATCACCCAACCCGAGAAAATTGCAATGAATAAGCCGCCCAATGGCAACATAATATTCGCGGTTACATAACCTAATAAGTCAAAGAAAGTTTTATCAAACAATTTCCACTCTGAGCCAATATTGAATGAGAAAATAGTCAATACACCTAGTAACCAGGTGATTACACCAAGCGTGACAGAAGCATATACACGGCTTACGCCTTTATTCTCAACCACCCAAGTAACTGCGGGCTCAATCAATGAAATAGCAGAGCTCCATGCGGCAAGCACCAGTAATAAGAAAAACATCCCACCAAAAAAAGCACCGCCGTCCATATGGCCGAATGCAATCGGTAAGGTCTCAAAAATCAATCCTGGGCCGACTCCAATTTCTAAGCCATTGGCAAACACTAAGGGGAAAATAGCCAAACCTGCTAATAATGCCACCAAAGTATCTGCAATAGAAATTGCGACAGACACCTTCAAAATCGAGGTGTCTTTGGGCAAATAAGAGCCATAAATCATGATTGCGCCCATGCCTAAGCTCAAGGAAAAGAAAGCATGACCCATCGCAACCAACACGCTTTTACCCGTTAATTTACTAAAATCAGGATTAAACAAAAAATGAATGGCACGGGTAAAATGCTCGCCTGTATTTGAGGCATAGGCGACTAATAACAATAAAATCAGGAAGAGGGCAGGCATTAAAAATTGCACAGAACGCTCCAAGCCGCTCTTCACCCCACGGGCGACCAGCACCATTGTGCCAACCATAAATACAGTATGCCAGGCTAATAAACGTTCGGGATCGGCGGTTAAGGATTGATATAAACTATGTGCACCATCGGCGGTGACGCCATTAAACATACCGCCAAATGTCCGTGGGATATAAGCCATTGCCTGACCCGCAATAACGCTGTAATAAGATAAAATCAAAAACCCAGCCAGCACGCCGCTCCAACCAAGCAAGCGCCACAAGCCGCTTTTATTTTCTTCTGCTGCAATAGTCTGCAATGATGCAACAGGGTTTTGCCGACCGCGGCGACCAAGCATCACCTCAGCCATCATAATCGGAATACCAATTACCGCAATACAGAGTAAATACACAATAACGAACGCACCACCACCATGTTCGCCCGTAATATAAGGGAATTTCCAAATATTACCTAAGCCAACGGCAGCGCCAGTTGCAGCAAGGATAAAAGCCCAGTTAGAAGACCATTGGCCATGCATGGATTTTGTAGGTCTCATATAACTATCCTAAATTTAAATGTCAGAACTGCTATTTTGTGCGAAATTGCATCAATCTACAAGTCTCACACAGCGATTAGGCTGATATAATATGCAGATGGCAGGAAAAAACAAAAAGAAAGGCGACACAAGCAATAGCATTGCCCAAAACCGTAAGGCACGGCATGACTACTTCATAGAAGATAAATTTGAAGCAGGGCTCGTGCTAGAAGGGTGGGAAGTCAAAAGCCTGCGAGATGGTCGTGCGCAATTGCAAGAAAGCTATATCGTCATGCATCAAGGTGAAGCATGGCTCCATGGTGCGCATATTTCGCCCATGTTATCTGCATCTACCCATGTCCATCCTGTGAATATCCGTCGCCGAAAATTGTTATTGAATCGGATAGAGCTTAATCGTTTAACTGCCGCTGTTGATCGCAAGGGTTATACCATCGTCCCCATGGCGCTATATTGGAAAAAAGGCCGAGCAAAGCTAGAGATTGCATTAGCCAAAGGCAAACAACAGCAAGATAAGCGCGCCGCCACCAAAGATCAGGATTGGGCAAGAGAAAAGGCCAGAATTTTTCGTAATAAGTGATGTTCCTGTTCGCCCTTAGGCTCTCGAAGGGTATGACTCTATGAGCGGAAATTAAATAGTTACTCCCTCATAGGTTCCATCTCAAACACAGACGCGGGCTCACAAAATTGTCAGGAACAATTTTGGACATCCATCGGATGGGCCGTCGGCCGAAGTTCATGGATGAACGTAGCAATTCCCGCCATCTCATCCGAAATGAACCCTAGCAGAGAAACCATCTCTCATTTATAATGTCTGAGTATAAACAAGTCGTGAAAATCGTATCACGCACACTTTTGGGGATGACCTGGTTTCGACGTGGGTTACAAAACTTAAGGTGCATGTCGAGTATGTTGGTTCTTCTCGTAAAACAGACTGACAAAAT
>DBOG01000023.1:14300-23802 GCA_002299915.1 Proteobacteria bacterium UBA652 | reverse complement strand
CCACAGCATAAATGTGAATCTATAATAGGGTTCAGTTCGTAGCCTAATGTCGCTAATAATCCTTCGACTAAGTTTGGCAATTTCTGACCATGTTGCAGCGTACACGGCGCATGGTAGGATAATTTGGTTTTTTGTGTCGCAAATGCAGATAAATCCTTATCTGATAGAAACTCTGCAATGTCCTGCGTCTGTTTTGCCACCCGAACAGCTGATTCATAATAATCATCATCGGGCTGAAATAGAGTTGGATAATCTTTCACCATCACCCCGCAGCCGCTCGCTGTGGAAATGATCGCCACCACCCCGTTAGCCAGTTGTGCAGACCAATCATCAATATTACGCTTAATCTGCACCAACGCTGCTTGTGGTGCACTCGTATGATGATTCACTGCACCACAACACGCTTGCAAAGCCGTTTCCGTAACCGCATAGCCCAACTTCGCCAATACATTCTTAGTCGCATGATTGGTGGCTGGCGTTAGCGTTGGCTGCACACAGCCTGTTAGCAATAAAACCCGGCCCTTCTGACCCGTTTGATTTATCTCTGGCGTCTGCGGGCTACTATGCCGCGCAAGACGACCAACAACCTTAAATACATTAGGTCGCGTTAATAATTGGCGCACACTATATCGCGCTATTTTTTGCCATAACGGCCTATTTGGTTCAGCTAATTCTCGGCCAATTTCAAGCAATTCACTGTATTTCACGCCTGATGGACAAGTCGTTTCACACGAACGGCAGGTTAAACAACTATCTAAATGCCCTAAGCTATCGACGCTAAATTTATTGTCTTCTAATGCCGATTTAATCAGATAAATCCGGCCGCGAGGGGAATCCAATTCATTACCTAATAGTTGATAGGTCGGGCAGGTGGCCAAGCAAAAACCACAATGCACACAGGATCGTAAAATCTCATCGGCTTTTTTACCTATCGCGCTGTCACTCAGTTGTTTTGGTAACTTCGTTTGCATTAAATAAACACGCCGCGCGGATCAAACACCTGTTTCAAGCCTTGCTCTATTTGTGTTCTAAGCGCACTGCCGGTCACCTCATTCTTGCCAACCGCCGGCTCTAAAGTAAGATAGGCCCGTGGCAACACTTTAAAACTTATCTCACAGATCACCGCCAGCTTGCCTTGAGAGCCGACTAATAGCCGTGTGACATCATAACCCGCTACATTTTTCATTACCTGCCCACCAAAACTCAATATTCGTCCCTGCCCATCAATTATTTTGATGCCCAACACCGCATCACGCAAGAGCGCATTCCCAATGGCATACGCTCCACCAATGGTTGCTTTTTCATCATCTATTATCGGGAATGGCATGCCCTGATCATTTTCTGCCAGACACTGTTGGATAGCATTGAGTGTTGTGCCCGCCTTCACCGTCATCACCAGTTCCTCTGGGAAGTATTCTACTATTCCTGCGTAATTCGCCAGACTTAAATAGCTAGGGTTATTAGTTTTTTCACCTGTGATTTGCACTGTTTTTGCATCTATCACCTGCTGTTGGATCTCCTCGATTTCCATCAAAATCGTTCCAATTCAGGAAAAGGCAATTTCCCTTGGTTCACATGCATTCCGCCCAGCTCTGCACAACGATGCAAGGTCGGCACTGCTTTGCCCGGGTTCAATAATTCTGCAGGATCAAACACCGCCTTAATCTGGTGGAATATCTCTAATTCTGGCGACTCAAATTGGCTGCACATCGCATCCAATTTTTCAATCCCCACCCCATGTTCACCCGTTACGCTACCACCCATTTCAACGCATAACGTTAATATTTCGGTGCCAAAAGCTTCGGTTTTTTCTAATTCTCCCGGCTGATTCGCATCATACTAAAATCAGTGGATGCAAATTCCCATCGCCCGCATGAAACACATTGGCGACCCGTAATTGATAATGTACGGATAAGCTATTTATTTTCTCTAACACCGCTGCCAAATGCCGCCGAGGTATCGTGCCATCCATACAATAATAATCAGGCGATAAGCGCCCCACGGCGGGGAATGCTGATTTCCGCCCTTGCCACATGGTTAAACGTTCTTGTTCGCTCTGCGATACCGTTAAACTCGCCGCATCCGATAAAATAGCTAAAACACGGGCGACTTCTTTTTCAACTATCTCCACATCACCATCTAGCTCGCATAATAATAGCGCTTGTGCCTCTTGCGGATAACCGGCATGCGCATAGGCCTCCGCAGCCTCAATCGCAAATTTATCCATCATCTCTAAACCTGCTGGGATAATGCCTGCCTGAATAATATGGGTAACCGCCTCGGCACACGCTCGCACACTATCAAAACCCGCCATCACCACTTGCGCCCGTTCAGGTTTTTCTAGCAATGCAACCGTCACCTCTGTAATCACCCCTAATAAGCCTTCCGAACCATGCATAAGCGCCAACAAACCCAAGCCATCATCGTCGCGGTGCAAAACCAATTCTTCGCCTGCCAACGTTAGCATTTTAATCACAATCACATTATGCACGGTTAAGCCATATTTCAAACAATGCACACCGCCTGAATTTTCCGCCACATTACCGCCAATTGTGCAGGCTATTTGGGATGACGGATCGGGCGCATAATACAAACCATGTGGCGCAGCTGCTTCCGTAATCGCTAAGTTTCTCACCCCCGGTTGCACCACGGCTTGTTTATTAGCCACATCAATCGAGATTATTTTACTCAGCCGAGAAAGTCCCAACACCACACTATTTTCTAACGGCATCGCGCCGCCGGCCAAACCGGTTCCCGCGCCCCTTGTTACCACGGGCGTATTGTATTTTTTACAGATCGCCAACACCTGTTTAATCTGCTCAATATTTTCTGGCAACACAACCGCCAATGGCTTCTGCCGATAGACACTCAAGCCATCGCATTCAAATGGCCGCGTGTTTTCATCGCCGAGCAGCACCATGCCCTTTGGCAGGGCGCGCAATAATTCTTGGGAAATATTCATAACCTTCCATTATAATGGCTTCTTCCATATTTAAGAACACAAATCATTATGCAATCATTTAATCCTCCTGTTCGCACCCTCATGGGCCCTGGTCCTTCTGATGTTCACCCACGTGTATTACAAGCGATGGCGCGGCCGACCATTGGCCATCTCGACCCGGCTTTTATCGGTATGATGGATGAAACCAAAACCGCATTGCAATATGCGTTCAAAACAGAAAATGAGCTCACCATGCCCGTTTCTGCGCCTGGCTCTGCTGGCATGGAGACCTGCTTTGCTAATCTCGTTGAACCTGGCGATAAAGTGCTGGTTTGTATCAATGGCGTGTTCGGCAATCGGATGAAAGAAAACGTCACCCGCCTTGGGGGTGAAGCGATTATCGTCGAAGATAAATGGGGTGAAGCTGTTTCCATAGATAAAGTAGAAGCTACGCTGAAAGAAAATTCAGATATTAAAATTGTCGCATTCGTGCATGCGGAAACCTCAACAGGCGCTATGTCTGATGCCGAAAAACTCTGTGCTATTGCGCACCAACATGATTGCATTACCATTGTAGATACCGTTACCTCACTTGCAGGTTCTGAGCTGCGGGTTGATGAATGGGGAATTGATGCTATTTATTCAGGCACCCAAAAATGTCTCTCCGCGCCACCAGGTATATCGCCGATTAGTTTTAGCGAGCGAGCCATTCATAAATTATCCAACAGGAAAACCCCAGTCACCAGCTGGTTCCTCGATTTAAACCTCGTGATGGCCTACTGGGGCAAAGGTGCAAAACGTGCCTATCATCATACTGCCCCCGTCAACACTTTGTATGGTTTACATGAATCTCTCGTGATGCTCACCGAAGAAGGCCTAGAAAATACCTGGGGCCGCCACACCCAAAACCATCTTGATCTGAAAGCAGGCCTCACTGAAATGGGTATTGGCTTTGTCGTTAATGAAGCCGATCGCTTGCCGCAACTCAATACCGTCTGGATCCCAGAAGGCGTTGATGATGCTACCGTGCGTAGCCAATTACTTAATGAATATAACCTCGAAATTGGCGCAGGCCTAGGTGATTTAGCAGGCAAAGTCTGGCGAATTGGCCTGATGGGCTTCTCTGCACGAAAAGAAAACGTCACTCTCTGCCTTGCCGCACTTAAAGACGTACTCAAATAAATCCGCATTAAAGTTGACAGGCAAGCGACAACTAAGTAAAATTCTCGCTCTTAATTTGAAGATTATTTAACCGCCTGCAAACTCAGGAGCACCCGCGGAATGAAAGAAACAACTATTAGTGCAAAACCAGCAGAAGTACGTCGTGACTGGTTCATCATTGATGCCAATGGCAAAACCTTAGGCCGTATGGCAACAGAAATCGCACGTCGCTTACGTGGCAAGCATAAAGCGATCTACACACCACACGTTGATACAGGCGATTATATCGTTGTCATTAACGCTGAAAAATTACGCGTTTCTGGTAACAAATTAAAAGATAAAATCTATTACCGCCACACAGGTTTCCCAGGCGGTATTAAATCTATTACATTAGAAAATCAACTGGATAAAGCGCCTGAGCGTGTTATTCAATCTGCGGTAAAAGGCATGTTACCTAAAAATATTTTAGGCCGCGACATGTTTAGAAAATTAAAAGTGTATGCAGGTGAATCACACCCGCATACTGCACAACAGCCTAAAGTGTTGGAGATTTAAATCATGGCAGATACATATTACGCAACCGGTCGCCGCAAAAGCTCCACAGCGCGCGTATTCATGACACCTGGTAGCGGCAAGCTCACTATCAACACGCGCACACTAGAAGAATACTTCGGTCGTGAAACATCTCGCATGGTAGTTCGTCAACCGCTTGAATTAGTTGATATGGTCAATAAATTCGACCTTAACATCACCGTTCGTGGTGGTGGTAATAACGGACAAGCCGGCGCGATTCGCCATGGCGTTACCCGTGCATTGGTTGAATATGATGCTGAACTAAAATCTGAATTGCGTAAAGCAGGCTTCATCACCCGTGATGCCCGTGCTGTAGAGCGTAAGAAAATCGGTCTTCATAAAGCGCGTAAACGCCCACAATTCTCGAAACGTTAAATTCCAGATTCTGGAACAGAACACCAAAAAAGGTGACTTCTTCGGAAGTCGCCTTTTTTATTGGCTTATCATATCCTGAACTCGGGATAAGCTAATCCTATTCAGTATTCATAGGACGATTATTTAATCTTAGTTTGATCAAAATTCACCTTTTTATAGCTACCAACAGAGGCCCCTATCCCAATGGTCGTGTATGATGGTATCCACATTCTTACTCTTTGAAGATCTCTCAAAAATGACTTCCGAAAATAGCCCTTTCATCCTCGTTGACGGTTCTTCCTATCTTTATCGCGCCTATCACGCGATGCCACCACTCACCAATGCCGCAGGCCAAGCAACAGGCGCCATTTATGGGGTCGTGAATATGATGCGCCGGTTATTGCGAGATTACGATCCTAAACACATTGCCGTTATCTTCGATGCCAAGGGCAAAACATTCCGCAATGCTTTATATCCCGAATATAAAGCCACACGGCCACCGATGCCTGATGATTTACGCGAACAAATTGAGCCGCTACATGCCATTATTAAAGCCATGGGGTTCCCTTTTCTGATGGTATCAGGGGTTGAAGCCGATGATGTTATTGGTACCCTCGCTGCACAGGCCACAGCGCAAAAACGTCATACGATTATTTCAACGGGCGATAAAGATATGGCGCAATTGGTGAATGAGCATGTCCATTTGATCAACACGATGAGCAATACCTATACCGACGAACTTATGGTGCAGGAAAAATTTGGCGTCTCTCCCAATCAGATCATTGATTATCTTGCGCTGATGGGTGACAAAGTGGATAACATCCCTGGGGTGCCAAGTGTAGGGCCCAAAACGGCGGCTAAGTTATTGGTGCAATACGATACCCTTGATGGCGTTATCGCTCATGCTGAGGAAGTCAAAGGCAAACTCGGAGAACGCTTACGTGAGGCTGTTCCCGACTTGCCGCTTTCCTATGAACTCGCCACCATTAAATGTGATGTGCCGCTGGAATTTGCGCCCGAAGAATTGCTTATGCAAACGCCGGATAATGATTTACTGCGTGATTTATTCCGCGAATTAGAATTCAAAACCTGGCTGAAAGAATTAGGTGGTTCGATAGATGAGTCAACCAAATCGAAAACAGACTCCCGTCGCAGTAACAATGACGAAGTTCCGATCCCTGAAAAAATCGAAAAATCGGACTATGAAACCATTTTCACCCCTGAAAGATTAACCCATTGGATCGGGAGATTAAAAGAAGTCGATTTATTTGCTTTTGATACTGAAACCACCAGCTTAAATTATCTTGAAGCGCGTATTGTCGGCGTTTCCTTTGCAATTGAAGCCGGCGAGGCCGCTTATGTGCCGCTCACACATGACTATCCTGGTGTGTCTGATCAATTAGATCTAGATGAAACACTGGCGCAGCTCAAGCCTTTGCTCGAAGATCCAATGCACCATAAAGTCGGCCAAAACCTAAAATATGACCGCCATATTCTGCTGAATCATAATATTGACCTGCAAGGCATAGAACATGACACCATGCTGCAATCCTATGTGCTTAATAGCACGGCTACTCGCCATGATATGGATTCGCTGGCTGAAAGATATTTAGGCCGTAATACCATTCATTTTGAAGATGTAGCAGGTAAAGGTAAAAAACAGCTTACGTTTAATCAGATCGATATTAATGTCGCGGCGCCTTATGCCGCTGAAGATGCCGATATTACGCTGCAACTACACCAAACCTTATTCCCACAATTACAAGCCATCCCTAGCCTGCTGGAAGTGTATAAAACCATTGATATGCCACTGATCCCCGTACTCAACACATTAGAACGTAATGGGGTGAATATTGATTTCTGGATGCTACAACAGCAGAGCGATGAACTGGCTATTCAAATTGCCGATCAAGAAAAACAGGCATTTGTGATTGCAGAAAAAGAATTTAATCTCGGTTCGCCTAAGCAACTGCAAGAAATTCTCTATGAGCAACTTGGCTTGCCAATTAAGAAAAAAACACCCAAAGGGCAACCTTCGACAGCCGAAGCTGTACTGCAAGAATTAGCGGATGATGGCCATGAATTGCCCTCTATCATTATGGTGCATCGGAGTTTAAGCAAGCTCAAATCAACTTATACCGATCGCCTGCCCGAGCAAGTCAATCCTAAAACAGGTCGGGTGCATACCTCTTATCATCAAGCAGTAACTGCAACCGGTCGCCTCTCCTCCTCTGATCCGAACTTACAAAACATCCCTATTCGTAGTGCTGAAGGTCGCAAGATCCGAGAAGCCTTTGTTGCGCCCGAAGGTGACACAATCCTAGCCGCCGATTATTCCCAAATTGAATTGCGGATCATGGCGCATTTATCTGAAGATGAAAGCCTACTCAATGCCTTCTCCAGTGGCGAAGACATTCATCGCCACACTGCTTCTGAGATTTTTGGATGTTCATTAGATGAAGTCGATAATGATCAACGCCGTAGCGCCAAAGCAATCAACTTTGGCCTGATTTACGGCATGTCTGCCCATGGTTTATCCAAACAACTCGGTATCGAGCGCTTCCAAGCTGCCGAATATATGGAAACCTACTTTGCCCGCTATCCTGGTGTGCAACGCTATATGAACGATACCCGTGAGCAAGCCAAGATAGATGGCTTTGTTGAAACCTTATTTGGCCGCCGATTGTACTTGCCTGATATCAATGCCAGCAATGGCATGCGCCGCCAATATGCCGAACGCACCGCAATCAATGCACCGATGCAAGGTACCGCCGCTGATATTATCAAACGCGCCATGTGCGACATCCAAGTGTGGCTACAACAGGCAGAAAATAGCCAAATTCGAATGATTATGCAAGTACACGATGAGTTGGTATTTGAAATCCCAATCGCGCAAGTCGATGCTGCAGGTGAACAGATTAAACAGTTAATGGAAAAAGCAACAACGCTTGCTGTGCCCTTAATTGTTGATGTCGGTACCGGCGATAATTGGGAAGTAGCACACTAAAAGGAAAAGGAAAACCAAAATGAACTCACGATTATTAAGCCAGTCTCTTATCGCCTTATTTTTACTCATTAATCTCACGGGCTGTGTTGGCACCGTGATCGATGCGGCAGTGGATACTACAATTGCCATTGCTAAAGTACCATTTAAAGTGGGTGGTGCGGTGGTTGATGTCGTCAAGGGTGATGATGAGGAAGAAAAATAGCCAGTCTTTCTGGCGGAAAATAAGCATATTCAAAAATAGTATTAAACTTTTTTATATTATTATCATATAATATCGCCTCTTTGTTATAAATTTTGGATATATAGATGCGTTCTCGTTTACTTTCACTACTTCTGCTAAGCCTTGCGGTAACACCTGCTTTTGCTACCAATGGTTATTTTGCTCATGGTTATGGCATTCAATCTAGAGCAATGGGCGGTGCAGGTATTGCGATGCCCGAGAGCACACTCATCATGGCAACGAATCCTGCAGGCTTAAGCGCGCTTGAAAATCAATTTGATATTGGTGCCGCATTATTCAGCCCTCGCCGTCATTATGAAGTATCGGGAAATCCTTCCGCGCCACCTAATGCCGCTTTGGCTCCTGGAAAAGTACGCAGTGGCCGTGACTATTTTGTCTTACCCGAAATGGGGATCAGCAAGCGATTAAATGATCGTATTACAATCGGCGCAGCTTTATTCGGTAATGGCGGCATGAATACTTCTTACCCAGGCCATAGTCCCTCAAATGGTACTTTTGGTGCAGGTAAAACAGGCGTTGATCTTGCGCAACTTTTCCTCACACCGAGTATTGCTTATCAATTTGATAATGGCGCTTCTATTGGTGCATCCGCCGTGTTAGCGTATCAATGGTTTGAAGTGAAAGGGATTAGCAGTTTTGCAGGCTTATCAACCTCATCAAGCAACTTGTCTGATAATGGCCATGATTATGCCTTTGGTGCAGGTGTAAACCTCGGCTTCCTACTACCCGTTGGGAATACGGTCACATTCGGTGGGCATTACCGTTCAAAAGTCTATATGCAAGAATTTGATGATTATCGCGGTCTATTTGCTGAAGAGGGTGATTTTGATGTGCCAGCCACCGCAACAATTGGGGTCGCATGGAAAGCAACGGATGCGGTAACGATTGCTTTAGATGTGCAACGCACTTGGTATAGCGATGTAGCTGCCATCGGCAATCGTATGATGCCTGCTTTTGGCCAATGCATGATGGGCCAAGTAAATTCATGCCTCGGTGGCAATAATGGCGTTGGTTTTGGTTGGGAAGATATTACGACGGTTAAACTCGGTGTACAATGGGAAACTGCGAATAACTGGACATGGCGTGTCGGTTATAGCGTGGGAGACCAACCTATTGCCTCTTCTGAAGTATTCTTCAATATCTTAGCGCCCGGCGTAATGAAAAAACATATTACAGCAGGCTTTACGAAAAAATTTGATAATGGCACCCAAGCCATTCACTTCGC
>DBOG01000023.1:0-13889 GCA_002299915.1 Proteobacteria bacterium UBA652 | reverse complement strand
CAATACCAACTTGAATTGGGCTGGACGAAATTATTCTGACACCTATTCCGTTCGCCCTGAGCCTCGTCGAAGGGCAATCAAAAAGTCTACTTTAGAAATCTAAAGCAGCCTTTTTTATTGCCCTTTCCCGCTTGAGAAGGCTTTATTTCAAAGCATGCTAAGGCCCCGCCAAAACCTTATTAATCACACAAATTACATCCTATATATTCACCGCATCCCCATTAACACCTTCTCTTGAAGTAATTATTTTTTGCGCATCATCCATGGCATTTCTTAATATCGCAATAAAGCATCTTGATGTTCCCGTGCAAAACTCATCAGTTGGTGGGTGCCGTTAATTTCTAGTTTTTTACTGATATGCGTGCGGTGGTTTTGTATGGTGCGATAACTCAAGCCTAATTCTCGACCAATCTCTTTGCTGGTTTTAAACGTAGCCACCGCATACAATACTTTTTTCTCTATCTCCGTCAACCTACTTAATAAATCAATATCTCTGCCAAGAGAGGGTAACTCTGGTGTATGGCTACCCAAAGTGGGGCTAATATAAATATCACCCTGCCTGACTGTTTCCAGACATTTAACAATATTGCCCGACGCACCATCTTTTAACACATAGGCATTGGCACCCAATTCAAGCGCCCGATCAAGATAAGCACGATCATCATAACTGGTCACAATCACGACAACTAATTCAGGAAACTCTGCTTTTGCTTGCTGAAGCACAGTTAGCCCATCCATTCCTGGCATCGCCAGATCTAATACCACAATATCGGGTTTTAGATATTTTATCTGGGCCAATGCCGCATCCCCACTTTCCGCGGAAGCAATGACCTTCAGCCATTTTATAGGAGAGAGAAGCCGCTCGATCCCCTCCCTAAAAATAGGGTGATCATCAGCAATCAATAATGTTTTTTGTTCTATCGCCATATTATTTCAGTGTATCTGTAAATTAAATCCGCTTCAATGGAGATGAATACCTGCGCTATGAGTACTAATACTCATTCTATCGGAAGACCAAAGGAGAGGTGGGTGCCTGATTGTTGATTTGACTGGATATTAAACCAGCCACCAAATAGTGTAATCCGCCCTTTCATCGTATTCAGGCCAAAATTATTACGGGTACTATCCTCTAACGAAAACCCTTGCCCATCATCTTTGATATTCACAATAATTTCCTTCTTCTTCACCTCTAATGTCAGCATCACTTCTGAGGCATCCGCATGTTTTAGAATATTATTCAGGCTTTCTTGAATGACACGATAAAGCGTTATTTCTCGCTCCGCTTCAACATGGTCAGGTAAATCATCAACATCAGCTTGCCATTCTATTTCTCTGGCTGAAAAAGCCCGCTCTAATGTTGATTCAATGGCTGTTTTTAAACCTAAACGTTTTAATAAATGGGGATGCAAATCATGCGACATATGGCGAACATCATCCAGTAATTCACCACAATACCCCGCTTGTTCACAGACTGCTGCAAAATGAGCTATTTGCTCTGGATTGCTCGTGTCTGGCTGGCAACCATTGGTGATTTGTTCTAAGTTTTGCTTTAATACCAGTAAACCATGACCAATTGAATCATGCATGGTGTTGGAAAAGGCTTCCCGCTCTGCTTCCTGCGCCTGAATAAGTCGTTTTGAAAAAGTACGTTGATTTTCTAATGCAACTTCTTCGAGCTGCTGCTTCTCTTCTGTCACTAAGTGAAACCTATCCGCTAATGCCAATGAGAGTATTAGTCCCTCAATAACCATACCGATTTCTAGCATATGCACCACCAATATACTGGGGGCGACTCCTTGATATACAAATAATTGGTATAAATAATAGCCCATCGCAAACATCGAAAAAGCCACAATTACAAACCGCGCTTCTTTAGCGCCTGCACGATATGATAAAATCGCAATAACAAAATAATAAATCATCGCTACATTCGTTAGCAACAGCACAAAACCCGTTAAAATACCACTGAGTGCACCCATATTGAAATAGCCTAGCAATTCAGGGATAGCAGGGGGAATAATAATAACGATACCGATAATAGAGGCACGCCAAAGCCTTGGAAATCGATGCCGAATATCTAAGAAGCGATTCACAAATAATAAACCAAAAATTGTAGTGCTTACAACAAAGCTCAACGCAACCCGAGTGCTCATGCCAATTGAATTTGGACTCAAATATTGCTCCCCCAAACCTGCATTAATCGCATTTACCATGGAGAGACTGATAAGATACAAGATGTAGTAAAGATAACTGCTGTCTCGCAGTGAAATAGCTAAAAATAAATTGTAGAAAATGAGAATAGTGATGCTGCCGAACAGGAAGCCATACCACATTTTTAATTTCTGTTGGTGCGCTTGCCAGTCATTTTTATCCCAAATAAAAGCCGCTACTGTCATCAAAGAATTAGTATTCACTGAAAATAGCACTTCTAATGGCTCACCAGGATTCATGGCGGGAATGGGAACAGCTAGGTTAGCACTCTTTATCGTGCGTTCTACAAAAGGATATTGTGTACCCAAAAACTCATGATGTATTTGCCCATCCCCTCCTCTAAACCAGATATTCACCTTGTCTAGTAAGGGGTAAGGGATTTCAAAAATATACTCCCTTGCCTGTGTTTTGGCCGAAGCATGTGGAAATAGCGTGTTGGGTAGCGTGGCTTTATACCAATAAACCTTATCTGTATTTCCGAACAAATGTTTCTCTGGTGGCCGCACAAAATGCTCTGAGGCCGCACCTGCCATTATCTGTTCCGCACCCAGCTCACCCTTGTTTAATTCAAGCGTAGCAAACTGTGAAGTCATATTTACGCCTGCATGTTGTGGTAAGTCTACATCTGTGCAAGCTGATAATAGCAAGCTTACTAACAGTAAAATAAGCGCTCTACACATCCTTAAAAAGCTTTTGTGATCCCTATACCAACCATATGGGCATCGCCTTTGTATTTGCCATTATAGGCATCGCTGCCATTCGGATCGACATTGCTGCCACCACTGCCCGCTATTTGTGTAATATAATCTCGGCCGGATACTGTTCTGTCTTTTACCCAAGCATATTGATATGCCGCTTTGATGGCCCAGCCATGACTCAACTGCCGCGTTACACCCATGCTCATCATATAGGTGTCGTTACCCGCTATAGTTGCATCAAAATAATGTTCTGAAGCGGGCGTTTCTGAATAGCCAGTGCCAAATAGCAGTTGTGTTTTAGGGTTGAGTTGCCACGTCATACCCAGCCGTATATTTGTATTATCTGTCCAATTATTGGTGTTGGTAGATAAAATATCGCCCTGTTCTGTACGTAAAACTGTCTTCTCATGTGCATGCCAGCCGACGCGCTCAAGATCAATTTCGACTGCCAGTTTATCGGAATGTTGGTAGTGTGCACCCATTTGGAAACGATATGGCAAAGTGAGTTGCGAACGGCCTGCTATTTTTTCTGAACCTATAATCGATAAACTACCCTTAATATCTATCTCCGTTTCGGAATGAAAGCTGGCGCCCCATGTCCACGCCGAAGTTCGATACATCACACCTAAATTCCAGCCTAGATCGTTGCCATCCCCTTTTAACCGTGAGCCCACTGAATTAACGTCGACTGATTTAATCGTATAATGATCCAATCCTACCGCGACACTCAGGTTGTCACTCAAATTTAGCCCTATACTAGGTGAAATATTGAATAGTTGCAAATCACTGTCTGTAGGATGCAAGCCTGCAATGCTTCCGCCAGCACCCAAAGCTGTATCTGCCGTATAAAAAGAAGAAAAAGTATCTGCCGGCCAGACGGTTTCTAAACCAAACGGTACGCCTGCTTGTAGACCCCACGACCAGCGGTTATTGATCTGCTGCATAAGATACAGTGCGGGAAGCACGGCATCATCCGATTTATTCTTCACTTTTCCAGTGGCGGCATTAGGTCCGCCAGGTGTCACACTTGAATCAACTGCAATCCCAAATCCTGCCAGTGAAATAATGGTGCCTTCATGAAATCCCATGGCAGCGTAATTATAAGTAAATGCATCTGTAAGCGTTGGATTAGCAACAAGTGCATTAGAGAGCGCAATACCGCCAATAGAAGATTCAGGGATTCTAAAGCCCCCCGCACTACTTTGCTGCGCATAGCTTGTGGCCAAAACAGCACTTAATATTATTGTTTTTTGATGTTTATTCATCCCTCTCTCCAGAGAATCTCACGTAGTTTGATATTAACAGATAAAATTGATCTTAATCATAGTTATTATTTTTTTCTCGCTCTAGGATGGGCGGCATCATAGACTTTAGCTAGCTGCTGAAAATCAACATGGGTATAGATTTGGGTGGTGCTGATATCAGCATGACCTAGTAATTCTTGTACGGCGCGTAAATCACCGCTGGATTCCAATACATGGGAGGCAAAGGCATGACGCAGTCGATGTGGATGCACTTGCTCCGACACCCCCTGTTTCTGTCCCCAATATTGCAAGCGCTTTTGGATGGCACGCATGCCTAAACGCTTACCTTGCTGGCTGATAAATAAGGCTGGCTGTTCGGCAAACCCTAATGTGTCACGATGTGTGTGCCACTGTTTTAACACAATCAATGCTTGTTTCCCCACTGGGACAACACGTTCTTTATTGCCTTTCCCGGTAACTTTTACCATGCCCTCACGCATCTCAATATCGCCCATATTGAGGCTGGCTAGTTCTGCTAATCGTAAACCCGACGAATAAAGCAATTCCATCATCGCTTTATCCCGGCAGCTGCGCCAGTCCATTTCATCATAAGCCAATAAGCTGTTCATTTGATCAACATCTAATGTGGCGGGCAATCGTTGCGCTGCTTTCGGAGCTTGCACAGATTGGGCTGGATTCATCTTTGCCAAGCCCATCTTAATAAGATAACCATATAATGAACGTAAGCTTGATAATAAACGCTGAATAGATCGCCCACCTAAGCCCTGCTGGTGACATTGCGCCATAAATTGACGAATGTGGCTGGACTTGATCTGAGGCCAAGCCGTTAAATCCTGCTGCTGACAAAAAACCAGAAATCGCTTCAGATCGCGTTGATAATTGCTAATTGTGTGCGGTGATAGGCGGCGTTCCTGCGTTAAATATTGCAAGAAATCTGCCGTATTTGTTTTTAGCTCAGCCACGTCTTAAATTTAGCTATCAGATCGTGCCATATAAGGCTGTAATAAACGCGCCAGTATATCGCCTAAAAAGGAAAGATAGATTGTTCCCATCTCCGCATTAAACCGGCTTTCATCATAACTACCAATGGCCAGCATGCCCAAGGCAGAATCGCCTAATGAAACACAACCCGCTGACTGCACTCTATCTGCTTTATCGCCAAATAATACATTTTTCTGCACCGATGTTAAACGACCACACAAAGGTTTGAATTGATGTAATAGCCCTGCAAAAGCCGCTAAATCTAATGTGTCTCTTGATAATTGCTGTACATTATCCGTCAATGGCGGCAAGTTGCTAGGCTGTTCCCCACTATAAAATAAACGTAACGCTACTTCATCCGCCCCAAACTCTATTCTGAGCTGTTTCGATAAAATAGGCACAATTTTATCAATTGTTTTGGCATCCATCAGCTCAAGACACAACAAATGTACCCTTGTTTGCAAGTCACTATTGGTTTCACCTACATCCATCATCGCATTCAGCTCTGTTTGCAATTCTGTATTTTGTGCGCGCAAACGCTCAATCTGTCGCTGGCTGAAAGAAAGGGTGCCCTCTGGGGTAGCTTCTGTCAGAAATGACGCCAGCAAATCCGGGTGTTGCTCAAAAAAACCCGTATGTTCCGTTAAATAGGCAGCCACATCCGCTGCCGTTATTACTTGATCATTTCCCACGCTATCTCTCCATCAAACACTTGAGTGGCGGGGCCTGTCATCCACACCGACTCGCCTTCTCCGGCCCACTCAATCTCTAAATCACCCGCCGCCAAGGCAACGGTCACTTTCTCTGCCAACCAACCATGACGGATCCCGATAACCGCTGCTGCACACGCCCCCGTCCCACACGCCAATGTTTCCCCTGCGCCACGCTCATAGACGCGTAGACGAATTTCACTGGGATCTACCACCTGCATAAAGCCAACATTAACCCGATCTGGAAAATCTGCATGGCCTTCAATCATGGGGCCTACTGTTGCGACATCTGCTAGCTCCACATTATTCACACGTAATACTGCATGAGGGTTACCCATGGATACCGTACTGATTTCAACGATATCGCCATTATCCAAAGCCAATGCATAATGCGCTGCTTCTTTTGTAACCCGCATGGGTAGTGATGCGGGTGAAAGCTGTGGTGTGCCCATATCAACCCGGATCTGCTTATCTAATATCGTCGGATAAACAATACCCGAGTTAGTTTCGACCGCAATGGTGGTTTTATCCGTCAAGCCTTTATCCCTTACAAACTGCGCAAAACATCGCACACCATTACCACACTGCGCCACTTCACTGCCATCAGCATTAAAGATACGATAGCGAAAATCGGCTGCATCTGTCTTTGGCCTTTCAACTAATAATAGCTGATCACAACCCACACCAAATCGCCTATCTGCAAGCAATCGGATCTGTTTATCACTCAGCTTAACTGACTGATTAATTGCATCGATCACGATGAAATCATTGCCTAATCCATGCATTTTACTGAATTTTAAAGTCATCACCTATTCCGCTAAGATCATTTCACCATCAAATAATGATGCAATCGTTTCTCTGGCGCGTACCAGCGTAAACTGATCGCCGTCTACCATGATTTCGGCCGCACGTGGGCGAGAATTATAATTAGAACTCATGGTAAACCCATATGCTCCTGCAGAACGGATCGCCAGCAAATCCCCTGCTTCAACCGCCAACATGCGTTGTTTACCCAAAAAGTCTCCTGTTTCACAGATCGGGCCAACAATATCATATTCTTGGGCAGCAATATCTGACCGTTTATCAACCTCAATAATGTCTTGCCAAGATTGATATAAGGCGGGGCGCAACAAATCATTCATTGCGGCATCCACAATCGCAAAATGCCGATCTACTGTCTCTTTTAAATGCTCAACTCGGGTCAACAACACGCCTGCATTGCCCGCAATCGCCCGGCCAGGTTCCAGTAATATTTCTAAGTTTTTCCCCGCTAATAAAGGCTGCAATGCAGCGGCATATTCAGCGGGGCTTGGTGGTGTTTCATCATCATAGGTAATACCCAGCCCACCTCCAATATCAAGATGCGTTAACACAATGCCTTGTGCCTGTAACTTATCCACCAAAACCAATACACGTTGCAATGCATCCACAAAAGGGGAAAGCGTTGTTAATTGTGATCCGATATGACAATCAATGCCTTTTATTTCTAGATGTGGCAGAGCATCTGCCTGCAGATATACAGCTTCTGCCTGTTCAATTGCAATACCAAATTTATTTTCTTTTAATCCTGTCGAAATATAAGGGTGCGTTTGCGCATCTACATCCGGATTAACCCGAATAGAGATGGGCGCACGACAATTCATTTCAGCCGCAATCGTATTGATTCGTTCTAGTTCTGCGATTGATTCCACATTGAAACAGCGCACTTTTTCTGTCAGTGCTTGTTTAATTTCTACAACCGTCTTCCCCACGCCAGAGAAGACAATCTTATCTGCCTGCCCACCGGCTGCCAACACCCGCGCCAACTCACCACCAGAAACAATATCAAACCCCGATCCCAATCTCGCCAATATATTTAATACTGCCAAATTAGAATTCGCTTTCACTGCATAACAAACACAATGTGCTATTCCTGAAAAAGCCAGATCAAAGGCATGCCAATGCCGCTCTAGGGTTGCGCGCGAATAAACATAAGCTGGGGTGCCGTAACACTGCGCAATATCACCCAACGGCACATTCTCCACATACAAAATATCCTTTTTATATTGGAAATCATCCATCTGCTTGTAATGACTCCTGTGTGTTTATCAATGCTTGCTTATCGGGTAAATATAAATCATCTTTCTGACCGCAGCCGAGCAATAAAGAGAAGCTTAACAACGTTAATACTTGCATAAAATACTGGTAATGCTTTTTCATAATAAATATTCCTATTTTCCATCGTTTTTAACAGTATATACGGTTATAGTTGATAGCGTCATTGACAAAAAACTAGTATATTAAGCTAAATTTAGCTTACCATTAGATATAATTCACAATAAAAAGCCAAGGAACTTAATACAGTAATGGCATTAAACAGTACCCAGAAACTCAGTGGTGTTGCGCGTAGACTCGTCGATGACGGCTTATTAGATGCGGACGCTATCATGACAGCACAACAAGCAGCGACAGATGAAGGAACGGCGCTCGTTACCTATTTGGTTAAGCACCATATTGTGGAAGGTGCGCAACTTGCTACCGTGCTGTCCCAAGAATTCGGTCTGCCCTTATTCGATTTAAACGCAATGGATCTCGACGCAATAGATTCAGAACAGATCCCCGAGAAGCTGGTACTCCAACACCATGCATTGCCCCTATTTCAACGTGGGACTAGACTGTATGTTGCCGTGTCAGATCCCATGAATATCCAAGCGCTAGATGCATTCCAATTTCACTCAGGCCAAAAAACATTCAGCATTCTCGTCGATGAAGCCAAGCTTGCCTCTACCATTGACAAAGTATTAGACGATCAAAATGAAGTCTTGGCAGGCCTAATGGATACCGCCATTGAATATGATATAAGTGATTCCGCTGATACCAAGGTGGAAGACTTATCTGAGAAAAAAGATGGCGACACCCCCGTTGTAAAATTTATCAATGGTATGTTATCTAGATCAATTAAAAATGGCGCATCCGATATCCATTTCGAACCCTATGAAACAGAATATCGTGTGCGCGCACGTATTGATGGTGTATTACAAGAGCTCTCTGCTGCACCAATTGAATTGGCTGGCAGGATTGCTGCGCGGCTGAAAGTGCTTTCCCGGTTGAATATTGCAGAACGACGAGTGCCACAAGATGGCCGTATGCGGATGAAATTATCTGCCACCAAAAGTATTGATTTTCGTGTGAGTACTTGTCCCACCCTATTTGGTGAAAAAATCGTATTACGGATCTTAGACGCCACCCAAGCAAAATTGGGGATTGACTCGCTTGGTTATGAACCTGAACAAAAACAAGTATTCCTAGATATAATGCATCGGCCTTATGGCATGATATTAATCACGGGTCCGACGGGAAGTGGTAAAACCGTCTCGCTTTATACGGCATTGGGTATCTTGAACACAGACGATCGTAATATTTCCACTGCTGAGGATCCTGCTGAGATTACTTTAGCAGGCATTAACCAAGTTAATATGCATCCTGAAATCGGGCTTACCTTTGCCGCCTCATTACGCGCCTTCTTGCGGCAAGATCCTGACATTATCATGGTGGGTGAGATCCGTGACTTAGAAACCGCTGAAATTGCAATTAAAGCAGCACAAACAGGCCATCTAGTCTTATCTACACTGCATACCAATGATGCACCGCAAACCTTAACACGCTTGTCTAACATGGGGGTTGCCCCCTTCAATATCGCCTCTGCCGTGTCGTTGATTATTGCGCAACGCTTAGCACGGAAACTCTGTAGCAGCTGTAAAACAGAAGATGAAATCCCTAACAATATTTTACTCGAAGAAGGATTTACGCAAGCACAAGTTGATAATGACGAGATAACCATTTATAAGGCCGTAGGCTGTGATAAATGTACTGGTGGTTATAAAGGTCGTACGGGCATTTACCAAGTGATGCCGATCTCTGAAGAGATGCGGAGCATCATATTAATTGGGGGGTCTTCTAAAGAGCTTGAGTTACAAGCGGCCGAAGAAGGTGTACTCAATTTACGTGAATCTGGCATAAATAAAGTTGCCGCAGGCATATTTAGCATTGAAGAACTTAATCGTATTACAAAGGAATAAAGCTTTATGGCGCAAGCAAATAAAAAGAAATCTCCCGTAAAGGCAGATTATGCCTGGCAAGGCGTTAATAAAAGTGGTAAACGTATTAAAGGCAATATGCCTGCTGATAATATTGACGCCGTGCGGGCGGATTTGCGTCGGCAAGGGATTAAGCCGCTTAAAATTCGTAAAGCAAGCACACTATTTAAGGCTAAAAACCCAAAGATAAAAACAAAAGACATTGCTGTTTTTAGCCGGGTGTTAGCCACCATGTCATCCTCAGGTGTCCCCCTGATGCAATCCCTAGAAATTATTGGTTCTGGTCATGAAAATGCCAGTATGAAGAAACTGGTATTGTCTATTGCCGATGATGTGAAATCAGGTTCAAGCCTTGCTGAAGCCATGGCTAAGTTCCCGCTTTATTTTGATGACCTCTTTTTAAGCCTGGTTGAAGCCGGTGAAAAGTCTGGTACTTTAGAACATCTACTCGGTGAAATCGCAGATTATCAAGAAAAAACTGAAGCCATTAAATCTAAAGTTAAAAAAGCCATGGTGTATCCTGCCGCCATCATTGCAGTGGCTTTCCTCGTTACCGCCATCCTAATGATCTTTGTTATCCCGCAATTTGAGTCCTTGTTCCAAGGCTTTGGTGCTGACTTACCCGCCTTAACCAAATTTGTGGTTACCGTCTCTCATTTCTTCCAAGAAAAATGGTTGTTGATCTTCGGTGGGATTTTCCTGGTGATTTATGCCATTCTACAGGCAAAAAAACGATCTAAAAAAGTGCATCACTTTTTTGATCGTCTATTACTTAAGATACCTGTCGTTGGTGAGATATTGAGAAAAAGTGCGATTGCACGTTTTGCGCGAACTACGGCGACTATGTTTTCAGCGGGTGTGCCTCTAGTTGAAGCCATGGGTTCAGTTGCTGGCTCAACAGGCAATATCGTTTATAATCATGCAACACTTGAGATGCAGAAAGAAGTCTCGACAGGATCCCAATTGAACCGAGCGATGGCAGATACCAACTTATTTCCCAATATGATGATCCAAATGACTGCCATTGGTGAAGAATCGGGCGCGCTTGATACCATGTTGGCGAAAGTCGCTGATTTCTTTGAACAAGAAGTCGATGATGCGGTTGATAACCTTACCGCACTCCTAGAACCGCTTATTATGGTTGTCTTAGGGACCTTGATTGGTACCCTTGTTATTGCCATGTATCTGCCAATATTCAAAATGGGTTCTGTAATTTAAATGGCTGCAATAATTGAGCTATTACAAAGCAATAATATATTGTTTATTATCCTCGTAGGTTTGTTTAGCCTGTTAGTCGGCAGTTTCTTAAATGTGGTTATCTATCGTCTGCCGCTGATGATGCAGCGAGAGTGGCGGGCACAGTGTGCTGAATTGGCAGGTAATACACCAGAACAGGCCGATACTTTCAACCTCAATAAGCCACGTTCGCACTGTCCAAAATGTAACACTACCATTCGTGCCTGGCAAAATATCCCGGTGCTAAGTTATTTGTTATTGCGTGGTAAATGTAAAATATGCCAACACCCCATTTCTATTCGTTATCCCAGCATTGAAGCACTCACAGCGCTCCTCTCAATGCTCGTGGCTTTCCACTTTGGTGTTGGCTGGACTTGCTTAGCCGCCTTATTGCTAACGTGGTCACTCCTTGCACTTACATTTATTGACGTTGACCACCAACTACTTCCCGATAATCTTACCTTACCCCTACTTTGGCTGGGCTTATTTGCCAACTTATTTGGCTTGTTCACCGACTTACGTAGTGCCGTTATTGGCGCGCTTGCAGGCTATTTAATCCTCTGGCTAGTCTATCAAGCCTTCAAACTCGCTACCGGCAAAGAAGGGATGGGTTATGGTGATTTCAAACTGCTAGCGGCCTTAGGCGCTTGGCTAGGTTGGCAATATCTACCTGCTATCCTTATTTTATCCTCTCTTGTAGGCGCTATTATTGGCGGCAGCATGATTCTCATTCGTCGTCATCAATCACAAATCCCCATCCCATTTGGCCCTTACCTGGCCTGTGCAGGCTTTATTGCCTTACTTTGGGGAGACAAAATCAATACCGCCTATCAAAGCTGGGCCGGCATTCTCTAGCCCGTTAAAATGCTAAAAATTGGCCTCACGGGCGGTATTGCCAGCGGTAAAACAACTGTCTCATCCCTATTTTATCAGCTCGGCACTCCCATTATTGACGCAGACTTACTGGCACGAGAGCTCACCCGAATCGGCAGCCCTGCCCTAAGCGACATAATCGATCACTTTGGCCACACGGTATTATATCCAAATGGTTCTCTAAATCGTTCAGCACTTCGCACACTTATCTTCACCGATCTCGCTGCAAAACAACAGCTCGAATCCATTCTTCATCCAAAAATACGAACCCTATTGCAGCAACGTAGTGATGCGCTATCATCACCTTATTGCATCCTCGTAATTCCACTACTTGTTGAAGCCAAGATGATAGATCTTGTTGGCCGCGTTGTCGCGATTGAAACCGATCCATCCATACAAAAAAAGCGCTTGCAGCAACGCGATAACATTGATCTTTCCCTTATAGAATCAATGATTGAAAGCCAAACCGATATCACACTACGTCGCAAAATTGCCGATGATATTATTGATAATTCTGGGGATATAACACGACTCCAGACTACCGTGAATTCCCTGCATCAACACTATCTTGCACAAGCAAAGTTGCACTCTCCCAGTAACTCAAGCAAACTATCCTAAATTCTTAACATTTACACGGTATCATAATTCCTCGTGACGCAGACTATTACCTACGAACAGCCTTTAAACGAACGCAATCGCACCCTGCTCCGTCTTGAGTTTCTGTTTGGCCAGACACTGCATGCCCTGCAAGGTGACAGCGTCAATCATCACCGACAAGCTATCGATTGTCTGCTCGATATTCTCAGTTTATTCGATCGCACCGATCTCAAAACAGAAATCACCAAAGAAATGGAGCGCCTAATCGCTGGCCTCTCCGCCTTAGCCAGTAACCCCAAGGTGGATGCCGCCATCCTCACTGATTTATTAGCGGATTTAGAGCAAAACCTAGCGGTATTACAACAACTCAAAACAAAAAATGCGCTTGGTCATGCCTTGCGTGACAGTGAATTTCTTGCCCCCATTCGACAACGGGCCAGTGTTCCTGCAGGCACCAGTCATGTTGATTTACCTGCTTACCACTACTGGCTTAGCCACACCCCAGCCGAGCAGCGCCATCAACAAATAACCCACTGGTTTGATGGATTTACTCCGGCACGCACCGCCACTGAAGATTGTCTAGATCTCATTCGAAATAGCGCTACTAGCAGTAACAAAATTGCTGCGGAAGGTTTTTATCAACAAACATTAGATGCCAATCACCCGTATCAATTGGTGCGTGTTACCCTGCCTGCTGGTGCTATTTATTTTCCTGAAATTAGTGGTGGTAAGCATCGTTTTACCGTGCGTTTTATGGTTTTCGACCTTGATGATCGGCCACAACAAACCACAGATGATGTTGAGTTTACGCTTAGCTGTTGTGCGCTCTAAAGCGGATATGTCAGAAACAATCGTCCAATGCCCAACCTGTAATCAACCCGTCACTTGGAATGATGCCGCAACCTGGCGACCTTTTTGTAGTGAGCGCTGTAAGCTGATTGATTTAGGGGATTGGGCCAGTGAAAAACATCGGGTTGCAGGTGAGGCTTTGCAATCGCATGATGTGGATCCAGATGTTGAGTATCATTAGTTTCAATTACATTGTATCCCCATAATACATAAACTCCTTCTAAAGTTCAGGATGTTTTCCCGTTGACAAGTATTGAATGGGGAGATAAAATCGGAATATGGAACCAATTTGCTTGGTTTAACGTTTATATAGTAGTACGACTAACACCTTTCTTTAATAATTCTTAAGGACATTGTGATGACTAAAGTAAACTTCTCTTCTCTTCTCTAATC